>CAZLKK010000010.1:2026-27692 GCA_964559995.1 uncultured Chloroflexaceae bacterium
CGGAACAACCAGACCTTATCCTTATGGACATGAGTCTCCCAGTCCTTGACGGTTGGCAAGCCACCCGCCAAATAAAAGCCACAAGCACCACACAAACCATCCCAGTTATCGCCTTGACCGCGCATGCTTTGGCAGGAGATAGGGAAAAAAGCATTGAGGCAGGATGTGATGAATATGAAACAAAGCCAGTAGATTTTCCCCGCTTGCTAGGCAAGATTGAACTGTTCTTGAACAAAGGAACGAAAGCGTGAATCCTGAACAAGGTTTTGTCCTCGTCGTAGATGATAACGAAGCAAATCGTGATGTGCTTTCACGTCGCCTCAAGCGACAAGGACATACAGTAGCCGTAGCCGAAAATGGTGTCCAAGCCTTAGAAATGATGCGGACGCAGGCATTTGACCTCATCCTCCTGGATATTATGATGCCAGAGATGAATGGATACCAAGTGCTTGAAGAACTCAAAGCAGACAAGACCCTGCGCCATATCCCGGTGATCATGATTTCTGCCCTTGACGACATAGACAGCGTGGTCCGGTGTATTGAGCTTGGCGCAGAAGATTACCTCTACAAGCCGTTTAATCCCGTGTTGCTCAAGGCACGGGTCAGTGCTAGTTTGGAAAAGAAATGGCTCCGCGATCAAGAGCAAGCCTATGTACAGGCAGTCAAGCGAGAACTCGAACTCGGTAGACGTATCCAAGCAGATTTTCTCCCAGGTTCGTTGCCACAGCCGGAAGGGTGGGAAATAGCGACTGTTTTTCATCCTGCCCGCGAAGTCGCCGGTGATTTCTACGATGTCTTCACGTTACCTGATGATCACGTTGGACTCGTGATTGCCGATGTCTGCGACAAAGGGGTGGGGGCAGCCCTCTTTATGGCTCTCGTCCGTAGCCTCATCCGGGCGTTTTCTGAACAGATAGCAGCCAACCCCACCGATGCTCTCCAATCTGTCTCTATGACCAACACCTACATAGCCCGTAATCATCACAACAACCAAAGTCGCCATATGTTCGCTACCCTCTTTTTTGGGGTGCTCAATCCTTACACCGGCAAACTGACCTATGTTAATGGAGGGCATGATGCTCCGGTGTTGACGGGCAAAGCGGGTATCAAAACCTTTCTCAATGTCACGGGACCAGCAGTAGGGCTTGCTGCCGATACCACCTTTACCCAAGCAGAAACGACTATAGAGCCAGGGGACATCCTCATCTCCTTTACCGATGGAGTGACCGAAGCTCGCAGTATTGAAGGGAACCTTTTTACCGAAGAACGCCTTATGACCTTGCTGCAGACCCCTGCCCCTACAGCACGGGGGTTATTGGAACAGATAAGTGCAAAGGTCAGCCAGCATATTGCAGACAATACGCCCTCTGATGACATCACGATGCTTGCTGTTCAACGGGTGCAAGCGGGAACCTGATACACCAACTGGCTTTTGCTCTTGTGGTATAATTCACAGTATAGCGTAATGTGCTCTCTATCTCTGCTCTTTTTTGTCAATTCTTGAGCCTACCTTGAGCCTACGTTGATAGGCTATCCCTACGATTCGCAAAAGGCAGAGATATGCATTACAAGGGGATTTTTTGCAAACGAGCAAGAGAACCAGACCAGAAAACCATACCGTAATAATAGGGAAAGTTCTTGATACCTATTCCGTGAGCATTGCCGTTTGCCATTCGTGTTTCTAGCTAGTGTCAACTATGGAGTGATCTTTTATGTCGAAAATTATCTCTGTTCATTCATACCGTGGTGGAACAGGAAAATCCAACACTTCCGCCAATCTTTCTGCTCTTATGGCAAAAATGGGCTTGCGGGTAGGAGTTGTAGATACTGATATACCATCCCCTGGAATCCACGTCCTCTTTGGACTGGATGAAAACAATATGGGACTCTGCCTCAATGACTATCTCTGGGGCAAATGTGAAATCAAGGATGCAGCGCAAGATGTTACCGATACCATCCGGTTTGCAGACTCGACTATTACCGGGCAGGTGTATCTTGTCTCTTCCAGCATCAAAGCCGGCGAAATCGCCCGTATTCTCCGGGAAGGCTATGATGTAGGTTTGCTCAACGATGGCTTTCAACGATTGCTGATTGACCTTGACCTTGACGTACTCATGATAGACACCCACCCTGGACTAAATGAGGAAACGCTCCTCTCCATAGCCATTTCTGACGCGCTCGCTATCATTTTGCGTCCAGACCGCCAAGACTTTCAGGGAACAAGCGTGACCGTCGAAGTTGCCCGCAAACTTGATGTCCCCACTATGCTCCTACTGGTCAACAAAGCACCGCTTAGTTTAAATCCTGATGATATTCAGAAACAGGTAGAACAAACCTATAATTGCGAAGTGGGTGCCGTCCTTCCCCATTCAGATGAAATGATGGTCCTGGCAAGTGAGGGGGTTTTTGTGGTGCGTTATCCAGACCACCCCATTACGAAGAGCTTACAAAAAGTTGCAGAGCGGTTGCTTGCTTAATGCTGAGCGTATGGAATGAACCGGGGGGGAGATGAGCATAGCCTACACCATATCCCCCCCCAAATTAGGGCAGTAACGTTCTGGTGTTTTGTTCTTTTCCTAGAGCTTTGCTATGTTCGCCTTTCCCTTGCTCCCAAAGAAAAGCAAATACCTTCGTTCTTTCTTGTACAAGATACGCTAACTAACAAAGTCCTCGGGGAAAAAAGCCTGCATGAAACGGTTCATAGAAAAAGCCCTGAATATACGCAAGACAGAATGGAACCTTGTTATCCTCCTGTATACAGGTCTTTTTACCTTTGTTCTTGGCTGGACATGGGGCGCAAGCATCATAGAAGCCGCCTTCTTACAAGAGCTTGGCGTAGAAGCACTCCCCTGGTTCTTCATTATCAAAGGGATATTTTCTATTCCCATTGTTGCCGTCTATATGGGTTTTGCAGATCGCATCCGGCATGATAGGTTGCTGGAAATTATCCTCATTTTTGGGGCTATTGCCGTAGTTTTTGGTATCGCGTTGCTTGGGTTCCACCTCGTTTTTCTTGCCTTTCCCCTGCTCTATTTTTTCATCATTGTCTTGGATGAAACCTTTGCCACCCATTGGTATACCTATGCGAATGGCTTTATGGATACCCGATCTGCCAAACGACTAGTCCCCGTATTAAGTACAGCAGTCATCGTTGCGGCTATTGTTGGGGGGCTAAGTCTTCCTATCTTAACCTTGCTCTTTTCCCCCCAGGCAATCATTATCATTTGGCTTTTGTCGTTGGTGATCACCCTAGCCATTGTCCGTTATGGACCGCAGCTAGTGGATATTCAGCAAAACCTCGTTGGTCAGCAAGAAACCGTACCGACACCTCAGAACCAATATGTCAACCAAGATACCACGAGTTCTTACCTAGCCAATATCCAAGAAGGTTTCCAGTACGTCTTGCAATCATCCTTGCTCCGCTGGATGGCAGTAGCTACCCTGTTGGTCATGATGCTGATGGCGTTTTTGGAATACCAGACCAGTGCCTTGTTTCTGAATAATCTCCAGACAACAGCGGAGATAGCCAACATCATTGGGATGATCGTTGGGATAAGCAACCTCATTATGCTGCCGTTTCAGCTCTTTTTCTTGAGCCGCATTATTAACCGTATCGGCATAGGCAATGCCAATCTCATCTTTCCTATTGGCAATCTTGCTATCTGTGGTGGTCTCGTCTTATTCCCCGGACTGCCCACCGCTGCCCTTGCCTACTTCAACCGAGACCGGTTTTTTACCTCCGTTGGCTACCTGACAGACAGCCTCATCTACAATGCCGTCCCCCTACGGTTCAAAGGTCGCGCACGCGCCTTTATCAGTGGGTTTGTCTTTCACATTGGGGCTTTTGCCGGGGGCATTATCCTGCTGCTAGTACCGGTTATTCCTGGGACGTGGTTCTTGCCACTGCTCATTAGTATCTTTGCTATACTCTATTTCTCTAGTACCATTATCATACGCCGCAAGTACAAAAAGACCTTGATTACCATGCTGGAAGAGCAGGATTTTTCCTTCTTGCTCTCCCAAGAAGCCACTAGTCTGCCAATCAGTGACCCATCAACGCTCCAATGGCTGCACAAGACGATAGAAGAAAGTACTGACGACAAATTTACCATCTTTATTGCCAAATTGATGATTATGATCGGTGGCAATGAAGCAATCCCAATGCTTGGACAGATAGTACGCGAAGCCACCAGCCCCCAAGCCCGCTCTGCTATTCTTCGTATGCTCAATGCTGAGGATATGCGAAGCGATATGATACGCCAACTCTATACCGACTTTTTGACCGACCCAGATGCTGAAGTGCGCCAGGCAGCCCTTGATGGACTCGAAGATGTGTTTGATGAAGATGATCCCGTCTACCTGAATATCGTCCAAAACATGCTAGAAGACCCGGATGTAGAGGTGCGTACCCATGCCCTCATCCCGCTGCTGCGAAGTAACGACTCGTCATCCTCGGACATAGCCAAACAAACCCTTGCGGAGATGTTGCATGACCCCCATCCCAAGCAACGAGCGCGGGCTATTCGGGTGTTGGGCAATACCCAAGAATACGACTATATCATCCAGATTACCGAAGCCCTCTCTGACCCATCGGATGAGGTACGGCTTGAAGCAGCCCTAACGTTTGAGTCTCTGCTCAAGAAGCACATCCCCAAAGACATCACCGCATTGGTTACAGAGCATATGAGCAACAAAGTTGATGACCCGGTGGAGCGAGTCCGCATTTCTGCTCTGATAGTCTTGGGGAAAATCAACCATGAAAGTTCTATCAAAGTCTTTCTCAAAGCCCTAACAGACGATAGTTCCCAAGTACGCGCCACTGCGGTAGATACGCTGGCACAAGTGGGGAAGGAGTGGATGGACAAATATGTCCGTATCCAAAAATCTGCCAAAAATACCAGCGATCCGCTGTACCAAAAACAATTGGATGAGCAGATGGCATTACCCACATTGGGCAAGACGGTATTACCCACACTCCAAAAAGAACTTGGCAACCCCAAACCGCAAATACAGCGTATGGCAGCAGTGGTATTAAACCGTATCAACCGAGAACAGTTTGAACCCCTGCTGCAATCCTTAATCAATGACACGCTCTTGACTATCTACCAAATTCTTGGACGTATGGAAGCCCTGCGACCTTACGCCCATCTGTCCAGTGTAGAGGTGATGCTCAGTGCTATGCGGGAACACACCCAAGACCTTCTTGAAGAAGTCTTCTACTTGTTGTCGACTATCCATAAAGAAGGTACCGTAAAGGTCATCATAGATGCTCTCCGCAGCGAAGAAGCCCATATCCGGGCGAACGCCATAGAAGCCTTAGAATCCTTGACTTCTCCCCAAATGGTCTGGCTTATTGAACCGTTGTTTGACCCGGAGGCAGAGCCAAAAACCTTACTTGAGATGAGCCGAGAGATGTGGGGGCTTATGCCAGTAAAAGCCCATGATGCCGTTGAACACATGATGAACAAGAACAACTCTGCTTGGTTACGCACCATGATGACGTTTGCTCTTGGAGAAATTGGCATCTCGTGCAAACACCCTACTGCTTCCCAAAGCAACCCAAACGGGGGCAATGCTCGACGCAAAAAGGGCGATATTTTTGGCGCACTTACCGACATAGGAGACCATGAGAAGAAAAAGGACAGCACAAACTTGTCTCCCAACAACGGTGACATACTCTCGCTAGAGCAAATACAGACGATGATTCATCGTTCGTTGAAAGACTCCGATAAGGATGTCCGTCTTGCTGCCCATGCAGCCAATCGGCAGATACAAGGACGTATCATTACAGACAGATTAGATGAACAGGAGGAGGAAACCATGCTTTCTACTATTGAACGAATTATTTTTCTGAAAGGAGTTCCGTTCTTTCAAGGGATGACGGTAGACCAGCTCAAGGTGTTGGCTACAGTCTGTGAAGAACAGTTTTTCCCTTCAGATACGCGCATCTTTAGCCCTGGAGAACCAGGCGGAACGCTCTATATGGTCATTAGTGGAAAGGTGGCTATTGAGCAGGAGAAGCGCACCGGGTATTTTGCGCGGCTTGCTACGATGGAAGCGCATGCCTATTTTGGCGAAGAAAGTTTGTTTGATAACATTGAACGCTCAACCGCTGCGACAGCCATACAGGATACGATGATCTTGCGCCTCCAGCGTGAGCCACTCATTGCCCTAGCCCGCCAGCACCCCAACCTGTCGCTGGAATTGATCAGCGTGTTGAGCCAACGGCTACGAGAAGCCAATAGCCGTATTGCAGACCTGACCCGTAGCCGACCACGCGAATTGCACAAACTCTTTGATCAGTTTGAATAATACTGTAAGACTGTAGGAATGTACGAGAGAATGTGACGTACTTTATTTGTATGATTGAATTGAGGAGCTAGAACCATGCAAGATTCTTGTCCGCACTATGATACTACGCAGACCATCGGAACGCTCACCCTTACCCAGGACCTCCTGCCACGTATCCAGAGACGGTATGACGGAAGTCTGGAAGATACCCTGTTGTCCGCAAGCATAGCCTACCTCTTCCGCCTTTGCAATATGTGCTACTTTGATATTGGCTATATTCCCCCCAACGCAGACATAACCCAATGTTGTCATCCCCTGCGGGTTGAACTAGACAGTTCGTGGTCGTTTGCCTATGTCCACCAGATGATACAGCAGCCCTCTCTGGCTACCTCCCCCCCCGACTCACACACGCTCGTAGCCTATCCGTTCCCCTTCCTGACGGCGAGAGACCGGCGACAACCCGCAGAGCACAACCCGTTGCAAGCCCTGATCATTGCCCACAACCCCCAAAACCCGGAAGCCTATACTCCCCCACCAGACAACATATTGACGATAATCATTACTCCCACGACATTAACTTGGTGCTATCATACAGATAGGTTTGATACCCCCACCGCAACCCGCCTGTTTCATCATTTTGAGACCTTCCTGGGCAATCTGGTAGAACCACCAGAAAAAGCGTTAAAGGACATTGCGCTCCTCACCCAAGCGGAATACAACCAAATCACCAAAGAATGGAACCAAACCCAAGCCGATATACCAACTACCCAGTGCATCCATCATCTGATAGAAGCACAAACCCACAAGACCCCCAACGCCATTGCTGTCGTTCAGGGGTCGCGCCAACTCACCTATCGCCAGCTTGACGAACGGGCAAACCAACTTGCCCATTTGTTGCAACGCCACCGCGTTGCTCCAGAAACCCTAGTCGGTATCTGCTTAGACCGCTCGCTGGAAATGATTGTCGCTCTCCTCGCCACGCTCAAAGCCGGTGGAGCCTATCTGCCACTTAACCCAGAGTACCCCCGCGAACGGTTGGCGGTGTTACTAGAGGAAAGCCAGCCGGTGGTTGTCATCACGCAGCCATCCTATGCCGATGAACTCCCCGTCAATACCCCAACGACTATGGTGTTGGAGCAGACATGGAAGGCAATTGAGCAAGAGCCAACCCATACCCCGCCGTGCGCCGTGACGCAAGATAATCTCGCCTACATCATCTTTACCTCTGGTTCAACCGGCAGACCCAAAGCCGTGATGGTACCGCATAGAGCCGTCCTCAACCATAACCTTGCTATCATCAAGCACTATAACCTCCACGCGAAAGATCGCGCCCTCCAGTTTGCCTCTATCAGTTTTGATGTTTCCTTAGAAGAAATACTCCCCACGCTTATCAGTGGAGCAGCCCTTATCTTACGACCAGAGGAATTACTGACCCCAACCCAAGAGTTTCACAAGTTTATTATTGAGCACAACATTACCATCCTCAATATCCCTACATCCTATTGGCATCAATGGGTTGTTGAACTCGAGACCCATCATACGTCTATTCCATCCAACTTGCGTTTAGTCATTGTGGGTGGCGAAAAGGCATTGCCTGATTATCTGGCAATATGGCAAACCTATAGCCAAGTCAATTGGATGAATGCATATGGGATAGCAGAGGCAACAATTACTTCTACGATATATACCCCCCCACCTACCACACCATCAGACCTTTACGTTGCCAGTGTCCCCATTGGCAAACCAATAGACAACACCCAAACATATATTCTTGACGATGACCTCAAACCCGTACCTGTGGGGATTCCTGGCGAGTTGTATATTGGGGGTATGGGAGTTTCCCGTGGCTATCTTAACCGTCCAGAACTCACCGCAGAGAGATTCATTCCCGATCCCTTTAGCGAACACGATCAAGACTATTTCCATAAAACCGGCGATTTGGCTCGTTATCTTCCAGATGGAACAATAGAATTTCTCGGACGCATAGACCACCAGATCAAAATACGCGGCTATCGTATCGAGCCAGGTGAAATAGAAACGATGCTCCGTCAGATGGAAATAGTACGCGAGGCAACCGTAGTCGTTCGGACTATCCGCTCAAATGTCCACAGGTTAGTTGGGTATATTCTCCTCAATGACCAAACAGCATTGGGCGAGGATAGGACATCGGAGCTTGAACTAAAACGCACCCTGCGCCAACATTTACAACACCATCTCCCAGACTATATGATTCCTGCGGCATTTGTCTTCATGGATGCTTTCCCAATGACGGTGCATAATAAGATTGATCTACGGGCACTCCCAATCCCAACAAAATTCATGATGGAGTCTGACCAAGAATATGCACCGCCACGGAACCAAGTTGAAGAAGAGCTTACCGCTATCTGGTCGCAGACACTTGGGGTTGAGCCGGTTGGTATTCACGATACCTTCTACGCGCTTGGTGGGGAGTCGCTGCTTGCCATTCAGATTATCTCACAAATAGCCAATCAATTAGCGGTTGCTATTCCCCTACGAAGTTTTTTGGAAGCAAAAACCATCGCCAATCTTGCTGAATACATCACACAAGTACAAGCAGAACCACTCCCAATGCACTACCCCCCACTGCACCCTGCGGAACGCACCGATCTTATTCCAACTACGGGAACGCAAGAAAGCGTGTGGTTTATTCACCAAATACAGCCAGACAACCTCGCCTACAATAGCCCGGCGGCATTGCGTTTGACAGGTCCACTCAATATCGCAGCATTAGAGCGCAGTATCAATGTGTTGATCAAACGGCATGAGAGTTTGCGGACAACCTTTGCTGCCCACGATGGCAAGCCAATACAAGTCATCCATCTTGAACTCCATATCACGCTCGGCACTACTGACTTGAGCCACATTGCAGCAGATAGCCGCGAAACAGAAGCCGACAAGCTCGTAACAACAATTGTCCAACAGCCCTTTGACTTAACCCAAGCCCCGCTTATCCGTTGTCATCTGCTGCGCCTTACGGCAGAAGACCACATCCTCATCCTGAACATTCACCACGCTGTCACAGACGGTTGGTCCTATGGGGTCTTCTATCGAGAGTTGGCAGAATGTTACACCGCTTATACGACTCACCGCCAGCCAGACCTCCCCCATTTGCCAATACAACTAGCAGACTATGCCTATTGGCAACGGGCATTTTTGCAGAGTGATACCGTCAAAAAGCAGTTGGACTATTGGAAACAACACCTTGCCGGCAGCCCATCCTTGTTACAACTGCCCACCGACTACCCCCGCCAACCCATACAACAACTCAATGGGTCGGTTGTTCGCCAGGCTATATCGCCCCACTCCCTAGAGATGCTGAAACGTATCAACCAAGAGGAACAGACAACCCTCTTTATGGCATTTCTTGCAGTCTATGCCATCTTGCTCGCCCGCACAACGGGACAAACCGACATCCTCATCGGTTCGCCCGTTGTAGAACGGGACCAAGAAGAGGTACAAAACCTCATTGGCTTCTTGGTCAACAATCTCGTCTTTCGCATCAACCTTGATGCTACCCCAACCTACCGGGAATTGCTCCAACAGGTACGCACAACAGCCCTCGAAGCCTATGCCAATCGTGATGTCCCCTTTGAACGTATTGTTGAAGCCCTCCAACCAGAGCGAGACTTGAGCTACCACCCGGTGTTTCAGGTGGCGTTGGCAATGGAGCTAGAACCCCTCGCCGGGCTGCAACTGCATAATGTCTATGGCACACACCTAGAGATGAATAGCGGCGGGAGTTGGTTTGATATATCTGTCTTGATAGAAGAGCGAACTTCGGGGTTAGTGTCTGCTTGGGAGTATGATACTGATCTGTTTGACGAGTCTACTATACGCCGTATGGCACAGCACTTTGAGCAACTGCTCGCCAGTGCCGCCAGCAATCCAGACCAACCCGTCTCCCTGCTCCCTATGCTGACCGAAAAAGAACGCTCCCTTATCCTGACCGAGTGGAACGATACCCAAACCCCCTATCCCGATACGTTGTGTATCCATCAACTAGTTGAGCAACAGGTACAGCGCACCCCCGACAACATCGCGGTTATCTTTGAAGATACATCCCTCACCTACCGCGAGCTTGACGAGCGTAGTAATCAACTTGCCCATCACCTACAACAACTAGGGGTGCAACCAGAAACGATTGTCGCTATTGCGGTAGAACGTTCGCTAGATATGATCATTGGGCTACTTGGCATACTCAAAGCAGGCGGAGCCTATCTCCCCCTCGACCCCACCTACCCCAAAGATCGCCTAGCCTTTATGTTAGATGATGCCGAGGTGGGTATTCTCATCACCCAACACCATCTCCGCAGCCAACTTCCCCCACCTGCATACCATACTGTTTGTCTGGATACCGACTGGCAACCCATCGCAACATACCCAACTACGCCACCTACCTGCCAAGCAACCCCCGACTCATTGGTCTACATCATCTACACCTCTGGCTCAACGGGCAAACCAAAGGGCGCACTGATAGAACATCGGATGCTTGTCAATATGATAACTGGTCTCCAGAATGTTTGTGGGATTAATGAGTATGACACCGTTCTAGCTGTTACCACACCAGCATTTGATATAGCAGTAGAAGATACCTTCTTTTCTCTAACCAATGGTGCTCGACTCGTTATTGCCAACCAAGAAATGATGATGAATGGCAACCAATTAGCAAGGACCATTGCCGAAACAAATACTACATGGATGCATGCAACGCCTGCAACATGGCGGCTTTTGGTAGAATCCGGTTGGCAAGGGAAATCTGATATGCTCATTGTGAGCGGTGGTGAAGCCTTGTCATGGGAATTCGCGCAGCAGCTCTTGTCCCGATGCAAACAACTTTGGAATAGTTATGGACCCACAGAAACAACTATTTGTAATACGATTATGCACATCACTCCCGACCAAAGTCGTATTACCATTGGGTATGCGATGCCCAATCAGTACCTCTACATTTTGGATAATATTCTCCAACCAGTCCCTATTGGTATATCTGGAGAACTCTACATAGGAGGGGCATGCGTTGCTCGTGGCTACCACAATCGTCCTGAATTAACAAACGAAAGGTTTTTACAAAATCCCTTCGATGATGACTCAAATAATCGCCTCTACCGTACCGGCGATCTCGCCCGTTATCTTGCAGATGGGCAAATAGAATATCTTGGACGGACAGACTATCAGGTAAAAATTCGTGGTTTTCGCATAGAGCTGGGAGAAATAGAAACCCTGCTAAGTCAACATCCACTCGTACATCATGCACTGGTCATAGTCCGCGAAGATTCTCCAGGCAATACCCGACTTGTTGCCTATATCTTGCCCCAAGCAACAGATAAGGATGAGACAACAATCATTAACACCCTACGTCACCACTTAGAAACGAAATTACCCACCTATATGATGCCTTCGGTCTATATGCTCCTTGACACCCTGCCACTTATGCCAAATGGAAAAGTAGACCGCAAAGCCCTGCCCATACCAGATACCAGTCGCCGTCAGGTAGAACACGTCTATGTCCCCCCACGTACTCCAATGGAAGAAACGCTTGTTGCCCTTTGGCAAGACATCCTGGGAATTGACCAAGTGGGTATTCACGACAATTTTTTCCACTTAGGCGGACATTCGCTTCAAGTGATGCAATTGGTCTCACGAATAGCTACCACGCTCAATATGCCGCTCCAAGTACGCGACATATTCCAATATCCAACCATTGCTTCTCTGAGAGAAAAGTTGGAGCAACCCCCACAAAAAGAGCAATCTTCACCACCCGCTGCCCCAAAAAACCTTACCCAAACAGGCAACGAGGATGTTGTTTGCCTGCTTACTACCGAATCGCTAAAGGTTGAGCAAAGCCCAATGCTGACGCTCTTTGCCACAGGGAAGATTCAGAGGGTAGACGCAGCAGCATTGAGCTATTTGCCCCCTGGCGACCTACCCCTTAGCTTTCCAGAAGCTACTAGCCCTATCACCCAAGAGGAGATTATCCACGATTGGTACGATAATCAAGTTGTGTTTGATGAAAGCTACGAAACCCATTTGGGGAGCATTGCGAATATTAGCCTGCCACTTTTCGGAAATCAGTTGTATCATGATAAGCAACAAACGATACAGCGTATTCACGAATCGCTGGTATTAGCAAAATTCTTGGGAGCACGGATTGTCGCACTCACCGGCTTAATCCCATCGGCTACAAACTTTGGACGCGATCTGTTGCCACTCTTTGCAGAATATCCTGATCTCCCGGCTATCACGACAGGCCACGCAACAACAACTAGTGCTGTTGTCCTAACGATACAACGATTGCTTGAAGAAAGCAACCGAACAGCAACTAACGAATGTGTTGGGTTTCTTGGATTAGGTTCTATTGGGTTGGCAACCCTGCGGTTAATGATTGCGGTTTTGCCCCATCCCCGCAAACTCTTGCTCTGTGACCTGTATAGCAAACGCCAAGAACTTGAAACCATCGTTAAAGAATTACGTGAGCAAGGCTATGCTGGCGAGATCGCTATTTTGGAATCCACTAGCAGGGTCCCATCCCCCTTCTATGAGGCAACGCTTATTGTGGGGGCTACCAATATGCCTGATGTATTGGACATAGACCAGATCGCCCCAGGGACACTCATCGTAGATGATTCTGCCCCCCATTGTTTCAATCCAGACCAAGCGTGTCGCCGGTTCGAGCAGCAGTATGATATACTATTCACAGAGGGAGGAGCACTCCAGACACCACAACCGGTCCTTGCAACTAAATATTATCCCCGTAGAGCACAACAAACGTTGCCTTCACCCTACCGGGAAACGTTTGCCCGGCATAGTCCAGATACGCTTATGGGATGTATGTTTTCTGGGTTGCTTACGACACGTTATCCCCATCTTTCCCCGACAACGGGGTATATCGAGAAGGATATGAGTGTCCAACACTATACTATTTTGCAACAGATGCAATACCGAGGAGCACGATTCCATTGTGAACAGTACACCTTGCCTGAACCGCTGGTTGCTCAATTCCGAAACCAATATGGAGGCGACACCAAATAACCTTTCAGGAGGGTAAGACAACGCGACAATGAAAGACAAGAATCTTACGTACCGACCAAATAACCTATTACTGGTTCTATTTCTCCTTATCACACTCGTGATAAGTGGATGTAGTACCCTTGTGTCATCAAATACCCAAATAGCCCCAACCGCAACCCCTAGCCCCACACCAAAACCAGAAACCGGGCGTGGGTCTGGGGGAACCCTGAACCTTGTCTACTATGAATCTCCAACTATCCTAAATCCCCATCTCTCCTCTGGGAATAAAGATATGGAAGCGAGCCGTATTATCTATGAGCCACTTGCCAGTTTTGACAAAGAGGGTCATCTCATACCGTTCTTAGCAGCAGAAATCCCCTCGCTTGAGAATGGTGGTGTTGCTAAAGATGGAACATCAGTGACATGGAAATTGCGCGAAGATGTGCAATGGTCAGATGGCATCCCCTTCACGGCGGATGATGTCGTCTTTACGTATGAATATGTTACTAATCCAGATGTTGGCAGTTTATCTGCATTTGCCTATGCATCGGTAGACCAAGTAGAAGCCATAGATGACTATACGGTAAAAATTACCTTCAAACAATCTACTGCTGCTTGGTCAACCCCCTTTGTGGGGCTTACAGGAATGATTATCCCCCGACATAAATTTGCGGACTATACCAATGAAAATGCCCGTGAAGCACCGGCAAACTGGGGGGTAAATGATGGTGATACGGTAGGAACAGGACCTTACCGGGTCGTTTCCTTTAAGCCACAAGAGGTCTTATTTTTGGGGAATGATCTTGTAGAGACGTATAATATAGCGTTTGAACCAAATGCGTATTTCCGTGAGGAGGACAAACCCTATTTCAGTAAAGTTATCCTACGTGGTGGTGGTACTGCTATTCAAGCTGCCCGTTCGGTTTTTGAGGATGGCACAGCAGACTATGCCTATAACCTCCAGATAACCGATGAACAATTACAAGAGATGGAGCAAGCAGGAAAAGCTGAAGTTTTGATAAACTTTGGCAGTCGTATCATTGTCATTGATGTCAATTTTACCGACCCTGACCACAACTCAACGCTTGATCATCCTCACCCTTTCTTCAGTGATAAGAAAGTACGGCAGGCGTTTGCCTATGCCATAGACCGCGAGAAAATAGCCGAAATAATCTATGGGCGCGGAGCTCGAGCTACCAGTAACATTTTGGTAGCTCCAGAGGAATATCGTTCTGATGCCCATATGTACCCGTATGATCCCGATAAAGCCCGTCAACTGCTTGACGAAGCCGGTTGGAAAGATACCAACGATGATGGCCTTCGGGATAAAGATGGCGAAGAAATGCGGGTTCTCTTTCAAACTCTCGTCAACCCCCTGTTTCAGGAAATACAAGAAATTATCAAAGATGAGCTAGAATCTCTTGGAATACGAGTAGAACTCAAGATCGTTGATTCAAGTGTCTTTTTTAGTGGAGACACAAGTAATCCCGACACCACAGAGCGGTTTCGTGCCGATCTCCAAGCCTATGATATAACGATGGACACCCGCGACCCAAGCGACTACTTTGGCTGGTGGAAGTGTGACCAAATACCACGAGAAGAAACCAACTGGCTGGATGGCTTCAACCTATCCCGATGGTGCAATCCAGCGTATGATAAGTTGCAAGAACAATCTCTCACCGAGTTTGACGAAGAGCAACGCCACGATCTCTTTGTGCAAATGAACGACATCTTTGTTGAGGATGTCGCCAAAATCGTTGTGGTACATATCGCCAATGTATCAGGCGTGAGCAAGGAGCTAGAAGGCGTGGAGACGACACCCTGGGATGCAGAAGTGTGGAATATCAAAGACTGGAGGAGAACCAATACGCCATGACGATAGACAAACCAGAACATACGGAAATGGCAAGTCCACCCCAGCGGGGGATAGTGAAAAACATCAACATAGGCAGCAAGCTCACAATGGGGTTTGGCATCATGATTGTGCTGACCCTCTTTGTCGCGGGTGCAAGCTACCTTGCCGGTGCCGGGGCTATCAGGACCATTAACCGCACTGGCGACCTCCGTGTTCCCGTAGCCCTTGCCTCCTCCGGTGCCCAAGCCGACCTCCTGCGAATGTTTGGGGCAGTGCGGGGGTATCTGGCTCTCGGCGACCCGCAATTCCTCACCAGCTATGAGGAAGCAGAAACCGCCTTTCGCCAAGACCTTGACCATCTCGATGAACTTTCCTCTGGGTTTGACCCCCAAAACAAAGAACGCTTGCTAGAACTTGAAGAAGCCTTTGACGCATGGGCAAATTTGCCAGAGACCTTGTTTGCCCTTCGCAATGACCAAATGGCACGAGAACCCGCCTACAACTGGCTCAACACCGAAGGGGTGACGCTTGGGGGGAATGTCCTCATCAATATCAATCAGATGATTGAAGACCAAGCCAAACGTGATCCTTCTGTCAGAAACAACGAGCTTTTGCGAGATATGGCAAAGTTTCAAAGCTCATTTGCTGCGATGATCTCCGGGCTGCGTGGCTACGTCACCACACGCAATACCAACTTTCGCTCCTATGAGTATGAGGTAAACCTGGAACTCAATAACCGCGACTGGAATAACCTCATTGCGGAAAAGGCTAACCTCACCAATGACCAACAAGAAATGCTTGAAGTCATAGCTGAAGAACGCGAATCATTTATTAGCCAGGTACCAGAAGAGATATTTACCGTCTTAGAAACAGATAACTATGAATGGCGCAGAGACCTCTTCCTCTTCACCACCGAAGTAGAGCCACTCACCGCAGAAATGCAGCAAATTTTGCTAGAAATGACCGAAAGCCAGCAATTTGCCCTCCAGAATGACCTCAATCAAGGGCGACAAGGGCTTGCTATAGCGCGTTGGCAGACGATTAGCTCTGGCGTGGTGGCGTTGATACTTGGGCTATGGTTGGCGTTCTTCTTGCGAGCTATCATCGCCGGTCCCATCCGCCGCCTCACCGCCGTTGCCAAAGAGATACGCAGTGGTGAACTCACCGCGGTAGCAAAGGTGGAATCGGGGGATGAAATAGGCGTATTTGCCGAGACCTTCAACAGCATGACCGCCAAACTCCGCGATACCCTGCTCCAGATACGGAAAGAGAAAAAACGCGCAGATGATTTGCTCAACGTAGTTATTCCTATCGGTGTTGCGCTCTCCTCTGAACGGGATTTTAACCGTCTGATGGAAAACATGCTGGTTGAGGCGATGAAATACTGCCACGCCGACAGTGGTACCCTCTTCCTGCGCGAAAATGGCAACCTCCGCCCCGTCATGATACGCATTACCTCAAAAGACATCAACCTCGGCGGCACAAGCCAAACCCCTGTTGATACAGCCCCGCTAGAACTACCCACAACAGCGCAGACTGAAGGGGACTACAAGATGACGATTGCCTCCTACGCGGTTCATACTGGCGAGACCGTCAATGTGAGCAATATCCGAGAATCCCAAAGTTATGATTTCTCGCATATTCTTGAATACGATGCAAGCATAAACTACCAGACGCTTTCTGTCCTTGCTATCCCCTTGAAGAACAACAAGGAAGAGGTTTTGGGCATTATGCAACTCGCCAATCCACAAGATACCGAAACGCAAGAAGTCATCGCCTTTGATAGCAACCTGCAACAGATGATGCAATCGTTCTCCTCGCTTGCTGTCGCTGCATTTGAATCCTACATACGGGAGCAGAAACTGCGGCAGGAAATCCAACAGCTGCGTATTGAAATTGACGAATCGAAAAAGCAAAAAGAAGTCAGCGATATTGTCGATACAGACTTCTTCCAAGATTTACGAGCAAAAGCCCGCGATTTGCGTCAGCGCGGCAAAGCTATTGCCCAACAATCAAAAGGTACAACAGATACAACGGAGTCTGAGGAATAATCGCTTGCTGATACGTCAGGAAAACCCTGTTTATCTCAAGGCATAAGGAGCCTAATGCTATGACAAAAGAACACGATGATCTCTCAACACTCGTCCACGGACTCAAGACCAAAACATCGCCGTTTCGGACTGTCCTCAACGAGCTATACCAAACATATAAGCCTCTAAACGAAGGGATTATTGCTTCGACTATCCCGGAATTGGCAAAAATGAGTCCTGATTTGTTTGGTATCTGTGTGGTGGATACGACTGGTAAGGTGTACGAAGTGGGCGATAGCAACAAACCCTTTCTCATCCAATCGCTTGCTAAGCCTTTTCTCTATGGGCTAACGCTCGATACCTATGGGCGCGAGCAAGTATTGGCAAAAATTGGCGTTGAAGTTACCCAAGATAGCTTTGATGCGCTTCTCTCTGATAAGGAGTCTTGTCGTTTGCAAAATCCCATGCTGCATGTCGGGGCAATGGTCAACGTCAGTATGATCAAAGGGGAGAATCAAACTGCCCGTTTAAATGCACTGCTCAAGATGTTTCAGCACTATATTGGGCATGACGTACAGGTAGATACCCCGGCATTTGTCTCTAGCCGCTTGATGGGACACCGTTACCGCGCCCTAGCCTATCTGTTGCTGGATAATGGGATTATTCGAGAGGATGTAGAAGAAACACTTGACCTGTTCTTTCAACAGAGCGTGGTCCAGGTAACGTGTCGGGATATTGCAACGATGGCTGCGACCCTGGCAAATAAGGGCATCAACCCGATAACTGGTGAACGGGCTATCTCAGACTCCTATATCAGAGATGTGCTAAGTATTATGTATACCAGTGGTATGCATGGCTTTACCGGTGAGTGGTCGTATCGGGTGGGGTTGCCATCCAAGAGTAGTATTAGTGGGGGGCTTTTTGCGGTGGTTCCCAACCAGGGCGGCATAGGCATCTTTTCGCCGCCGCTCAACAACACGGGACATAGTGTGCGGGGTATCCATGTGTGCGAGAAACTCTCCCAACAGTTTGGGTTGCATATGTTTGATGCGAAAGAAGGCGGCAAGGGTCTCATTGACGCAATGGATGAGCGGCACCAGCAGAATCGCTCGCGTGGACAGGATGCCCGTAGTCGCGTCTCACGAGCACTTGACCTCGACTAATCTCGTCCCCTGCCCCTCACCACGGGGAAAAAGTGGTCTTCCCGGTATTTCCGGTCCCCTGTCCCTGCCCCTTCGCCCACTACGCGGGAGAAGGGGGTCGGGCAGGGGCGGCACCCCCTCGCCCTGGAATGGGAGCGGGGGCAGGGGGGAGCGGGGAAACAACGTATGATGCGGGAAAAGAATCTCCCCCACCAAAGTTGCCTATCCCCCCCATATCTGCTATCATCTACCCCTAGCAAGCAATAACCAACAGCTGACAGACAAGCAAAATAGGAAACCCGTATGCAAGCACAAACCAACAACCTTTACGCCCTCTCCCCCCTTGACGGACGCTATCACAAAGATATGCAAGAACTCCAGGGCTACTTTAGTGAAGCCGCCCTCTTCCGCTACCGAGTCAGGGTGGAAATAGAATACCTCATCCTGCTTTCCCGCGTAGGCGACATCACCTTCATACCGCCGCTCCCGCCCGAATCCCAAGCTCGCCTTCGCGCTCTGTATACCACGTTTACCCCAGAATACGCCCAAGAGATCGCCGAATGGGACCGCAAGGTCAACCACGATGTCAAAGCGGTGGAGTACTGGATACGCGAGCAACTCGTCAAACTCAACTTGAGCACCTATAGCGAGGCAGTCCACTTTGCCCTCACCTCCGAAGATGTCAACAACCTAGCCTACGCGCTCATCATCCAAGAAGCGCGAAACACCGTCCTCATCCCCGCGCTCAAGGAGCTCCACGTTCATGTGTGGGAAATGGCGCAAGCTGAAGCTGACACGCCTATGCTTGCTCGTACCCACGGACAGCCTGCCACGCCTACCACGATGGGAAAGGAATTGGCTTTTTTTGTCCATCGGCTCCATCGCGTCATCAATGATCTGTCCAATCTGCCCTTCACCGGCAAGCTAAACGGTGCTACGGGTACCTTTGCTGCCCATTACATCGCCTACCCAAGCGTAGATTGGTTTGCCTTTAGCCGGGCTTTTATCCGTTCGCTCAACCTTGAGCCTATCTTGCTCACGACCCAGATAGAGCCACACGACTCCATTGCCGCCTTCTGTGACACCCTCAAGCGTACCAATACTCTTTTGCTTGACCTGTGCCAAGACATCTGGCGGTACATCAGCGATGACTACCTGCTCCAGAAACCCAAAGCTGAAGAAGTCGGCTCCTCAACTATGCCCCACAAAATCAACCCGATAGACTTTGAGAACAGCGAGGGTAATCTCGGCATTGCCAACGCCCTACTGGAGTTTTTCAGTCGCAAACTGCCCATATCACGCCTCCAGCGTGACCTATCCGACAGCACGGTACAACGCAATATCGGGACGGCGTTTGGCTATAGTTTGCTTTCCTACCAGCGCATACTCCGCGGTCTCAGCCGTATTACCGTCAATCGGGACAAGCTCCAGCGCGACATCCAACAACACCCCGAAGTCTTGGCAGAAGCCATCCAGACTATCCTGCGGCGCGAAGGCTACCCCGAACCCTACGAAACCTTGAAAAAGCTCACCCGTGGACACACCCCGACCCAAGACGACCTGCACACCTTCATAGACAGCCTAGACCTACCCCCCGCCGTTCGGGAAGAACTCCATGCCCTTTCGCCAGAAAGCTACATTGGCTTGGCTCCCGACCTAGCCCGACTTCCATTGGGGCAGTAATCCTACCCAAGCCCCGGTATCTATCCTATGCAAACATCCTTCACTACCCCCACAGTATCCACCTCTGAACATACCATTATCCAGGGAGACGCGCTCCACGCGCTCTCCTCGGTTATCCCCGATGGTAGCCTAGACCTTATCTTTATAGACCCCCCCTACAATATTGGCAAAGTCTACAATGGCACAAAAGAGCATTGGGACTCGGAAGAGAGCTACCTTGCATGGTGTTATGCTTGGCTAGACCTGTGTGTCCAAAAACTCGCCCCGCATGGCAGCCTGTATCTCATGGCATCTACCCAAACCATGCCCTACTTTGACCTCCACCTACGCAACCAGCTTACTATTCTCTCGCGCATTGTCTGGCACTACGATAGCTCCGGGATGCAAGCCCGCAAGTATTATGGCTCCCTCTACGAACCCATCCTCTTTTGCGTGCGTGACAAGCATCGCTACACCTTCAATGCTGATGCTATCAAAGTGCCTGCCCGCACCGGCGCAGAACGCAAACTGATAGACTATCGCAAGCCAACCCCTGCGCCATACAATACGCACAAAGTCCCCGGCAATGTCTGGACTATCCCCCGTGTACGCTACCGTATGCCAGAATATGAAACCCACCCTGCCCAAAAACCTGTTGCCCTGCTGCAACGCATCATCTTGGCAAGTTCCCATCCTGGCGATACTGTCCTCGATCCCTTCTCAGGAACCTTCACCACCTCGGCAGTTGCCCAGACATTTGGGAGAAATTCCATTGGAATTGAACGAGAGCCAGAATACGTTGAAATAGGCAAAAGACGGCTAGGAACAAATAGGGTTATTTCGCTTGCTAATGGGCAATAGCAACATCCAATATTGCAGTTCCTTACCCTGCTATTCCTCCTTGCAACACGGCATATGCTGCTTTGCAATCAGCATAAAAGCCTTCTTTCTGCTTGACAAGGAGACGGGGCTATGCTATCTTTCGCTAAATGTAATAGAGCCAAACCCTATTTACCGCTATGTAAAGGGAAGACGGCAATACTAGGAGGACTTGAAACCATGCAAAAGACAGAATTTATCAAAGCTGTTGCAGATCAGGCTGGAGATGGCGTATCACAGAAGGTAGCCAAGCAGGTTATTGAAGCGGCTATCCAAGTTATCACAGACACCCTCAAAGATGGGGAGAAAGTTACCTTGACTGGCTTTGGCACCTTTGAAGTACGCGAACGCAAAGAACGGGAAGGGGTTAATCCCCAGACTCAGCAGCGGATGACAATACCAGCAACCCGTACTCCTGGCTTTAGTGCCAGCAGCACCCTCAAGGAAGCTGTCAAACAGGGAAGCTAAAGCCTATCCAAGTCATAATGGGGAATTTCATTAAGGGGAGCAGAAGATTGTACGGTTGTTGCGTACCGCTTCTGCCCCCTGCGCGTGTGGGGATGCAACAACCCCCTGCCCCAGGGGAACCACATGCCCGGTTCCCTTTCTCCCCCCAGGGGACGCGGGGTAGGGATAGGGGGGAAAAGCCGTTGCTTGCAACAGAACTACAACCTCTACAACCTAACCTACGCCTAAAAGGGGCAGGGGGGAGAGGGGAAAATTTGCCCGTCAGACCCACCCTTGTAAGGATGAGGGGGGGATTATTCGCTATTTCGTTGTTGGTGCAATGAAGTACGCTTGGCTATATCCCAAGCCCCCTGCGTATTGCCAGACAGCGAGCAATCTTCCACAATGCCCCCGCCATTGGGTAACACCCGAATAGCATATGACCCATTCTGATTGATTTGACAACGGCGTATAGTCGGTTGGCACCCCTGCCCTATGGTGATACCGGTATCCGCGTTTGCCAAAATGTAGCACCGTTCTAGGTTGCCCTCGCCGTACTCAAAGATAAAGACCCCCCGCTGTTTCTCGTGGTGTATCTGGCTACGCCGCACCAGCGGGTTGCCCCCTTGCGTAATCCCCAAGCCGGCTTTGGAATTGCCAAAGATATTACACCCCTCAATAGACCCCTCACCCTTATCATGCACATACACCCCATAGCCGTTGAGTTGGTCATGCAACGTGCAAAGGCGAACGATAGGATTACCTGCTCGCCGCACCGCTACCCCTGCCCGTCCATTGCTGAAAATATCGCAACGTTCTATGATGCCTACGCCTTTATCATGCACCAACACCCCATCACGCTCACCATGATGTATCTTGCACCGGCGGATAAAGGGATTACCTAGCTGCTTTATCTCTATTCCTGCCCCCGTATTGCTGAAAATATCGCACTCTTCAATCACTCCCTCGCCGTGATCATATATCAGCACCCCCATACTCTTGCCATCGTGGATTAAACACCTCCAAATAACCGGGTTAGCAGTGGCACCGTGGATGGCTAGGCATGCTTGCGTATCCGAGGAAATATCGCAGTCTTCCATGATGAGCCGCCCCTGGGGAATATCCACCGCGACATGCTCCTTGTGGATCATCCCTGCTCGCCCCCGTAAGGTTAGCCCACGCACAACCGCATACTCCGCCTGCATAGCAATACATGGGGCTTCGGTACTTTCAATGAAAATATCTTCCATTGGACCATCACCGATAATCTCTACTGACTTCTCAATAACCAGACTCTCGTGGTACAAGCCAGGGCGAACGAGGATGCGGGTACCGAGCATAGCATCCGCCAACGCTTGGCTAATCGTCTGATACCGGCTCTGTTCATGGCGCGAGACAATAAAGACGGGGGTATTGGCAGGGATAGACACCACCGGTTTTGCTCCCGTTTGGGCTGTCTTGGGTTGACTTTTCCGGGAGGAGACCGGGACGGTGGTTTGCCCACTGCTACTGATGAAGACTTCATTGTTTTCCATGGGCATGCTTGAATGGACCATACTCAGGGCAGTTCGCATAGCAGTAGCTGTGGCAAATCGTTGCTCCAAGCTGTGCGACATGGCTTGGTGCAAAATAACGGCTAATGCTGGCGGTACTTGGGGGTTGTGTTGATTCGCCGGGCGGAGTGGGTCAAGTTGCTCGCTCAATACTGCCGCAGCACGAGTCAGGGCATCGGCGGGGGCTTTTCCCGTCAAGAGGTGGTACAACGTTGCGGCTAGGGCATACAAGTCACTACGGGAGTCTTCCTCGCCCCCTTGTATCTGCTCCAACGGGGCATATTGGGGAGTAAGAATACGTTTATGCTTGCCTGACCCATCAGCTTTGTAGAGCATCTGTGAACCACGAGCCAACCCAAAATCCAGCAGCATAATGTCTTGGCGTGAGGTCAGTTTGAGGTTGCGTGGTTTGATGTCGCGGTGCAACACGGGTGGTTTTTGCCCATGCAGATACTCTAGGGCATCAAGCAACTGGTCTGCCCAATGCACTACATCACTAGGCGCAAAGGTGTTATTCCCTTCCGCCATCATCTTGCCCAAATCATCGCCAGGGATATACTGCATAACGAGAAACTCATCATCAGCTTCCGAAAAGTGGTCGCTTACCACCGGCAATGATGGGTGCTGTAAACTGGCAAGTAAGCGAGCTTCCTGTTCAAACCATTCGCGCAAGTCTGCGTCATTGACTAAGATTTGCTTGAGGGCAACTTGGTTGCCTAACCGTTGATCTATCGCCTCATAGACAGCCCCCATCCCCCCACGGGCTATCAGGTTGACGATACTATATCGGTTTTGTAGACATGTTTGTGGTAAAAGTATCATAGGTCATCTATATCAGACTTTGATTATCGCTACGAGAAGCTATAATATGACAATAAATAATACCCGCAAGTTGGCTAAGAGGCAATAGCAGCGGGTGGATTTGCCCGGAATCGCCGTTGGATTGCGTTGATCTCTTCGGGTACAGTTAGGGGTTTCCCCTCGCCCTATACGGGAAAGGGGAAGGGAACGACAAAGCGTTAGGCTTTGGCTGATACAGTGTCTGTCAAGACTTCGAAGGTCTCTACATGGTTGGGGGCTGTATAGACATGGGGGGAAGACCCACCAGTGTGCGCTTTCTTGAATGCTTCCGATTGGGTCCATGCGTCAAAGTGTTCTTGGGATTCCCACATTGTCAGCACAACGTAAGGTCCGCCCTCTGACGTAGGTCGTAAGACCATATTACGAATGAACCCCGGCATAGTATCAATCAAGCCGGATCGTTGACGGAAGCGTTCTTCAAATTCAGCCGCATATTCAGCAGAGACATGGAGTCGGTTTGTCACGATAATCATAAGCGTTACCCTTTCTCTTTACCCAAAGAACATGTAGCTCAAGAATAGCATAGCTCAAGGGGCAATGCAAACAGGGGAAAATTCTGTGATACAATGATAGCAGATCAGTATTCCTGGTTTGCATAGGGCAAGTGGTTATCGCCCAAATGTGCGGAGAGAAACTGCCAGACGGAACCGAGAAGCAAAACCAGAGGAATTACGTTTTCCAGTCCAGACAGCCAACGGACAAGCACATCGTAGGATAAGCAAAGAACTAAGGTTTTGTCAGGAAAACCAAAGATACGCCAATAGTAGAGATCAGGTAAACGGTATCGCAATCAACAGGAACGCGCCAGAATGGAACCCTTTTGGGGAATGTAAGGTAATGCTCGACGATATTTTCAACCGTGTACAACAAGTTTGCCCATCCAGGAATGAGAAAAGACTTGTATGTTAGCTCCCAAGACCATACTACAGGGCCGCTATGAAATTGTACGGCAAATTGGGCAGGGCGGCATGGGTTCTGTCTATGAGGCGAAAGATCAACGCCTCCATTCACTTGTGGCTCTCAAAGAAACCTTATTTACCGATGAGTCCATGCAACGCGCCTTTGAGCGGGAAGCCAAGCTGCTCGCCCGTCTCCGCCACTCCGCGTTACCAAAAGTCATAGACTACTTTTTTGAACAAACAGGCCAGTTTCTCGTGATGGAGTTTGTCGAGGGAGACGATATGGCAACCCGTATGGAGCGAAGCGGCGGCAGGTTTCCCCTCGCTCAGGTTGTCCCCTGGGTTATGCGCTGGGCAGACCAATTGCTCAGTGCGTTGGAGTATCTCCACACTCAGGACCCCCCGGTTATCCATCGTGATATAAAGCCCCAAAATCTCAAGCTGACTCAGCGGGGGGATATTGTGTTACTCGACTTTGGTCTGGCACGCGGTGGGTTGGGGGATATATCTACTGTCTCTGCTCGTGGCAATGTAGAAGGCTATACGCCCAACTATGCTCCACTTGAGCAGATACGGGGGTCGGACCCAGAAGCGCGGAGCGATCTCTATTCGCTCTCGGCGACTCTCTACCACTTTTTGGCTGGTGAAAAGCCCCCAGATGCCTTGACCCGTGCGGCAAGTTTGCTCAACAACCAGCAAGACCCGCTCAAACTCGCCAATGAAGTCAACCCACACGTTCCCCCAACAGTAGCTTCTGTGCTCCACCGGGCTATGTCGCTCAACCCTGATAGCCGACCATCATCGGCTACGGATATGCGAAATGCCCTGAAACAGCGGGCTACCCAAGCCCTCGGCACGGCGGACAGCCCGGTAGTTACGCAAGATTTGCACGTATCGGCACAGAATATCCAGATCACGGGACCTGCTGCCAACGCCATGGGACAAGCCCCAGAGACGCAAAAACTCTCTGCTGATGAGCCACCCGGTACCCTGTTGCGAACGATGACTACTGGTAGCC
>CAZLKK010000011.1:0-1810 GCA_964559995.1 uncultured Chloroflexaceae bacterium
CAATTCAAGCTGGATACGAAATTGTGCGGAGAGGTTCAGACACAGCAGCGTGAGAACCACATCCCAAAACAACATACCGGTTGCGAGGCGGTTGCCTAGACGTTCAAGCATGATTCCTTATTCCTTCTTCCGTTACGGTTCGCTACTCCTCAGCGTTGTGGGTGGGGGAATATGGGGAGTGCCATGAACCCCGATTTTCCCTTGACATACCCTACCAAAACATGGTACCGTGGTAGAGGACACAAGGTATGAAACTGTCTCTATCCTACCACATCTGGCAAAAAGAGGGGAACCTTGCATCATCATCCAACTACTCTACCTAATCGTTGGTTAGCCCTAGTTATTGGGCTTGTATTCCTCATCCTGTTTGGCTATGTGCTGGCTGCGGCAATAGGGCAAGATAGCACAGCTATGATAAACAGCGTAGATTCGTTTATCTACCTGCGAGCAGGATTACATGCAGTATGGGGAGATGGTCTAGGAATACCCCACTACTACCCAAATGCCGATAGTCGCCAGTTTGTGCCAACTACCCACTACCCCCCACTAACCTCACTAACCTATAGCATGCTTGTATTCTTGTTTCACCTACCACCCGATATGCTACCCGCTATCGTATCATTGGGGGGGTGGATCGCTTTGTTAGCAGGCATCGGGGTTTTTACCTACCAACTGAGTAAGTCCCCCTTGATTGCCGCACTGACAATGATACTCCCCGCCACAAGCTACGGTATATGGTTTGCCTTTCTGCATGCTATGTCGGAGCCAATCTTTCTCCCATTGCTTGTCTGGTTGATGGTCTTGACCTACCAACTCCCCCAACATCAGCAGGGACAACGTATCCGTCTTGTTGGAGTGTCGTTGGTGTTAATGCTACTGATGCTCACCCGCTACTCAGGGGTTGTAGCACTAGCAGCAGTGATGCTGTGGTGGGCATGGCACTGGTGGTATACCCCCAATCGCAACATCACGCGGTTGTTAGGTGACAGTGCTATCCTTACAGCATCGGCACTGCCGCTCGTTGGTTTTATCGGCTACCACAAACTCCAAGCAACTGCCGCACTTGGTGGGCATGTATCAGAGAGTACCGCAACCTTTTGGGAAGGTATATGGGCATTTGTCATCCATAGTGGGCAAATCTTGCTCCCAAATAGCACGTTAGTCATTGTCCATATGGGGTGGTATGGCTGGCTTATCTACCTGCCACCGCTAATCGTGTTTGGTTGGCTTGTCTGGTACGTTGCGAGAAAAACCCCTTCTTGGCTGAAACCCCATCCCACTCCCGCACCGGTGTTTCTCATTGGCTACGTGTTGCTCTATACTATCGTGCAACCGTTTTTTAGTTTTGAGCCAATAAACTGGCGGGATATGACCTCAATCCTCTGTTTGACTATTCCTTTGATGAGTGGGGCTTTTGGTTATCTGCCGGTGCGTTGGTCATATGCGTTGTTGGTAGGCTTTATTGGGCTAAATAGTTTGTTGTCGATAGCAAGCGGTATGCTTATGCCTTCTAGCTCTTCCATCTATCAGCATAATCAACAAACGGTATCAAGACCAATGAACGAACAGCAAAAGCAAAGAGGAGTAGAGAGTTTTAGCATACAGGAGCAGGTAAGGGAAACTACATTCCAAAGGGGCAATTTTGCCGACCAGAATACGGCATTGGTGCAATGGGTACAGGCACAGTCTAAAAAGCACATTATCATTACTAATGCTCCTGAACTTGTGGCACTGTATGCTCGTGCGACTATTGAGCATATCGCAAAACCATATTCCTTCAATACTACCCATAAACCCCAAGCATGGCTCG
>CAZLKK010000011.1:1820-22247 GCA_964559995.1 uncultured Chloroflexaceae bacterium
GACGCTGGCGCGTGTAGCTCACAATACCCGGTGTCCATTGTGCTCTTCCAGTGGGGTAAGTACGCTATGGAAGCCCAGACTATCCAACAGACCATAGAGCGCAAGTGTCCTGGCTTGCCCAAACGACAGCTTGGGCAGAGTGTGGTGTATACGCTGCATTAGGTGGTGTAAGGGAATATATCAAGTAAGTTTAGAGATGGAAAGAGGTGCAACTTGCAAAACCAAAGATATAGCGCAATGCAACAATCATCCCCCAAGCATACACCGGTAGCCCTGGTCATTGGGCTTGTATTCCTTGTGCTATTTGGCGTTATGCTTGCTACTGCGCTATGGCAACAGCGCATAAAGATGATCCCGTTTGACTCGTTTACCTACTTACGAACAGGGCTACACTTCGCTTGGGGAGACGGACTAGGCATATACCGCTACTACGCTAGTATCGATAGGGTTCAGTTTCTCCTAACCAACCACTACCCCCCGCTTACCTCGCTGACCTATGGGAGTATTGCCCAACTAGGCAACTTGCCGCCAAGCATGCTTCCAGCTATCGTGTCGCTCGTGGGGTGGGTTGCGCTGTTAGCAGGCATTGGAGTCCTCACCTTTCAGCTAAGTAAGTCCCCCTTGCTTGCAGCATTGGCGATTATCCTGCCCGCTACCAGTTATAATCTGTGGTTTATCTTTCTGCATGCGATGTCAGAGCCGCTTTTCTTACCCTTGCTCGTGTGGTTGATGGTGCTGACCTACAACCTGCCCCAACGGGAGCACGGACGTGGTTGGCGGTTCATCGGGGTCGTGCTCCTGCTGATGCTGCTGCTGCTCACCCGCTACTCCGGGTTTGTAGCCCTGGCGGCGGTGATGCTGTGGTGGGCGTGGCATTGGTGGCACACACCCAATCGCAAACTCACCCGGCTGCTTGGTGAAAGTACCCTTCTTGCATCATCGGCATTGCCCATTGCTACGTTTATGATCTATTTCAAGCTCCAAGCAACGCAAGATGTGGGGGTCCATTTTATTGCAAGCAGGTATACATTCATTGATGGGATATGGGGAATGTTGCTACAAAGTAGTACTATTTTTCTTCCCAATTTTCAGGTGACTGCCATAACCGCATGGATTGGTTGGTATGGCTGGATTGCCTATGGAATCCTGGTATTGTTGCTGGTAGGGTTACTCTGGTACGTTGTAGGGACAGGCAAAGTACCCTCTTGGCACAAGCCTCACCCCTCCCCCATCCTGCTTTTTCTGCTTGGCTATGTGGCTCTCTACACCATAGTACAGCCATTCTTGAGCTTCTATCCCGTAGATTGGCGCGATATGACGACAATGCTTTGTTTGACCATTCCGCTTATCGCAGGAGCTATTGGGTATCTCCCGGTCCGTTGGTCGTATGTTGTGCTGTCTGGCTACATTGCGCTAAATGTGCTCATGGCGGTTGGGCAACGGCAAATACCCCAACCAACACCCCAAGCCCCTCAAGAGAAACGAGCATCTGTTGCTTCTCCAAAGAAGAATCAAGAACATACACAACACCCCGTATCAAAAAGAGATTCTGCCTTGTATTCCACCCTAGCGGATCAAGAAGCCTTGATAGCTTGGGCGCAGGCGCAACCACGAAACCATGTACTCTTGACAAACGATCCAGCATTTTTGGCTCTACATTCCCCTAGTATTATTGAGGATATAGCGAATCCCTATTTCTTTAACACGACAGAACCTCCAACAGCGTGGCTTGATGCTGGCGCGTGTAGTTCACAGTATCCCACGTCCATTGTTCTGTTCCCAACGGACAAATACGCACGGGATGTTGAAGCTATGCAACAGACCATAGAGCGCAAGTGTCCCGACTTGCCCAAACGACAGCTTGGGCAGAGTCTTGTGTATACGCTGCGGCGGGAGTAGCACCTGGGAACGAACGTTTATCGGGTATAATAGCGTATATCGGAGAGCCGTTGCATATGCAATAGCTCTCCAAACGAATCTACCCGTGAAATAGGAGTTGTCACTTGTCTACCCTTGCCAAAGACTAAAGACTAGACTATGCTGCTGTACCCAACCACACCCGTGCTTGCTCTACATTGTCAAAGTGATGTACCGTAAGGTTGGTATTGTGGACCCGGTTCATAATGCGATCTACCGACCACTTCGCAATGATGTTTTCTGGTATCACAATAGCCATGCGGGTCAAACCGGCAACAACCGCCCGTGGGAACCAATCCACATTTGACCATTCCTGATCTTCCGGGGCAATCACTCCAATCTGGCGCAAATCTGCCAACCACCTTGTCGCATGTTTCTCCTGTACCAGCTTCAAGCCGGTATTTAGCCCACGACGAAAATCCTCCCCTTCAACAAACCGCTTCCACTCCATGACCACACAAGATAACGTTTCATCCCAACGTACCCTAAGAAATGGCTCATCCATATAGATCATGTGCGTTCCTCCTTGATACAGAACACCTACCACTAGGTGTTACATAGGTGTTACGATACCCAATTCTCGCGCTTCTTGCAAGATGGGTTGTAGTCCTTGTTCTTGCGCTTGAACCGCTGGATACTCCCCACAGGATAGCCCATCATCTTGGCTATATCCCCCACAAGCCGAATAATTGGCACCAGCGACAATACATATATCCGCTTCCCCAACGCAAGCGATGTTGATGCAGCCCAAAGCCGCCGGTAGGGAGCACGGGTATACGCTATGCCCCCGACCAACAACGACAAGGCGATGAGGACCCGAACCCTAGCCCCCTGCCGATACCCTACCCCCAACAACGCCCCCAGGGTTGTGTAGGTAAGGTAGCGTATGGCATGCCGCTTTGCCCACAGATTGGCTACCCCATCGCCACGCGCATAGAAAAAGTACTGTCGCGCAAATGCCCATAACGAGGAGCGGGGGCGAAAATAGACCAACGCCTGGGGGACAAACACCCGCCGATACCCTGCCTGCTCTGCGGCTAGGGCAAAAACGAGGTCTTCACAATGGCTTGCCCACTCCGGGAAGCCACCGACCCGCTCCCAGACCTCACGGCGAAACGCCATAGACTTGCCAAAAGGTAAGAACTGCTGAGCATCTATATCTTGCAGCTCCCGATAGTTGGTAGCACCAAGGGCTATTTCAAAGAGACTCTGTGGGGTCGGGCGAAAGAATCCCCCCACGAGGTCTGCCCCGCCTGCTTCAAGCGGTGGTACAATGGTTTTTAGCCAGTCTGGGTCAAGCACCAAACCGGCATCGGTGGAGGCGATAATGTCACCAGTAGCAGCGGCTATGGCGTTGTTGCGTCCAGATGAGATATTATATCCCCCCGTGACGAGGCGGATACGCGGCTCACGGGCGGCATAGGATGCGACAATTGCTGCGGTAGCATCACGGCTTTGGCAGTCGTTGATGACGATCTCGTCTGGTAGGCGGCTCTGTGCCAACATAGAGTCGAGCAAGGCGGCGATATTTTCGGCTTCATCACGCACCGTACAGATAAGGGATACTGTGGGGTAGCTTGTGTTGCTCATAGACAGACAACCTTTGGATCAATATATATCTTGGGAATATCATAGCACCCGCAGGGTTGTTTGACAACTTACAAAACGAGAAGATTCTCCACATGAAACCACTCAACCCACAACAGAAAAAATGGCTGGTTGCCATCCACATCCTCTTTGCCGGTATCTGGGTAGGCGCGGGGGTATGCCTGATGCTCCTGAATGGTCATCATCTCTGTACTGAAGCCCTGGAACATGTGGAGAAGATAGAAGATAAAAGATTAGAAGAGGACAGATAAGGAACCCCAACAATGAAACCATCCAAAAAAGCCCAACTTACCGAGGGACCTATCGGCAAAACGCTTTTCAACCTCGGCGTACCTATGCTCATTGGTATCTTGAGCATGATTGCCTTTAACCTGATAGATACCTACTTTGTTGGCAGACTCGGCACCAACGAACTCGCCGCCATGAGCTTTACCTTCCCCGTGGTCATGATCATCAGCAGCTTGGCGATGGGGCTAGGCATTGGCACATCAGCATTAGTCTCACGGGCTATCGGCGAGGGCAACCATGAGCGTGTTTGTCGCCTCACTACCGATGGTCTCGTCCTCGCGTTGTTGGTGGTCATTTGTGGCGTAATCGTTGGTCTCTTGACCATAGACCCGCTCTTCCGGGCTATGGGAGCTACGGAAGAAGTCCTCATACTCATTCGCCAATATATGGCAATTTGGTACCTGGGGGTCATCTTTGTGGTTATCCCAATGGTAGGCAATAGTATCATCCGGGCTACAGGTGACACGAAAACGCCAGGGATGATCATGCTCGTGGTCGTCATTGTCAATACCATTATGGACCCGCTGCTCATTTTTGGCATAGGGCCCTTCCCGCGGCTAGAACTTGCCGGTGCGGCTATCGCCACCGTCATAGCACGCGCAATCACGCTGGTAGTCGCGGTGTGGGTATTGGCTTACCGTGAAAAGATGATCACGTTTGTTAAGCCCACCCTGAGCGAAGGCTTGAACTCGTGGAAACGTATTCTTGCCATTGGGGTTCCCAGTGCCGCCACCAATGTGATCATCCCGGTTTCCATTGGAGTCATCACCCGCATGGTCGCAGCGTTTGGCCCATCTGCCGTTGCGGGGTTTGGTGTTGCCTCGCGCATAGACATTTTCGCATTGGCTATCATTATCTCGTTGGCGGCAGTGCTCTCGCCCTTTGTTGGGCAAAATTGGGGCGCAGGCAATAAAGAACGGGTCAACATTGCCATTCAGCACAGCATCCGCTTTACCATTGGGTGGGGGTTGACCGTCTTTGTCGTCTTGCTAGTCGCCGGACGACCCATTGCCGGGCTGTTTAGCGATAACCCACAGGTTATCGAAACGATGGTCCTGTACATGTCGATTGTTCCCCTAAGCTATGCGTTTCAGGGGATGCTCAACCTCGTGAATAGTACGCTCAATGTGCTGCAAAAACCGCTGTATGCCGCTGGGTTGACTATCTTGCAAATGGTGGTGTTGCTCATCCCGCTTGCCTACATCGGGGCAACGTACGTTGGGCTATCTGGCATATTTGGGGCTATTCTGGTAGCCAATACCATTGCGGGGACTAGCAGTTATTTTGTTCTCAAGCATACCGTTAAGGGAGTACAATGGGAACCAACTCCTGTAGCCGTACCACAAGAAGTCTAGCAAACGACCAGACCAACCAGAATAGCATAACCCGACAAGCCTATCTGCTCCCTAGCTCCCTAGCGAGTACGGGCAGAGCTAGGCAGTGACAAGCCGGTGTTTGCTGTCGTTTGGCAAGGGAACTGCAAGAAACCACCGGCTGATATGTCGGGGGGTTCTACGACATAGTTTTGTTGAGTGTGGCGAGAAAGTCGGCATTCTTGCGGGTTTTTGCCATTCGGGTAAGCACCAGTTCTGTGCCTTCGTTTTCCCCAAGCATACTGACCATACGCCGCAAGGTCCAGACTTGGCGAAGGGCTTCGGAATCCAGCAATAACTCTTCGCGCCGTGTGCCGCTTCGTTGTATCTCAATCGCTGGAAAGATGCGCTTCTCAGAGAGTTTACGGTCTAGGTGCAATTCCATATTGCCTGTCCCTTTAAACTCTTCGTAGATAACATCGTCCATGCGACTCCCCGTGTCAATCAAGCATGTGGCTATGATGGTAAGACTGCCACCACCTTCAATATTGCGTGCTGCCCCAAAGAATCGCTTGGGCGGGTAGAGGGCTACGGGGTCTATACCACCAGAGAGGGTCCGGCCACTTGGGGGCATATCTAGGTTGTATGCCCGCGCAAGGCGGGTGATAGAGTCCATGAGGATGATGACATCTTCTCCCCCCTCAACGAGCCGTTTTGCCCGTTCAAGCGTCATTTCGGCAACCTTCGTATGGTCTTCGACTGGCTCATCAAAGGTCGATGAGACCACTTCGCCTTTGACGCTGCGCCGCATGTCTGTCACTTCCTCTGGGCGTTCCCCAATGAGCAGCACCATGAGCTGAACATCAGGATGATTGGATGTCACACCATTGGCTATGGCTTTGAGTAGCAGGGTCTTGCCCGCTTTTGGTGGTGAGACAATCAACCCCCGCTGCCCTCGCCCAATGGGGGCTATGAGGTCTACCAATCGGGTAGAGAGGATATTGGGTTCGGTCTCTAAGCGGAGTTGTTCATTGGGAAAAATCGGGGTAAGCTGATCAAACGAGGGTCGCTTGCGGGCAGTTTCGGGGTCTACATTGTTGATCAGTTCTACTCGCAACAGGGAGTAGTATCGTTCACTTTCCTTTGGTGGACGTATCTGTCCCCAGACCCGATCTCCCGTGCGAAGGACAAACCGTCGAATCTGCGATTGGGAAACATAGACATCGTTGGGACCTGGCAGCATGCGTTCCCCACGAAGGAACCCAAACCCGTCAGGGACAATATCAAGAATACCATCGTTAAAGGTATGTCCAGCTTCTTCGGTATGGGCTTGGAGCAATTTCATAATCAGGTCTTGCTTTTTTAACCCACTGTAGCCGGTAATATCAAATTTGCGAGCCATTTCACGCAAGTCTGTGAGGGTCTTTGATTCTAATTCAGCAATGTTCACGCACATAATCTCCTTATAAAATGACTAAATGAGGGGTAGAGAACCGTTCTGGTGTCTGTGTGTACATGGTTAGTATGGTTAATATGGTTAATATCGTTCATTGTTCCTCTCCAAAAAGAGGAACTCCTGCGGGATGGATGCCATTGACCAATAGCTATCCTATACCTTCCTGTATCCATACAGAAAGGGGGTCTTGGGTGCTGAATACCAAACAAGGAATGCTCAGCAATCGTTGGAAAATCAGATGCTCTTTGCATAGGTAGTATTTGAGGATGTATCGCGTATTTTGCCCAATTCAGGCTGTTTCATTGCAAGACACGCATGTCAAACAGTTGGGCATGGGTGGGTCTTGCTCGTGGTTGTTTTGATGGCTCCTTAGCGATAACCACAATGAGGGTATTACCCTGTCGGGGAATGTGCCCTGGGAGCACTTAGGCGGTGACACCAATTGCGAAATAGAGGGTGCTATTCTAGCGATAAGTATACCATAGGTGTCAAGTCCCTGCAAGCAGCCCCAATCACCGAGATGATGCCTGTCTTCTCTGGGTCTCCTGCCATACCAAAAGATGGTACATCCTCTTGGGTTGGTATCTCGTTGGTGTCATCAGTACCGTAACATCGCATCATCGCATCATCGCATCACTTGGCAAAAAGCCCCCAAAGAATCTGGGAAATTGGTTCTGCCGGTTGGTTCCTCAGCCATCCCTGCTTTTCGTTTTGAGCAGGGATGAATTGCTGAGGTTCTCTTACGATACGATAGGATAACGCAGGAGCAAGCTCTCCTGTGGTTAGTACTGAATCACCGAATAGGTAGGATACTTCTGTAATTTATCACGTCCGTTTAAGAATGTCAATTCAATGAGAAAAGCCACTTCATGGACGATGCCGCCGAGTTTTTCGACAAGCGCACACGAAGCAGCCGCTGTGCCACCTGTTGCCAGCAAATCATCTATCACGAGCACCCGTGCGCCCTCGGCGAATGCATCCCGGTGTATCTCAATGGTGTTTGTGCCATATTCCAGTTCATATTCCATTTGGTAGGTGTCGGCAGGGAGTTTGCCGGGCTTGCGAACAGGCACCATACCAATGCCCATATGGTAGGCGAGTACGGAGCTAAAGACAAATCCCCGTGATTCGATGCCAACCACTACGTCAAGGGGTACGTCTTTGTAGCGTTCAATAAAGATGTCCATTGCCTGCTTGTATGCTGTCCCATTGTTGAGTAGGGTAGTGATGTCTTTGAATTGGATACCGGGCTTGGGAAAATCCGGGATATTCCGTATGTACGGTGATAGATCAATTTCGGACATTGATTCCTCCATAAATTTCAAATTTCAATTGCTCTGTTTGGTTTCTTTGCGTCTTGTTCGTGGGTTGCCTTGATTCTGCCTAGACCCAGTGTTTGTACCGAAAGTAGAGATACATTGCTACCGCTGGCACGACCATGATGAACAGGGAGATCGGCAATGAGAACGAACTATCTGCAAAGGGAATAACGACATTCATCCCAAAGATGCTGGCTATAAGCGTCATCGGGAGTACGATAACGGAAATGAGGGTAAAGATTTTCATTTCCTCATTGATACGATGGGAGGTCAAGCTATCTAGGGTTGCATTTAGCCCCTCGATAATTTCCTTTTGTTCTTCGAGCATATCCCAAAGTTTGCTCAGACCATCGGTGAGGTCGCCAAAATAGACTTCTTCGTCAAGCCGTAGAAATGTCCGTTCACGCATTTCTAGCGAGCGCACAACGGGGATATTTGGCTTCAATATGCGCCGCATAGCGATAATATCGCGCCGCACAAGCGACAATTCTTGGACCATTGCTTGCACATTGCGCCCAAAGATATTTACCTCTATGTTATCCAGTTTTTGATCCACTCGGTAGAGCATGGGAAAGCAAGAACTCACCAGCGTTTCAATGATACGATAGAGTAAATAGCCAGACCCGCCGCCCATCATCTGCATTTGCACCTTTTCATCATTGGCAAGATTTGCCATTCGCAACAGCGGTTTGAGCTTGCCATCGTGTAGGGTAATGACGTAATCACTCCCCGCGAAAATGTCTAGCTCACTGACTATCGAGAGCCGATTGGCTTTGTCAAACACCGGGAAGTGGAGCACGAGAAAGACATACTCGCCCCCGCTTTCTGGGTTGTTGTCTATCTTAGGTCGCTGTAGGCGCGAAAGCACGTCCTCTAGGTGCAAGGGGTGAAAGCTATAGTCATCACGTAATTGGGCGATTTGCTCACTTCCAGGCTGCACTATATCAAGCCAGCTTAACCCATTGTATAAAAGGCGTTGAGTACGGGTACTCTGAACCGGTGTGGGTGGCGACCATGCCACCGGTTGGCGAGTGCGTGCTATCATTCGGTGATTCCCAATTCGTATTAGCTGGGTAGGCGTGGGTTTTCCTATTGTTCTAGCGTATCAACCAAAACTTGCGTCCCCCATTATACCCCGGCTTTGGTGCTGTGGCAACCGGCAAGCACTGGTTCGCCGGGCAGCCCCCTATTCCTAACCCTTTCCCACTGAGGGGAGCGGGGGAACCGCGGCATATACGGAGCGGGGGCATCACCGCCGCACGAGCGGCAGGTAGGTGCGCGTAATCCCTACATCCATACGCACCGTCACTGGTATCGTGGGTTTCTTGGGGTCATTCGTTTGTAGCGTCAACAACGCTCGATAGGTCCCACTCTTAACAGTTGGCAACGAAGCATCAAAGTTGAGCGTCATATACCCCGTCTCGCCCGGTGCTATTGTCGTCTCGGTGGGGGTTTTCTGCAACCAGGGCATATCTACCGTATTTTGCGTGTGGCAAGCTCGCCCATGCTCCAGATACTGCGTGACACTTGATATTCCCTCGCCATAGACCCCCCCGAATGACCAAATACGCGAGTCGGCGCAAGCTCCCCCCATCGCTACCTGGGGAAACATCATCGTTTCAGTATAGACCCATGTTTCCTCTCCCCACTGCGAAAGGTCAAAAATTTCTGTCGTCTCCCAGGGTTGCCACGAATTGTTATCATGACCACCGCCATTGATAGCATAGAGAAAGTCGCCATACCAGACAACTAGCGGGGACATACGGGCATCTTGCATGTGTCCCACATGCTCATCCCATGTATTTGCTGCTGGATTATATCGGTATACCTTATCGCTCGGTCTAGTAGAATACGACCCAGAGATTATGCCACCAACATAGTATATGGCATCCTCGGTAGCAATAAACGAACCATACCCAACGACTTCAGGCATATACGCAAGCGGACCTTCCCACTTGCCAACAAGTGGGTCATACCGCCACACATCACGGCGTGGTGAGGGATAGCCACCAGCAGTATACAGCTTGCCCCCCCAGGCTGCCACAGCCGGCGTACTGACCTGTACCCATGTAGAGACCTTCCAGCTATCTTCTATGGTATCGTAGATCATAAACAGATTAGTGTGTGCATCCCCATCATACCCGCCAACCAGATAGATCAGGCTACCAATACACGCCGCTTGCATATTGACAACCTTCTTTGGCATAGGGGCTTGGTTGCTCCAGCTATCGGTTGCCGTATCATACCGCCATGTCTCGTCTAAAATGATCTCATTCAGATTCCAACCACCAAAGAGGTAGATAAACCGACCATCGCAGGTAGCCGAAGCCGAACGATAGCGTACCCCTGTAGGAATAGGGGTTCCCATATCGGTAGATTGCAACAGCGAGAAATCCTCGCCCCCGGCATTGTCGCTCAGTGGGGCAACATCGGCGGGGTCGCGGGAGGGGATACGCTGGTAGCCTTCAGGTAGCCCGGTTGGTTGTGCCATATGCTGTATATGCATAGGCACAAACCCTAAGTTACTCTCGGCTACTTGTATGTTTGCCGTTGCATACCCGTTGTTCGTCAACGATAGCTCCATTTGCTGCTGCTTGCCCATGTCGATATTTGCAGTAACATTAGTCATTTCTGGGATAAGACAGGGTTGTTTCCAGGGTAAAGCCACATCAAGCGTGGTTGTTTGCGCTGTTGTTAGGTGTATACCCGTATGCTGGACGGGTTGATGCTCTGCTGCCGAGACGATCATGGTAAACGGTCCACGGGCAGTATCTAGCCAAAGGTTATAGGTGCCGCTTATCCCACTTGTCACTGTTTGGGTGATGCCATGCTGATCTTCAAGCACAATCTGGGCTTCTTCCAATGCATTAGGGTCATCATCACAATACCCCTGACTAGAGATAGTCCCGGCTAGTTTGCTCCAATTGTTATGCGGTGTTACTGTCATACTGATGGGGATGCTCAATGTGCCATAGGGTGTATTGTTGAAAACCTCAAGATGTGCCACATAGGTACCAGGATGGGTAATCTGTGACGTGACGGTATCTAGCGATAGGGTAATGGGCAACGTTGCGGATATAGGCAGAGTACCCGTTTGCTGTGAGCTACTCAACCAGGGAGAGCGATCTAGCGTATCCAACCACATAAGGCTATGGTAGAGTATGGTATCAATCTCACGAACAACGAAGTCTTGGCCTAAACGGGCATTGATAGCCACGACCCGCCCCTTTGTTGCGACAAATGGTTGGAGATCATCCCATCGTGCTACGAGATCAGCATCTCCCGTTATTGCTCCCGTTTGTCGCAGCCATTCCCACGGCGAAGACCATTGTATGCCCTGCATAATGGGGTGGATTTTATCATAGGTGCCTAGCTCAACTTCCTGAACACTTTTACCTGTCGCTAGAAATGGACTGTAGGTATCATCAGCAAACCGCCCCTGTATCTGCGTTGCTTCTGGGGGATTGTCAAAAGGATTGCTAGAAAAGGGTCTGCAAAGGGGTGTTCTCCCGCAAACACCACACTGTCATAGTTTTGGAGATGGGCTAGGCTAGGGGTATGCTGTGTGGCATCAAATACATCAGCTTTGCGTATGGTTTCGGTATCCCACGAGGTCAATGCATAGCTCAATGCCTCGGCATCATTTTGTGCTAGGGTACTTACGATAAGCACATCAAGCAAAACCCGCTGGTTGAACGGGTTATCTTGCTGCAATTTCATCGGGGTATAGCCATACTCTCGTTGTTCCAGATTAAATGTTGTGGTCAACGCGCCGGTATTCGTCAGGGTGAGGGGGAGCGTTGCCCTGCTGCTCATAGGAACAGTTATCGCTATCGCTTCTGGCAGAGCAGCAATACGCCCGGCTTGGATGGACAGATTTAGCCCCAATGTCTCGCCATTTTGCACAGATAGGCTCAAGTGGTTGGGCAGGTAGTTTCCCTTGCCATAGGCGGATAGGCGATGGGTGCCAGCGGGCAGGAATAGCTGATAAAACCCCTTACCAATACGGGAATCATCTAATGGGGTAAAGGTCTCTGTGGTATGCCCTTTGCCATCCGTCACAATAACCTCATCCACGCCCTCTCCCGTGTTGGCATCAATGACATACCCAATGACCATTGCCCCCTCTTGCTCGGTACAGGGGTAGGTTATGGCTTCAATATGGACATTATCAAAGTATATGCCTGGGGCAGTGCTGCTGCCATTGGCGGTAAAGTGGATACGAAACCGAAATTGCTTGGTTAAAAAGGACTGGTCAAGTACAACCTGATACTGTTTCCAAGTGGAAGCCGAGAACACCATTTCCCTATTCCCCGGTTCCCACGTCTCGCCGCCATCTGTGCTGACTTCAAAGACAATGGTGTCAGATTCATACGCAGCAGTAGCTACCCACATCCACCACGAGAGCACCACTTGATCCTGCTGGTAGTCGCTCAAATCGATATCTGGCGATACCAGACTACTAGCTTCTTTATGCTTATAACTGCCCATCAGATTGGTTGCCCATACCCGCTTGCCAGAATGGGCATAGCCAGGACCGGTGACAGGTATGCCCCATTCCCACGATGATGTAACCGTATCTGTCTCCTGGACAATCGTAAAGTCCCCTTCATCCTGCTCGAAGTCTTCAGCATAGATGGTTGTCTGCTTGACGCTCTGGATACCCATGTCATCTACGACAAACAATGATGGCTTGTCTAGCGATAGTCTATCTACCTCAATACGAAACCGTACTTTTGCGTAGGGTGTCTCCCTAGACCCATTATCATCATCAGCATTATCATCATCATCATCATCATCATCATCATCATCACCAAATACCTCTGTGAGCGTAAAGAGGGTACTACGGTAATTCCATGTCTCTGGTACTGAATGGTTCCGCACACTTGTTAGGTATTTCCACGATGTACCATCATCTTTGCTCACGTAGATGTCTGATGCTTGATACACTCCCTCAGATTCCCACCACTCCCACCACGAGAACAGGATAGGCTGATCAGCATACTGGCTTAGGTCTATCGGGGACGACTTGAGCAAGTTGTAGCTATCTAATTCGCTGCCAGTTAAGGCAAGCGACCATGCGTGGCTACCATGATCCTCATGATCCTCATGATCCTCATAAGCATCATCCCCGGTGGTCTTAGGCATCATGCCCCATTTCCAGGGATTGACCCAACTGGTTGTATAACCACCGTTATCTTGCTCAAAGTCTTCAAAGTAGACAAAGGGTTGATCTGACCTGCGTTCATAGCCAATGGCAAAACATTGTTGGCTATTCTCTTGCAAGGTAAAATGCTCATAATGCGCTCTGCCAGCGGTTGGTTTGACTAGGCGCGTATCAGACATAAACGCATCGGTAGAGCTAGACCAATCAAGCGGTTCTACGACAAAGGTATGCTCAATGTTGGGCAGGAGCGAGACGGTATACACGCCAGTTGTGGGGTCGGTAAAGACGGTTTTTTCAAAGTCGTTGTCTTCTGTACTGATAGTCACTTTGGCATAGATAGGTCTGTCCCATTGGCTCTTATCACTCACCTTGCCCTGCACAAGCACCTGGGGTAGCGAGGTAAGTCCTATGTCTCGCTGGTCTATCGTAACAGGAGCATTTTCACCAATTACCCCTTGCAACTCTTTCGTCTCATACCCGTAGGCAGAAACGCGCAAGGTATAACCACCGGGGATTATTGGGATGTGAAATGTGCCATTTTCCATGCCCATTACGCTACCTGCATACTCGTTACCAGAGACGACTTGCACGGTAGCTTTTGGCACAGGCTTACCTGTCGCTTCGTCAGTAATGGTGCCTTGCAAGAAGCGTATCTCTTTTGTCTCATACGCATCATTGGTAATGACGAGGGCAAAATCTTGGTCTGTCGCATCATCTTGGGCATCTTTGGGGATGCCATCGCCGGCAATTGTGCTTGCCACCACCCGCACCGTAAAGGTGCCGGTGAGTCCCGTGGTGAGGAAGACCTGCTCCACATTGTTGTATTCATCTGGCTCACCGCCGCTGGTTGAGAATTCTCCGGCAAACACATTGCCATAGTAGGTTTCTTCCCCTACTGTCACTTGCAGGTCTAGGTTGTTGACAGCGACTTTGCCGCTGCTCGTTGCGCCGGGCGCGTCAGTCCAGACTAGTGATACCCGCAGCGGCTGTGATGGGTCGGCTATCTGCCCCGTTATCTCATAAAAATCGCCGCTTTCGTGGAAAACAACCTGCTGGTCTACTAACGTGCGTGGGGTGTCGTTGAAGAGGTTATTCATATGCACCCCTCCCCACCCTTGCCCAATTGTCGGTAACGTCTCTCCTGCCCCATCCCCGTGCAAGAAGCGGGTGCTATTGACCAGCAGGGCTTTGATCATTGCGGGGGATGGCGTTTTGCCAGGGTGCATTTCACGGGCATAATATTCGTACAGCAACGAGACGGAGCCTGCCACAGCGGGGGCAGAGTGGCTTGTGCCAGAAGACCAGGTATAGCGCATTTGCTCTGGCGGGTAGTAGGCTCCAAACATCGATCCACAGACCCCAGTGCCATTGAAGCCGGGGTCTTGTGAGGCGGGCCCCTGGATGTGGGACCCAGGGGCAACGAGATCAGGTTTGGCACGCTTATCGCTTGTAGGACCACGAGAAGAATATATGGCTATATCATCTGCATTGTCACCCTCTGTCACTTGACATCCATCCACCACACCGTGATCACGGACATTTTCCGTTGCCCCAACGGTCAGCACATTTTTGGCATTACCGGGTGTCCCTATCGTATTCGTCATAGGGCCAGAGTTGCCGGCGGAGAAGATATGCAACATTTGCTGATTACCGGGCGTTCTTTCGGATGCATCACGGGTCAGTGTGTCATAGGCAAATGAGGATGTAGAATAGGAGGTATTTGTTGCCCCCCAACTGTTGGTAGTGACCTGTGCTCCGTGCTGATAAACCGACTCTATCAATCCACTGTAACTATTGCCACAGGTAGAGAGATCATATCCGCCAAAGTTCTCGAAAACCTTTGTGCTGGCGATACGCCCATAGGGAGAGATGCCCAAACCCCGACGGTAGCCCTGGGCATCTATGTGAAACGTCCCGGTCATAGTGTTGTATGCGCCGAGAATACCGGCGTTGATATTGCCATGTCCCCCTAGACCATTCCCGTTGTAGTCGGTAGTACAGTTGGCAATGGAGCTGATCCGATGGGGGTTGCCCTTGTCGCCTAGCTCGTAAAAATCGGGGTGGAGTACCCTATCTCTGTCGCCCATGTCTAGCCCATCGTCTACCACATCTATGATGGGATAGTCGGCGGGGTCGTGCGAAAACCCTTTGGACTCTAGCCAATCAAGGTAGCCGGGACCTAGCGGAACGGTAGGCTCATGGACAAGGGTTCCTTCGCCGGTTATGGGGTTGGTGGGAGTTACATAGCGGGTTGAGGTGAGCACGTTTCCTGCCATGATTTGCCCCTGGATTTCATCGAGCTTTTGGGGGGCTTCCCACGGCTCCACATTGAAGACATCCGCCCACGCTGCTACCGTTTCGATCTGGTCAGCAGGGAGTTGTAGCGAGATGATGGTATATCCAGCGACACGGGAAGGTTGTTGGTAGATGTACCCTGCCCTATCGCGCAGGTGTTCTAGCGTGTTGGGGGTGGTGGGGGTGGTGTAGATTTGTACGCTGACATCGAGCATGGTGCTGGCAAGCGTACTTGTTGCCTGAAGCGATGTCCCCAACGATGGCTCTAGCCGATAGGCAGGATGATAGGCTCCCGTCCACTGGATGTAGTCGGCATCATGGGCAAGCTGATCAAGCTGCGCCAGGGTGTCGCCATCTCCCCACACCACATAGGCATAGTTGGGCATGTAGGAGACCACTTCTAGCCCTAGCTGCTGGAGGTCATCTAGCCAAGCATCTTTGGGAGGGCCAATAAACTGCACCATCCAAAACTGTGGGTCGTCTATGCGCTGCTGCTGTAGGGTCGTGGCAACGGTAGGTGGCGTTTCGCGCAGTGGCGTGATGCTGGTACCACGCAGGAAAATGGTGTCCATAGCTGTTGGTACCGTCACGCCCGGTAGGGTGGTCAGGGCAGCGAGGGATGCTCCCTGTGTGGGGGGGGCAGTGGGGACATGCCAAAGCGAAAATGCCCCATAGTCTACCAGCATAGTTCCCCCCTGTGCGACCAGGCGTTGGTGGGTCTCTGTGGTTTCATCTGTATCAGAAACAAGCACTTTCGTTTGGTCTGGTGACGATGGTTCAGGTGTTGGGGAAGCCACTGTCGCAGGGAGTGATTGTGCTTGGGTGGGGGGAATAGTACCGCTATCGTGTTGGGGGAATATGACTTGGGATAGGAGAAAAAGGGAGCAGCAAAGGAAAAGAAGTAGTGGGAAACGGTTATGAGATAGCAAGTGAAACATGGTCTTGGTATCCTCCTGTCTTATGAGCGTAGAGTTATCACTGAGGATGTGGGGCAGGGTATCCTAAGCACTAAATCGGGAAACCACAGCCTCGGTACAAAATATCTGTTTGTACTATACTACAAATTGCTGGTGTCTGCTTGGGATGACAGGGTAACTTTGTTTCCTCATCTCCTAAGGGGAGCCGTACATCCCCTTCTCCCCTCGGTGGGACGCGGGGCGAGGGGATTGCTCGGCGAGACGTTGCCCGTCTCTGCCCCCAGACCGAACCTCACCGGAGTACGAAGGGCATAAAGATGGTCTCACCCCGGCGCACTACCTGCACTGGCTCTGACACATTGCCTCCAGCGTCACGAAAACGGACGTAGAGCGAGGGGAGATTACCATGCGGCGGGTACCAGAGCCAACGAATGGTATCACGGGCAGGTTCCCACGTTGCCTCGGCAAAATCGCCAGTCTGACTCATCTGCATATCTACCGGCTGATGCAGGTCTGTGACAGAGATAGCTACCGTGCTCCCGATGGTTGACTGGTCCAGTATCGTTGCCGTCCCACGCGGCGGTAAGTCAAGCGTGACCGTCTGGCTCACCACACGCTGATTGCTGGCACGATCAAAGTAACGCACTACCAACGTGTGCTCACCCTCAACCTCTGGCAAGTTCCAACGAAACGCATCATAGTAGGGTTGTGGGTCCTCAAATACGCCATTACGTCCCACTTGAACTGCCACAATCAAGCTCTCTGCATCACGCGCATTGGTATCTAGCAGCAGCCGGGGGTCATGTAAGACTACCGTACTCGACTCAAGCGGGGACATATCCTCGGCAATACGAGCAATCTCGCGCTCATGCAACTGTCGGTTATAGATAGCCAATTCGTCTAGGTCTATCCCACTTTGACTGCCATCATAGGTAAACCTGCCCAACTGAAGCACAGGACCTATCGTCTCTGGGAAAACAATACCGCTGCGGGATGCCACCTGTACGCCATCTAGGTAGAGGGTTTTACTTCCCTTTGCGCGATCCCATGAGACAGCCATATGGTGCCAACCGGGTTCGAGCGTGTCTGGCACCGCGAGATCATCGCGTAACTCTTCGCCGCCTAGCGGGGTAGTCCAGAAATCCCAGCGTGGCGTACCATCCTCGCCAAGCAAATCACGCCGCAATGCCAGCGTACCGGGGTACGGTTCCTCTTCGGGATTGGCACTCGCCGCAAAGATATAGTGCCGTTTGATAGCACTTGGGGGGTATTCCTCTGGGATATTTGCCCACAAACTTATTGTGCCAGTATCAAGGGAGAGATTGTCGCTGATGGGGTAGGTTATCCCGCTCTCCTCTGGCAGGTGCAACGCCATACCATAGCGTCCAGGGGTAAAGGTATATGTCCCTTCCGTTTTGGCAAAGCCATTGCCCACATGTTGGAGCATATGACCATCAAATCGCGCCAGGAACATGAGACCATCGGGCGGGTTGATACTAAGCGTCCCGTCTGGTGGGGTGAGGTCTGGCGTGATACCGCTTGTTGGTTCCCCCTCTATAGGGGCATAATCCGGTGGGGTAAAATCATACAATCCCACCAGTTCACTGCTCCAGAGCCAGCCATGATTGACACAGCCGGCATAGTCCTCGCACGGGTCGGGACCATCGCTATACCAACCGTAAGGGTCTACCTGCGCCCCACGATAGCGCACCTCAAAGTGGAGATGGGGGGTGCCATAGGAAAAGCCGCTTGTGCCACTCGTGCCGACCACCTCACCACGCTCAACCCATATGCCCTGCCCCGTATCTACCATATGGCGAAACTTGGGGGCAAAATGGTTGAGGTGCCAGTAGACTGTCTCATAACCGCCAGGATGGATGATATATATGCCATTGCCGCGAGCAGTGCTGGCATAGGCTTTGCCAGCAGCGGAAGCGAGGATAGGCGTACCAACGGGGAGATCCGGGAAGAAGTAATCATGTCCATCGTGCGTGTTGTACTGCACATCAGCAGGGCCGGTGTAGGTAACGACCACATTGTTCCCATCGCCGCCAGTATCTACTGTTGGGTAGGCATGGTCAAAGTAGGCAAGATGCACCACCCTCATCCCAATGGGCCAAGGGCAGTGGAGAAACCCCTCGCCAGGGGCTATATCTGCTCCACCAGAGGGGGATACCGGATCGGGTATTTCTGGCAGATCATTGGCGAAATAGTCGGCAAAGACCTGTGAAAAGCGGGTATTGAGGGCTTTCCACTCAGCGGCAGTACGCCCCTGTGCAAGAAACCGTTGAATAGCAACCCCTTCTGGCGACTGGTCAAGCCGCAGGGTAATCGTAGAGCCATCAGTAAAGTGGACAACAGGGGGGTGATCATAGGGGCCAAAACCAGCGCGTATCTCCCGACTTGCCCACGCTATCTGGTCTGCGAACCCATCGGGACCAGCAGGCGAGTAGGGTTGGCGCAGCATCTGCTCGGTGGGGTTGGGGTCGCTTATCAGACTGTTGGTTGTTTCTAGGAGGATGATGTGAAAGTAGGGGTTGATGCCATAGTAAAAGCTCTGCCCCTCAATGATAGCTGCTGCCAGATGCCCATCGTCCTGGTAGCTTTTCAGCACACCGGGCTGTTGGTCAAGAAACCCCTGGATACTGGACCTATTTTGGGCATACGAAATAGTCCCATTTGCCTTGCTAAAAGGTGCCAGTAGAAGCAACGCAACGAGGAAAAGCAACCCGATATGCTTGTTGTGGTTCATCATCTTCCAAGCCAGCATAGTAGCTTCTTTACCTACAAGATTCCTACAAGGAGACATCTTGAGGGATATTTTACCATATCACCGTTGTTGCGGCTATACCATCGGTTGCCCAAATTCTGTCAGGTACCACTGGCCATTGACCAACAACGCTGGCAAAGCCTCACTATAATCGCCTAACATCGTTGAGAGGGGAACAAGACGGTCAGACTGCACCGTTTGGGTGCCGTTTGGTTCTATACGCACTAGACGCAGGTGGAGTTCGCTATCTACAAGCGTAACCAGTGCATGGGAGCCATGCACCTTTGCTGTGATGTCGCTATACAAAATCTCAACAATCAAAAAGTGATTTTCCTTGAGTTGTTGTGACCCAAGCACAAAGTTTGCCAACATAAAACTCAAGGCTTGCCGTTGGTCTATCCGTTCGCTTGGGGCAAAATAGTTAGAAAGACGTAGAGCCCAAATTTGCCGTGTTTCCGGGTCATCGAGGTTTGGGTCTTGAATGGCTTGGTTGAAATCAGTGAAAAAGGCTTCAACGAGCGTTTCGGGAGTATCTGCTCCCATATCAGCATCTTGGTCTTGTATAGGGGTGCTACACCCACTGATAGCAAGCAGCATTGCCACCCCTAGCCCCAACAACCATACCCAAGAACAGCGTAGGGAGCAGATACTGCTGTGGTGTTGTGCGGTGCAGCGCAATAGCCCCCATTGCCACGGCGGATTGGGACGGTTAGTTTCCATGCTCTATCATATCTAAAACAGCATTCCAGGCTTTCATACGTTCAGGATTGCCGCCAGAGTCGGGGTGGTGAAGGCGTGCCATAGCCTTACGTATCACTCGTGCTTCTTCCTCTGTGATGGACGATAGACCAGGGAATTGGCGCAAATCGCGTTGTAAATCATTCCCCATATCAAAGGCAGAACGCTTGGCGCGGTTTTTCCAAGCATCCCGTTCTATCTCCAGTGCTGCATTTTCGCGCATGGTCTCCGTCAAGGTGGAAACCATCTTGGTATGAGCACGCTTGGCTTCGGCTGCTGCTTCCTCAGCTTTTTTCAATTGTCGATTGAGGATTCGATTTTCTGCCTGAACTTGCTCAAGTTCATAGCGCAATTGTGCCTCTTCTTTATGTGGACCATTATTGCCTGTTGTTGGCAAATGTACGTCTGCCATAGAATATAATCTCGCGCAAAAATTGCTCCGGTTGTTACGGGTCCTTCCCAATAACCTAGCAAATGATGCAAATGATGAAATGACTCCTATCTGAATTATAACACACTCGTTTTGGGAAATTCCAATCTTGCCGGTATGGGTATAGCAAAGTCCAAATTTACCCCCATCTCCCGCCCTTTCGGGCTGCCCCCATCCCCTCGCCCCGCGTCCCACTACGCGGGAGAAAC
>CAZLKK010000011.1:22257-27303 GCA_964559995.1 uncultured Chloroflexaceae bacterium
CGGTGCGCCCAATGTTCGGCTCCCCCTCGCCCTTTATATTCCCGTCCCATTGACAACGCCACATACTAGCGATATACTAGCTATTATGCCAATAAAGTGAAAAACCTTTTCACTTACCTAGACAACTATTGGTTTTTTTACCCGCTAGTGAAAAACTTTTTCAGTATGTAAGGGAGGAAAGAACGATGTCAAGCCAAAAGACAAGCCAAAAGATATGCCAATGGGTACCCTCGTACCCACTCTTGGGCATTATCCTGGTACTGCTCATTGTGGGGACGGGGTGTAGTATCCCCTCCGCTCAGTCACCTGCACTCACGCCTGCTGCCACCTCTGTTGCAAGCAATCCCGTGCTAGACCAAGACCATACCGAAGACCAAGACCATGATGACCATACCGAAGACCAAGACCATGATGACCATACCTCCTCGCTGGACCTTACAGCTATTGCTCCGATAGCCGAAGGAGAAAGGCTCAACGTTGTTGCCACCACCAACATTGTGGGTGATGTGGTTGGTACCATTGGCGGTGACGCTATCAACCTCACGGTACTGATTCCCCTCGGTGCCGACCCCCACACGTTTGAACCTACACCACAGGATATTGCAGCTATTGCTGATGCGGATATGGTGTTTGCCAATGGGGTAGGATTAGAAGCCTTTTTGGATACGGTGTTAGTAAGTGCTGGGGCAGATGAACGCAAAGTCATCTTTGTATCACACGGCATTGCATTGATTGCCTTTGCAGGCAAGCCTAAGCCTTCAGACAACAACGGCGAATCTGACCACCAGCATACTGCTGATGAGGGGGAAGCAGCAGACGACCATGACCACAGTGGTCAAGACCCGCATGTGTGGTTTAGTCCTATGAGTGTAGATGTCTGGATAACCAATATTGAGCAAACCCTCGTCCATGCCGACCCTGCCAATGCGGATACCTACACAGCCAATGCTGCAACTTACCGTGAGGATATTCACGAATTGGATAAGTGGATACAGGAGCAGGTAGCACAGGTGCCAGAAGCCAATCGCCAGTTGGTTACTGACCATATGGCATTTGGCTATTTTGCCCATCGCTACGGGTTTGAACAGATTGGTGCCGTTATCCCCGGCTATAGCTCAATGGCAGAGCCTTCGGCGCAAGAGTTAGCCGCATTGGAAGATGCCATCCGTGAATACGAAGTACCAGCGTTGTTTGTTGGGACAACAGCTAATCCAGTCGTTTCTGAACGTCTTGCCGAGGATACGGGTATACAGATGGTGTCGCTCTATACCGGCTCATTGAGTGAAGCGGGGGGGCCAGCGGATACCTACCTCAAGCTAATGCGCTATGATACCCAGGCAATCGTTGAGGCTTTGACTACTCCGTAAGCACGGGAGACGGGGCACCAGGACACGGGAGACTTTAACCAACCCGCTCCCCCTGCCCCCGCTCCCGTAGCGCGAGGGGGAGCCGACACTTGCCCGATTCCCCTTCTCCCCTCGGTGGGACGCGGGGGCAGGGGATGGGGGGCAAGAAGGGGCAAGGGGCAAGGGATGGGAGCAAATAGGACGCTGCTATAACCAATCCCCACCCGCTACTCCTCCCCATCAAAGATGCCCTCCAGTACTGATGGGCGAGGTTTGCCGCTATCCAGTACCCCAAAGTCCTCACGGCGAAAGACAATCTTCCCATTCACCATGGTGAGCATCACCTGCCCTTTCAACTGCTGCCCACGAACGGGGGTATTCTTGCCCTTTGAGGCAAAAGTCGTGGGGTCTACGGTCCACAGTTGCTCAGGGTCAAATATCACAATATCGGCAGGCTGTCCGGGGCGCAGTGTGGCAGGCGAACGTCCAAGCACCTGGGCTGGTCCCTCGGTCAGTTTAGCCACCACATTCATCAAATCCAACGCACCGGTATGCACCAGCGTCAACACTAGCCCAAGAGCCGTTTCTAGCCCGCTAATGCCACAGGCAGCAACCCCATACTCACACGCCTTGTCCTCAAACGCATGCGGGGCATGGTCGGTGGCGATAGCATCTATCGTGCCGTCTGTCAACCCTTCTAGCAAGGCTTCAATATCGCGCTGGCTACGGAGCGGCGGACTCACCCGCGTACTGGTATCGTAGGGCGCGAGCATCAATGGGTCAAGCCACAGTTTGGAGCGCAATTCTTTGTCACGGGTCTTCTTTGCTTCTCTGTGCAGGTGCTCGGCGTGTTCTTGCGCCTCATCCACATACCTAGCCAGCGTTCCCATGACCCAGCGGTCAGTGAGCGTCAAGTGGTGGGGGGTGACTTCTGCTGTCACCCGTACCCCACGCCGCTTCGCCTCGCGGATATACTCAACCCCGCCTGCGGTGCTGACATGGCAAATGTGCAGGTGTGCGCCGGTATGTTCTGCCAGCATAATGTCCCGTGCTATCTGGGATTCCTCCGCAGCGGAAGGGTAGCCCGGTAAGCCTAGCAGGGTACTAACCGCCCCCTCATGCATGGACCAGCCGGCATTGAGCCGTTTGTCTTCAGAGTGGCTCATAATAGGCACTTGCAGCATAGAAGCATACTCCATCGCGTGCCGCATTATTGACGGGTCAGAAACCGGGTCGCCATCATCACTAAAGCCAATACACCCCGCTTCAACAAGCTCCATCATCTCGGTGAGCATGTTGCCCTTGCGCCCTTGTGTTACCGCCCCCACCACATCTACTCGTGATTGCTCCAGCCGCTTGGCAGTATCCCGTACATAGCGTACTACATTTGGCGAGTCGTAGGGTGGGTTGGTGTTGGGCATAGCACAGACTGTCGTAAAGCCCCCACGGGCAGCGGCAAGGGTGCCGGTTTCCAGCGATTCTTTATGCTCTTGTCCAGGGTCGCGTAGGTGGGTATGGAGATCAATAAAGCCCGGTGCGACCACATAGGCTTGGGCATAGATAATCTCAATATCTTCGCCGCCGTCTTGCAGATCGGGGGTCATATCGCTGAGTTCATAGACTTGACGAACTTGGTTATCTTCAATCAAGATATGCCCGATAGAAATAACGCGCAACACCGGGTCTAAGATACTCCCATTTTTAATCAGATACCGCATGAGTTTTACCTTCCCGATAGCCGATAGAGCAATGCCATACGAATAGCTACCCCATTGGTCACTTGCTCTTCGATTACAGATTGAGGCGAGGTTGCTATCTCTGTGGTGATTTCCACACCGATATTCATAGGTCCAGGGTGCATAATGACTACTTGGTCACTGAGCGATTGCAGCCGCTCTTTGGTGATGGCAAAAAAGCGATGGTATTCTCGCAACGAGGTTATCACCCCGCTTTGTTGCCGCTCCTTTTGCAACCGAAGAGCCATCACCACATCTGCCTCTGCTAAGGCTTCATCTAGTGAGTGGGTAATCCGCACCTGCTGCCAGAAGGTCTGCCAGAAATGCGGGGGGCCAATGAGCGATGGGGGCGCACAAAGCGTCACGTTGACTCCCATCTTGGTAAGCCCCCAGAGGTTTGAGCGTACCACGCGGCTATGCAGGATGTCGCCGACAATCACGACATTGAGTCCCTCAAGGCGATGGAGCCGCTGGCGAATGGTGAACATGTCAAGTAGGGCTTGGGTGGGATGGGCATGGCAGCCGTCGCCGGCATTGATAACCGACCCACGAAAATGCTCGGCGACCACGTAGGGTGCGCCGGCTTGCGGGTGGCGCACAACGATGATATTTGCCCCCATCGCTTGGATGGTTCGGACCGTATCCATAAGCGATTCGCCCTTTTGTACGCTGCTACCGCGAGCGGTAAAGGTAGAGACATTGGCGGAGAGTGAGCGGGCTGCTAATTCAAATGACATCCGTGTTCGCGTACTGTCTTCAAAAAACATATTGACGACAGTCGTGCCGCGCAGGGTAGGCACCTGGCTAATCTCGCGGGAGAGGATTTCCTTCATGCTCTCCGCGGTATCCAGGACTTCCTCGATCTCTTCACGGGTAAAATCGTGGAGATCGAAGATATGGCGGCGTGTTCCTGTTGCTTTTTCCTCTTTCTGCTGCATTGCGCTTCCTTCATTCGCTATGCTCCCGGCTGAACAATCAGGACTTCATCTAGTGTGTCATCTACTTCGTGCAAATGCACATCCACGCGCTCTCGTGCTGCGGTGGGTACGCTTTTCCCCACATAGTCGGCACGGATAGGCAATTCCCGGTGTCCCCGGTCTATGAGCACCGCAAGCTGAATACGTCTAGGACGACCCAGGTCGGTGAGGGCATCGAGGGCGGCACGGGCGGTGCGCCCGGTATACAGCACATCGTCAACTAACACGACCACATTACCGGTGATGTCCGTCTCTATGCTGGTTTTGCCCACGAGCGGGGCGGGACCGCGCATACTCAGGTCATCGCGGTAGAGGGTAATGTCGAGATACCCCACCGGGATGTTGGTTTGCCCTACCTCGTTGAGCGTGGCGGCAATGCGCTCTGCCAGCGGGACTCCCCGCCTTCTGATGCCCACTAGGATGAGGCGATGCAAGCCTTCGTTGCGCTCAATGATCTCATGGGCGATACGGACAAGCATGCGCTGTATATCTTCTGCATCGAGTATTTGCTTTGCTCTCATAGGTGTGCGTTTCCTGTATGGCACCCGGAACTACGGGGTGCTGCCTGACCCGTTCTTGCGTATACAAACGTAAGCCAACCTGAATTTTGGGGAATAGGGATACTACGAGATGTGGAAAGTTCTCGGTTTGCTCAAGAGCGGTGATAATTGTCACCAGATACTATCCTTCTCAGCCCCATGGGGCTGTGTGAAAGACCCGCAAAATTGTAGCACAAGGGGGGCAAAGCGTCAATGAGGGATGGAGAGGTAAGTGTTCACAAGGTCCCGTAGCAGATGGTCAACGTACCGCCGCCTCACCCTGGGTTGTGGGTTCCCCCAAATGTGAACACTTACCAAATGGGCAATGGGTAAGGTGAGAGGGAGCGGGTTAGTTTTCCTGTTTGCGGTTGATTTTATTGAGGAGAGCTTGATCTTGTTCTCTTTGGCTGTTCTTAGCACCGCCGCCCCCACCGGGCGGATTGCCACC
>CAZLKK010000012.1:0-5784 GCA_964559995.1 uncultured Chloroflexaceae bacterium
TGTGACCTACCCCTAGGGGATAGGGGGGACTAGGGGGCAAATTAGACTTTGACACAGCCCAGTGGAGCATAGGTTAGAGAACAACTACGGCGTGTACCCCTGCACCCACACCCGATCCAACAACACCCCCACCTCGCGCCCATCTGCCCCCATAAACGTGGGGCTATGCAACACCACATCACACGCCGCATCCTCGCCAGCGGGGATGATCAATGACACGAGCCGCCACGTCCGTCTGGCAATCACCGGCTGGCATACCCCCTCACAGCACACCTGCACTGGCACCTGCTCCCGCCCCGGATGGGGGGCAGCTAGACGCAACCGCACAAGCAGCGGGTTGGGGGCAAGGGATGGGGGTTCACCCCCCCCCCCCGCCACACGCACCAACCCCTGCCCGTTAGTCCAACGTGCTGTTGCCCCCTGCTGCACCTCGGCATTGTAGACTCCCCCCACATAGCCAAAGTCTAACCCACCGCCTACGTCAATACCCGCTGTTGGGGGGGGGGAGAGATTCTCCCAACTCCAGTCTGTCACCTGCTGCTCGGCGACAAAGTATCCCTCAAATGCATCTCGTGCCTCATCCTCGCGCCCCAACAACCGCAACATATCGCCCACGCTGGCATTTGCAGCCATATACCGCCGCCGCCTGTCCCACGCCGACTCATATGCGGCTAATGCCTCATCCATACGCCCCTGGTGACGGTAAAGATTGCCCAAGATGATGCGCCCATCGGCAGTCTTTTGGGCATGGTAAGCGCGGATGTAGGCAGTTTCGGCAGCATCCTCATTGCCCATTGCCAACGCTACATCACCCGCTAGTCGGTGGATACTTCGCTCTGCCCCACCGATTGCCCATTCCCACGGGTAAAATCGCCACACCGTCTGGACTAGCCCCACACACAGCACAACGAGAGCAATATGGACAGTGACCCGCAAAAGGGGACTGGCTAATACCGGCAAATTCTCACCACAGAGACACGAAGACACCGAGTCCGTGCAGGAGTTTTGTACAGGAGAAGGTTCCTCTTCTTGCCTGATCTCTGCGTCTCTGCGTCTCTGCGTCTCTGCGTTTCTGTCGGATTTGGATAAGGGCAATCTGTCCCACACGCTCACCAGCAGCAGTGCTGCATAGGGGAGCAACACCGGGAAAACAAAATGGCGATACCGTCCCTCGCCGTGGGTCAGCATGGTTGTAGCAACAATGTAGAGCAGCCACAACGCAAGCAGCAGCGTTGTCCTGCGTGTTTGGCTTTGCAACAGTGCCCTATACCCCCCCACAACCCCCGCTACCAGCACGATTACATACAACGCATCGTCAAACAAGAGTGCAGCGAGGAAGACCAGCGGTGGCGGGTCGGTGTAGTAGTTCGGCAGCAAAAAGCGGTCTTGTATTGGCTTCACTCGCCATAGAGCCACCCAGTTGGGATAGAGTTTGCGGAGCAGAATAGCCGGGTCTTCCTGGAGCCGTTCTAGCCCACGCCGGGATGCCTCGTCTGCCCGCACTGCCGGGTTGGGGATGTTCTCCAACACCCGAAAAATCTCCCCCATATCCTCGCGTGGCTCGCTAAATGCCCACAAGTTGTAGGACAACCCCGTCTCAACCAGGATACAGCGTCCGTAGGCGTGGCAGTTGCGGATCGTCCAGGGGGCAATGGTCAACAGCATACACCCTGCAAAAAGCAACGCCGGCAGCAGGTGAATTTCCCGGACTAGCTCACCACGGAGACACAGAGAAACAGAGCCGGGCAGGAGTTTCGGGCAGAAGCCATCTTCTTTTTTGCCCAATTCTCTGCCTTTCTGCGGTTCTGTGGTTTTGTCTGGTACTTCTTGCTCGATCTCTGCGTCTCTGCGTCTCTGCGTCTCTGCGTCTCTGTCCGGTATCTCCTGCACGGACTCCGTAACACTCCGTGCTTCTGTGTCTCCATTGTGGGCATTGCCCGGCTGCCCGGACATTTTGCGCTTTGTGCTTTGCGGTTTGCACTTCGTGCTTCTCGTTTTGTGCTTCGCAAACGTAATCCAAGCCAGCACCACCGGCAAAAATGCCAGCGACACCGAACGGGTCAACGTTGCCAACCCATACAGCACCCCCGCCAACACCAGTATGTGCCAATGCGCTTCGCCTGCTGCCCGATGGTGCCAGCGTACCAACAGCAGCAAGGCAAAACTGAACAGGAAGGTAAACAACGTTTCGCCCATATACAGACTGGCAAAGGTGTTGAGCGTGAAGAGGAGTGCCGCAAAGAGTGCCGCTATCAAAGGGGCATAGCAGTGGGGTTTGCGCTGGGTGGGGAGCAGCTCACGGGTGAGCGCATAGACCAGATAGACGGTAGCCACACTCAACAGCACATTGGGCAATGCCGCAAGGTGCAAATCGCCATTGGTCAACCAAAGCGACCCCGCCAGGAAAAGCGGGTAGAGGGGAGCGCGTAGCCAGTGGTAGTGGGTATAGAATTGCCAACCACGCCCCTCCAGCAGATCATACGCCACCGTGACATATTCCGTTTCATCGTTGGCAGGCTCATGGAGCGGCTGCGCCCACAGTGCTAACCGTAGGGCTAGGGCAAGCAGCAGAATAAGCAGTATGGGGTTGCGGGTGAATGTTCCCACCCGCTATGCCTCCTGCATGGGTGTTTCTACTAGTGCTGGTGTTTCCAGCATATTCCGCAGAAAATCGCCGGTAGACGACTCTTCTGCTAGTGCCACCTGCTCTGGTGTCCCCTCGGCAACAACCATCCCCCCCCCATCGCCGCCTTCTGGTCCCAGGTCGACAATCCAGTCTGCCGTCTTGATAACATCCAAGTTGTGCTCAATCACGACCACGGTATTGCCTGCGTCTACCAGCCGGTGTAGCACGTTGAGCAGGTTTTGCACATCGGCAAAGTGTAGCCCTGTCGTTGGCTCATCGAGGATGTAGAGGGTACGCCCGGTAGCCACCCGTGCCAACTCCCGCGACAGCTTGACGCGCTGCGCCTCGCCACCGCTGAGGGTCGTCGCCGGCTGGCCTAGCTTGATGTAGTCTAGCCCAACATCGTGCAACGTCTGGAGAATACGCCGCACACGCGGGACATTATCAAAGAAATCAAGGGCAGTTTGGACATCCATTTCTAGCACATCAGCTATCGTTTTGCCCTTGTAGCGCACTTGGAGCGTCTCACGATTGTACCGCTTGCCCTTGCACACATCACAACGCACCCAAACATCTGCCAAAAACTGCATATCAATGCGAATCTCGCCATTGCCCTCACACGCCTCACACCGTCCCCCCTTGAGATTGAAGGAAAACCGCCCTGGGGCATAGCCACGCAGCCGTGCTTCTGGTGTGGCAGCAAAAAGCTCACGCAGCAGATCAAACACCTTGACGTAGGTAGAGGGATTACTGCGCGGGGTGCGACCTATCGGTTGTTGGTCAATGTTGATAACCTTATCCAGATGCTCTATACCAAGCAACGCTTCATAGGGGCCGGGGCGCGTTTGGGCACGGTGCAGTTGGCAGGAGAGTGCCGGGTGGAGCGTCTCGCTGATCAGCGAGGACTTGCCGCTGCCGCTCACGCCGGTGATGGCGATAAAGCAACCAATCGGGAAACGCACATTGACATCACGCAAGTTGTTCATAGATGCCCCGCGGAGTTCAAGCCACTGCATCTGCTGCATAGTATGAACCCGGCGAGTCGTTGGGGTTGCTATAGCCAGTTTGCCACCGAGATAGTTGCCCGTTAGGGTATCCTGCTGCGCCACCTCAGCCGGTGTACCTCTGGCTACAATTTCCCCGCCCTTTATGCCTGCCCCTGGACCAAAGTCTACAATCCAGTCGGCGTGTTGCATGGTCTCCAGATCATGCTCCACGACAATAACCGTGTTGCCCAAGTCCCGCAGGTGCAAGAGGGAATTGAGCAGTTTACGATTGTCGCGTTGGTGTAGCCCAATGCTAGGCTCATCCAAAATGTACGTTACCCCCACCAAGCCGCTGCCTATCTGTGACGCTAACCGAATACGCTGCGCCTCACCGCCACTGAGGGTTGGGGCTGCCCGTTCAAGCGTGAGGTAGTGTAACCCCACGTTGAGCAAGAAGCGCAACCGCTCGCGTATTTCCTTGAGCACCTCGTTGGCAATTTCCAGTTGGGTTTTGGTTAGTGTTGGGGTTTGCGACTCGCCGTCTGTTGGTGGTTGCTGCTCGCCAAGCAGACTGGTTGTCCAGGTATAGCTATCGCTAATGTTTAGACAGCAGACCTCATGGATCGTGTTGCCTGCTACGCGCACCGCGAGACTCTCTGGACGCAACCGTGCGCCCTGGCATGCGGGGCAAACTTGCTCGCTCATAAAGCGGGCGTAGAACTCACGGGTATTATTGCTCTCCGTCTGATAATAGCGGCGCATAATCTCGTGCCGCACCCCTTCCCACGGGCGGTAGAATACGCCATGCCCACCGTGCTCATGCTGCCAGTTAAAGCGAATACGCTGCCCCTGGCTCCCATTGATGATGAGGTCTCGTTGGTGCTCCTCGAACTCCTGCCACGGCGTATCTAGGCTAAAGCCAAAATGCCCGGTGATGGCAAGCAAAGATTGGTACGCCCATGAGTCTTGTTTCTTCTTGAGTTCGCCCCAATAGGGGATGGCACCATCATGCAGCGAGAGGGTGGGGTCTGGCACAAGTAATGCCATATCCACTTCAAGCCGCGTACCAAGCCCGGTACATTCTGGACACGCGCCCTGTGGCGAGTTGAAGGAGAACATTTGCGGCGTGAGTTCGGGAAACGATGTGCCACATTCGGTACATGTGCTGGTTTCGCTCATGAGCCACTCGCCGGGCGTTTGCTGCTCGGATGGGCTATCGCTATCGCTATCCATTGGGGTGCTGTCGTCAGGGGATGGGGGGGCATCTGGCGGCGATGCTGATGATAATGATTGTGCCGATTGTTGCTTGGCTTTGCTACGCGATTTTTTGGAAGTCTTAGCTGTTTTGGTAGCTTTGCCTGCCTTGCCCGTCTGGGCTTGGTTATCCCCCACAACGCTAATGATGACCTGCCCCTCACCAGAGCGTAACGCCGTCTCTATGCTGTCTGTCAAGCGGCTCATAAAGGCTTGTGCTTCGCTTTGTGGGGGGGTATGCCCATTGTCATTATTATTGCCCCCCTCGCTAGACTGCTCTTGTTGCGCTTGGGGGGCATCTTGCGTATGCCCCTTGTCATGCCCGTTGGTCGCAGTTGTCGTCTTGGTTGTAGTCGTGGTCAAGCTATCAAGCGGCGGCAGTGGGGTTTCTGGCATCACCAGCCGGTCTACAACAATTTCTATAGTGTGTTTGAGTTTCTTGTTGAGTTTGATTTCATTACTGAGATCGTAGATTTCCCCATCTACGCGCACCCGCACAAACCCCTCTGCCTGCGCTTCGGCGAAGACATCTTTGTATTCCCCCTTGCGCTGGTAGACCAGCGGTGCCAGCACCATAAAGCGCGTTTTGGGCGGCAACGACAACACCCGTTCAACCATCTGTTCAACGTTCTGTGCGCCTATCGCACTGCCACATGTTGGGCAATAAGGGGTGCCTACCCGCGCAAAGAGCAAGCGCATATAGTCGTAGATTTCCGTCACGGTGCCAACCGTACTGCGGGGGTTTTTGCTGGCACTCTTCTGCTCTATGGCGATAGATGGCGACAGCCCCTCGATAAAATCTACGTGGGGTTTTTCCATCTGCCCCAAGAATTGGCGGGCGTAGGCAGAGAGGCTTTCTACGTAACGCCGCTGCCCCTCGGCGTAAAGGGTATCAAATGCTAGGGAGCTTTTGCCAGA
>CAZLKK010000012.1:5794-26497 GCA_964559995.1 uncultured Chloroflexaceae bacterium
CTTGCCCTTTCCTATTGTACACGAAAGCACCAAAACTATCACGGGGCAAATGCCGGTATGTCCCCCCAGGGGTATCGTATTTCAACAATACACAATGATGAGCCACCTGCCGCGGTTCCCCTTCTCCCCGCGGTGGGACGCGGGGCAGAGGATGGGGGGCTGCCCGAAGGGGAGGGGGAAACCGTCTGCCCCATCCTACCCCCGCATTTGCATTGTTGTCATGAGTATAGTAGCATTAAGGAACTGGACTCCTTGTCAGTTAGTAAGAGAAAGAAGCAAACCTATGCATATACACCACCATAATATTGATACTATTCTCGTGGTCTCATTGGAAGGCGAACTAGACGGAAAAACTGCCCCGATTGTCCAAGAGCAAATACTCCCGCTCTGCCACAACGGCGACAGTCTTGTGCTTGATATGCACCATGTCTCGTATATGTCGAGTGCAGGTTTACGCCTGATGCTCTCGCTCTATCGGCAAATTTCAGCCGGAAAGGGGGAAATCGCCCTGGTGGGCATGGCAAATGAACTTCAAGATACCATGCAAGCAACGGGTTTTCTCCGATACTTTACGCTACATGCTTCAGTTGATGAAGCGGTAGCGGCATTACAATAGGTAATCTCTACCATCGCAAATCGCCAAATGTTACCAAGCGCAGTCTTTTCGAGAGGAACCTACACAGCGCTATGATAAAAACAATCGTTGTCCATTCAGCCCGCGAGGGGACTGGCAAATCTACCCTTGTGGCTAATATGGCTGTCTTGATGGCAAAAGAGGGATTGCATGTCGGGGTTGTTGATGCCGACTTGCAATCCGGCTGTCTCCGCTATATGTTTGGGCTACAAGATGACCATATTACCTACACCCTCAACGATTACCTCTTTGGTCGGTGCGAACGTGACCAAGTGGTCTATGACCTATCCCATCTCCTCAACAACCAACCTAAGCAAAATGGAACTATCTCGCTCATTCCCTCGACCAAAGAGGCGACAGGGGTAGCCTGGGATATTCGCGGAAGGTACGACATTTCCCTCTTCCTTGATGGTCTTACTGCTCTTGCTCAGCAGATTGGGCTAGATGTGCTGCTGTTTGATACCCACGCTATGATTAGTGACGATACCGTCTTCTCTATGCTTTCTATTGCTATGGCTGATACCCTGCTCCTGATGCTCTCCCTTGACCAACGAGATTACCAGAGCACCAGTGTTATTGTCGACGTTGGAGCAGCCTTAGAAGTCAACAAAACGGGGTTAGTAGCTAGTCAGGTGGGACCAACGTTCGCGCTAGATGATGTCAAAAAACAGCTGACCCAAACCTATAAGGTGGATATTGCTGAAGTGCTCCCCTATACCGATGAGATTATGCTGATGGGCATGTCGGGGATATTTGTCCTTGAATACCCCAACCACCCAATAACCAAGCTGATCGCCAATATAACCGCAATGGCATTGTGACCAAAGTATTCTAGGATACATAGGGAGAAGTACGGGGGGACCTCCTCTCGGTGGGGGAGAGAGGAGGTCCCGGGGGGTGATTAGGAAGATTTCGGCTGATCATTGGGAACCCACAGAGGATTTCCCACAGGTATGACGTATGATATTAGTGAGTGCTTGGGGCTTTCCCCAAGTTATCAATGGTGCTAAACAGGGCAGGACGCACCCGCAACATCATACAAAAATCTAGGACAATGTGAATAATAACGACAGTCCAAATGTCACGGGTAATCCAAAAACAGAGCGACCACCCGGTGATCAAAAAGACCTCAGCCAATGGACGATACTTGCGAATAAGCAGGGTGCTAGGGGTACTGCGAAAGTGGGGGGGCAGCAGCTTTATCCAGAAAAACGCATGGATAAACCCACCATAGATGATGAAAAAGATGATGCCAACCACAAACCCTGCAACGCTGGCGGCACTCGGAAAGAGCAACCCAACCAAAAACACCCCAACAGCCTCGCCAAGATAGTAGACAAGCGCAAAGGCGAAGGCTTCAAGTATGCCATTACCAAAGGTAAAAATTAGTGCTGATCCCCACTTGAAAGGGCGACCATCATCACTAGCAACAAAGAAATAAATAACCTGACTAATGATAAGGGTAATGATAAGGTAGACCACGAGCCAGGGACGAGCGAGCGTCTCGCCTACATTCCATTGAAAAATGTATTCATGCACGAACGCGAAACCAAGAACAGCACAGACTCCCCAATACAACAAAATAGCCAACTCAATAGACTTTGAATCTTGCTGTTCACCCGCAAGAACTTGCCGCAGCCGGGTTCTCAAATCTACAACCAATGCTTTAGCTCCCATCAGTATCAAAAATCAATGGTAGGCAATGAGCAATCTCATCTAAATCTGAATGGTTGTGTATCCATTGCCATTATTTGACCCAATTTCCGTAACGAAAAAATGTTTGACAAAAGTGGTTCAAAGAAAAGAAGCTGTCTCATCGTACAACCAAGCAAAGCTAGTAAGAAACCTCTTTCTTCTCTCCATTACCTAATGTATGAAGACAGCGGGACTATCATAGCATTGGTTTGTATGATTGTCAAGGCTGTTGCATAGAAACACAAATACACCCGCACACCCGCTAGGGGTTAGAGCTTGCGTTCCACGACAATACGCATATTTGCTGCCACAGCACCAGCAACGGCAAGCGCGGCAGCGGCGGGGAAAAGTAACGTCCCGGCTACCCCCACCACCGTTGGGATGTCTACCAAAACTGCCCCGTTGGGGTCTAATACCATAATCCTATGGGTACTACTTTCCCGCAGGAGTTCATTGACTTTTGGGACAAGGTTTTTGCCAGCAACCGTAAAGACTTCCATCCGGTTTTGTTGGCGTTCTGCCAATTCTTGCGAGAGTCTCTGAGACCTGCTGATAGGTGATGGAGATGTTGTAGATGCTTGGGGTTCAGTCATAACTGGTTAGCTCTCCTTTCTTCGCTAGTTATTCGCTGGTTATTAGGTTATGCTACTCGTTTTTCAACAACGATGCGGAGATTGGCAATCATGACCCCGACAAGCGAGAGGGCAGCAACGGAGGGGAACAGGGCTGTGCCTACAACCCCCAAACCAACGGGTATGTCAAAAAGGACATGATCTGCCTGATCTTTGATAACGATACGAAACGCATTGCCCTGGCGTACAATAGCATTGACTCGTGCGACGAGGTTTTCGCCGCGCACATTGATGACTTCCGTTTCGGTGGTATAGGGTTCATCGTCGGCAACGGTGTTTGGGGCAGTATCTCTAGGAAATCCTTGTTGTTGGGTCATAAAACCGATACTCCTTCTGTGTTGCGTTAAGATTGTCCTGATTGCAATTTCTTGGCTTCCAGATTGGCATGCATGTCCAGGTAGCGTATCCATCCCGCTACCGTCATGATGCCCAACTCGTTGTGGCGTACTGCGGTAGTGTGGTCTACCCCCGCCTGGTCAAGTTGACGAATGATGTCGAGCGTTTGCTGGCGAGTCTGGGCAAATTCTGCCCGCAAGTCATCCCAAAACAGCGCGATAGAGGGGCGGTAGGCATCGTACTCATCCATAAGCAATGGCTCCCCCAGGGCTGTTTGGAGCCGCCGCTGCCCCCACCGCTCAATGCCGATAATGTGGGCTAGACAATCATAGTTGGCATAGCTATCATCAGCTTGGGATAGTTTATCTTCTACCGCTTGTCCTGCCGCTTGCATCGTCTCGGCAAGCTGTGCCAGCGTGGTTGCTCGTGCCGGCTTATCAAAGATGAGTCGCCCAACTGCGTGGGCTATGTAGTGGTGTATTTTGGTCATGGTCTAGCTATCCTTACCAGAGGTCTCTATTGCGGCTCCTGTTTCCTTATCTTCACCCGTCTGCATTAGCTGTATTTCTCAAGAATCTCCTCCGCCCATACCACAGCCTTTGCGACAATTTCCCCCTCAATTTCGCTATCCTCGGCAACATCACCAACGACTGCTTCAATCCATTCGAGAGCTTCACTGTTCAGGGCTTCATCGGCAGCAAGAGCGCGAATGTCCTGCTCAAAACGTTTATTGCCCTCATGATTACTTGGACCTTGCCAAAGCAATTCCTCAGTGCTAATCTCTTCATCAATCGTATCCCACAAGACACTCCAACCATCGTCTGAAACACGCCAACGGGTGCGTTGTTCGGGTGTAGCCGCCAACAAGCGGGGATACCAACGGATAGGGACACTAAGGCTGCGCCCATCTCTCAAGGCGACACGGAACTTGTCCCCACAAAACGAGACATCACAGACCCGTTCATCTAGGGAAATGGGCTCTTGTGGTAGATTTGCCCCATCTGCTGTATGCAGGGTCATGGTGGATTCCTCTCCTGTGCGCTTACCACTGCTCGCTCCAACCTACGACAACCCCACGTACTTGCTGATTATACCACACCGAAAATGGCTTGGGGGTATGGGGTTGTGGTTTCCCGTAACCTAGCGATATGCCGCAAGGTCGCGCTCTTCGATGGTCGGCATAAAGCGAGACATTTCTACCATCTTAAAGAGCTTCTGATGATGGGGGCTAAGATTCATCGCAAACAGTTTGTAGCCCGATTTTCGTGCGCGAACGACAAATTTGAGCAAGACCGAAATCCCTGCGGAGTTGATAAACGCCACCTCATCAAAGTCTAAGACCGTGATTGGGCGCATGTCGGTACACGCCTGTTCAATAGCCGCAGCCGACACCGCATCCACACTATTTGTCCGTATATGGAGCACAACCACTTCACCAAATTCTTCACGCCTGACAACTTCACTCATTCTGCTTGTTCCTCCCGATAGAAACGTAGCGTGATGACCGTACCATCCTGGGACGAAGTTACTGCCCAATCGTCCACCAGGGCACCAATGAGATACATCCCAAAGCCACGGATAACAACACTTTCTACATCGTCTAGGGCTTCTTCTTCTACAACGCGGGGAGAGGGGTCTACTTTTCCTGCTCCCCCACCCTGATCAGCGACACGGATTTCTAATTTTTGGTTATCAAGTTCAAAGACCACGGCAACTGGTTTGGTCACATTCCCTTCATTCCCATGCTCAATGGCATTGGTTACAGCTTCACTCAACGCCAGTTTCAGGTCTTCTATCCGATCTTCAGAAAAATCAAGCGACTCGGCTATCTCCGCAGCAGCAGACCGAATCACTCGCTCAAATATCAGGTTAGAAGGAATACTAACTTCAACACACTGCATGCATTTGCATCCTTTCAGGAATGATAATCCCTCTCCGTATGACACATAACCCACCGAGTATGCCAGGTTGTTCTGGTGTCCATACGACATCTTGGGGCTTGGCTTGGTACGACATCATGGTAGCATAATTTAATGTCGCGCCGATCTGTCTACCTTGCCCGTATCCCCGTTGCTGTCTGTCCCACATCTCATCCATTTGGGTTGTGCCGTATGTGTTATAGCGCATGTGCGCTTACCTGTCAAAACTCCCACACCCTTACGCTGTCGAACTCATAGCGGCTTGGGCATTTTTGCGAGCTTTTGCCCGTGACCGTGTTGGGGGAGAGGCAGCCGAATTTTGGCGCATCAGATGGTCATAGCGGCGCAGGTAGGCTTTGCCAAGAGAGGTATTGCCAATCTGCAAGTAACACGCTCCCAGGTAATAGAGGGCTTGCGCGTGGCGTGGGTTGCGCCGCAGCACCTTCTCAAACAACGGTATGGAACGGGCAGGCTCGACCAGTTCCCGGTAGCAGAGGCCTAGCATAAAATTGGTCTCCACATCGTCTGGGGATACTTCTATCACTTGGGCAAACTCTTTGGCAGCAAGGTCAAACCGCCCCCGACGGACATACATATAGCCAAGATCATAGCGCAACGAGTGGCTACCGGGCGCAAGCTCTACCGCCTTACGCCAAGCTGCCAGCGTCCAGTTGTCCCGTCCGACAATCATGTACATAAAGCCCAACAGGTAATGGGCTTGGGGGTCTTTGGGGAGAAGTTGCACTGCACGCTCAAAGGCTTTCACCGCATTGGCATTTTTCCCCATATCATACAAGAGTTTCCCCATATTGAGAAACAAGTTCCCGTCTGTTGGTTGGAGCTTGGCACATTCAAACAGCAGGTCATAGGCTTCCTTAGACCGCTTGAGGAGGCGCAACACGGCACTCATCCGCAACCGTGCTGACACATAGTGCTCATTCTGTGGCGGCACTTTCTCGTATTCCTCTAGGGCTTCATCCCACCGTCTCCCGCGTGCCAAGAGGTTGCCAAGCAGGTAGTGGGCGTAGTATTCCTCTGGTCGCCATTGCAGCAATGCCCGGTAGATACGCTCGGCTTCCTCTGAGTAGTTTTGCTGCTTGAGGTCCTGGCTCAACCGGTAGTACCATTGGATGACCTCCTGCTCACTACGGGTAACGAGGGCTTCTTCCTCCTCTTGCATGGCAGGGGAGACAAAGGTAGGCTCCACCCGTAGGGCATCAGCAAAACACTTTTGGGCAAGCTCATGCGCCCCATGCCCCTGGTGCATGAGCCCAAGATAGTAGCGCGGTTCGGCGGCAAATGGGCGAGCATTGCATGCATTCGAGTAATGGATATATGCCCGTCCCGCATCTTCAAGCCGCTGGTAGCAGCGTCCAAGAGAAAAATGGGATTCGTAGAGATTCGGGTTGTGCTCTAGGGCTTCTTTGAAGGCAGAGATAGACCGATCCACCTGTCCGCGTGCTGCAAACGCCACCCCAAGATTGTAGTGGGCTTCTGCAAGCTGCGGGTCGGTCTGGACCGCTTCCAGATACTCCCGCATTGCTGCTTCCCAGTCATCCTGAAAAGCCAGGGAATTGCCAATGTAGAGATAGATAATGGCGCGTTCTCGGTCATAAATCTGCGCTTTCTCTTCGCCATCTACATACGCAGCAATGAGGGCTGCTTTGAAATGCTCGATGGCATCAGCGTAGACTGCCCGTAGGTATGCTCGAATACCCTGGCTGAAGGCTGCGCCCATACGGGTACCTTCCAGGAAACGTTCACTGCCAGTAAAAGTATCGAGGTCCAGGGGCATGAACATTAATGGTTCATTTGCTTTCGCAGCCATAGTGATCATTCTCCACACATAAAGCGATCAGGTTGGTTTTCCCGACACAAAGGGAGGACGGAAAAGAATGTACAACCGTCCCTGATGATCTGCATCACGCCCCCTTCTCCTTTTGCCCAGGCAGAAGAATGGTATCTTTCATTGTAGCTTAGCTTGTGATGTGCGTCAACGGGTAACATCTCTGGTTTGTAATCTTTATGCCTTGCCTATTGCTTAAAGCTCCCAAAATTATGCGGGCTATGCTGGAGAATCGGGTGTTTCTCGTTTCGGTCTTTCTCGTACGAACCTGCTACAAACAGTGTACTAGTTAGCCAAGTAATAGCCCTGTCAAAGAAAAGAACGTGGATTATGCCTATTCTCGGCAGATATTTGGGGGCGATTTTGCGAAAGATCAGGATTTTCTTATGGCGTATCTGGGGGTATTGCTACACGCTTACCCCACGGCGAGACGTTGCATGCAGCATCTCTACAACCAGACCTACCCATGAGACAGGGACACTCATCCCCCCTATGCGTTTGGAGCATGGATACGCTCTTGGAGCATGCCTATATCTTGACGTAACCACATATTTACTAGGGTTTCTACGGAAATGTTCTTTGTCTTGGCGATTTCGTGTAAATATTTGGCTACATCAGACTCTAGGTATATGGGTACGAGATATTCAGCATCTGGGTGATAAATTTTGCCTCGTACTCCCTGAGAGAAATCATATTCTTCTTCCATGTCACTTCTGCTTATACTGGGTTATTTCTCTCTTTGTAGCTTTATGTTTTGTCCTACCCCCCGCTCGCCGGGCGATACTCCTCGATGGTCAACCGTATCTGCTGACTCAGCTCACGGGCGATACCCCGACTAAAGCTACTCTTGGCAACCTTATTGATGGCAGGCAAGATGGAAGCCCAATCATCATGCGTCATCTCCTCTGGCGGGCGGGGGAGACTCTCAGCGATGCGCTCAAAAAACACCTCTGTTTGCTCGCTCCCCAACACGTCAAGCGCAACCACGCGCAACTCATCACTCAGCAGGGTAAACCGCCGGCGCAAGATGACCATAGTAATGTCATCCGTCTGCATTCTGCCCACACTCCATGCTCGCAACTCGTGCAAAAAGAGCTTCAACAGGGCGCGTGGCTTCATATGGCTATTGTTCGCCAACAACGCATGCAGTCTATCATAGCCAAACTCTTCATCCTCTGGACTAATCGCCTCGTTTACCCCATCGGTAAAGAGAAACATACTATCACCGGGTGCAATCGGGATGGACTCCTCATCGTAATCATCATCGGGGTCTACGCCAAGTGGCAACCCTGGCATCTCAAATTCCTGGATGGTCTCATTGAAGAGCAGGGGATAGGTGTGTCCCGCATTTGCCACCCGCAACTCTCCGTTGATAGGGTCAAGCACGGCATACAGCATCGTAATCATCCCCTGGGGAATATCTGTACATACGCCCCGATTGATAGCCGCAAGCGTGGGGCCGGGCGCACCGTCTAGCCGGGCTTCGTGGCGAAAGACGGTACGGGCAACAGCCATACGCAGGGCAGCTTGTAGCCCCTTGCCGGAGACATCACCGATCATGATGGCTTGTCTGCCATTGCCCAATGGCAAAAAGTCATACAAATCGCCGCCGAGGTCGCGGGCAGGGATAGAAACCGCGCTAAATTCCCATCCGGGGAGGTAGGGCACCGCAGCAAGCAACATCCCCTGTTGGATGTCACGGGCTAACTGGAGGTCTTTTTCTAGCTCTGCCTGCCGTTGCAGTTCCTCTTCGGTCAAGACCGGCTGACCATTGCCCTGCGATGGGGCGGGGATACCAGACGCTTGCCGCAGCATGATGACCCGTTGGGTATGGTGTCCTAGCAAACTGCTATGCATACGTCGGTGCTGTCGCGGGCATTTTGCCCTGGCTTTATCATTTCTAGGCATGGTGTTTCGTTCTACGCTTCCCTGAGTAATCGGATATATCGTTCACATGTCTGTTGGAGGAGCCCAACGCTCACTCCGTCAAGTAGCATTTCTGGCGCATATTCAGCAAGTTTTTTGAGGGTATTACGATATTCACGCACAGCAGCAGCATGGCGTTGCATCTGGCGGTATACCTCTGCGAGATGAAAGGAAATCAAGGCGATGTCTGGCTCCAGATAGCGTGCGCGTTCAAGCTGGCTGGCTGCTGCTTGATATTGTCCCTGGCGTGCATGCAGCACCCCAAGCAGGATATAGGCTTCTGTCGTTAGTGAATTGAGGGCAATAGCTCGCCGGGCTTCGGCTACCGCCACGTCAAGGTCGCCACGGTTCGCATGCGCCTGGGCAATCAATGCCAGCGTCTTGGGGGCATGTACGCCATTTAACGGAACCTTATACAGCATATTGAGCACTTCGTCAACTTGCCCCGCATCGAGCAGCTCTTGTCCCCGCTGGAGCGTGTGGTCGTGGGAAAAAGACGATGGCTGCTGCACAGGGTCTGCAGGAGCAGGGGGCTTACGCCGGGTGCTAGACTTAGACGAACGGGACGAAGGGCTACTCCCGGCTCGACGTGGCTGTGGGCGTGGCTGCGTAGCCAGCGGCGACTTTGCTGCCGTTGGCACTGGCTCTGGTTCTGCTTGTGGGCGGGGTGGCTCCTTCACGTAGATAAAGCCACTGGCTATCTCTTGCAGGCGAAATTTATCGTAAATATTCCAGAGGGTCTCTGAAAAGCCCAAGAAGAGGTAGCCCCCTTCTGGCAAGATGTGGTAGAAACGGTCTACCAAGTCACGAAACGTCTCTAGCTCAAAGTAGATCGTCACATTTTGGCAAAAGATGATGTCTACCCCCCGCACATGCTTGGGGAAGGGGTGCAGCAAATTGAATTGCTCAAAGGTAATGAGTTCACGCACCAGCTTTTTGACGCTCCACATATCACTGCGCTGGTCAAAGTAGCGTTGGCGTAGCTCTGGCGAGACGTTGCTCAACGTGCGCCCACGGTAGATACCATGATGGGCTTTCTCTAGCGCACTTTCGCTCAGGTCGGTTGCCCATATCTGCACAGGACGGGGCAGCGTTTTGCCGAGGGCTTCCATTGCGGTTATCGCTATGGAGTAGGGTTCTTCGCCCGTAGAGCAACCGGCACTCCATACCCGTATCGGCTCCCCCGCTGGCTTGCGGCGGTGCAACGTGCGAAAGATGACCTCACGCAACGCTCGCATATGCGGCTGATTGCGAAAAAAGACCGTCTCATGGTTTAGGACTAGCTCGGCGAGTTCATGCAGTTCTGCCAAACCGCTCATCTGGTTGATGTAGCTGGCATATTCGTCAAAGGGCTTGCCTGTTACTTCAAGCCGCTGCGCCACCCCAAGCGCAATCACCCGCTGGCTTGTCTGGTCTATGTAGACTCCACTATACTTTGCCAACGTTGAACGGATACGCTCAAATTCATGCGGCTTAAGGGGGTATTCGGCGGGTTTCTTGGATGATGATGAGGTCGTCATACATCACGCTCCCCACTATACCGCTTTGCGAGAGCTTGGATGATTCCTTCCGGTGCGAGAATATCGTCTACCACATCGAGCTCAACCGCAGCACGGGGCATGCCATAGATGGAGCAGGTCGCCTCATTTTGCGCGATAGTATAGCCGCCGGCTTGTCGGATGCTCTGCATCCCAATAGCCCCATCGCGCCCCATCCCGGTAAGCAATACGCCTGTGGTATACGAACCAAACACGCTGGCAGTCGTCTGCATAGTGATGTCTACCGCCGGGCGTTGCAGCATGGGTTGTTCGTCTAGGTGAACAGACCCATCCCCCTGGATGAACATATGCAAGCTATCTGGTGCAACCAGCACTGAACCAGGGATAATGCGGGTACTTTCTGCTGCCATTGTGACGGGCAACAAGCAGGATTCTGAGAGCCACTCAACCATCCCCGCACTGAACCCCTCGGCAATGTGTTGGACAATCAAGACTGCGGCTTTGAAGGGGGCAGGTAGCCCTTTGAGTATCTGTTGTACAATACGTGGTCCGCCAGTAGATGCTCCAATAACCACCACGGGAAAGCGCAACCGGGCTAGTTGGGGACGCACCGGCGTGATGGGTCTATCTCTGGTGACAACCTCGCTGGTGTACTTCTCCAATGCCGGCTTGACATGATGGGGGACAGAAGGGACGGTGACTATATCACGGGACCGTTTGAGCCGGGCTGCGGATGGCGTAGCTTTGTGGGGCGTGGTGGTCTCTGTATCAGGTGATGTAACCGTATCTGCCACATGGTCGGGGGCAGGTTCTGTGGGGAGGGAAGGGCGTTTGCGCCGCACCCGCCACAATTCTGGCTCGGCATCCTTGCCAGGTTCTGCTCGCCGTCTGCCCCGCAGGTGGGTAACAACCCGCACCCGTGCCAGCAGCTTGACTCGGCGCACAAGCTCACGGCGAGCCCGGTCATAGGCATCCGGGTTCGATATATCTGGCTTTTCCATAATTTCTAGTGCGCCAGCACCGAGCATCTGAAACGAGATGTCCACATCATCACGCGAATAGAGGGCAGTAATAGCCAATACTGGCGTAGGGTTGTACGCCATTATCTGCTCGGTGGTCTCCAACCCGTCCATCACCGGCATGCGGACATCCATCGTGATGACGTGTGGAGCGAGTTTGGCAGCCTGCAACAAGGCTTCCCGACCATTTGCTGCCTCACCGACCACCTCTATCTCTGGATCACTTTCCAACATCTCGCGCAAGGCTTGGCGCACCAATGTTGAGTCATCAACTATCAGTATTCGTAAACGTTCTGCCATTGTTTTCCCTGGTAGGTTGTACGCATAAGCAAGGGGATGCGTGGGAGATTTCTTCCGGGACGTACCCCAATGTCCCCTAGAGCAACCCATCGTGGTTGCTCATAGGTTATGGCAACGTAGCGGTTCAATCTTCAATCCATTTCCAAATCGAGGAGTTGTTTCACCCGATTGGGCAGATTGAGGAGGTCTATGTCTTTGTTCAAATAGTCGTCTACGCCAGCATCAAAGGCGGCACTTTTATCTTCACTAGACGTAAGCATAATAATCAGTAAGTCGTCAAGATTGGGGTTCTCGCGGAGACGGCGGCATACTTCGTAGCCATCCATGCCAGGCATCTGTACATCAAGTACCATAAGATCAGGCACATCAGATGAGATCATCGCCAGAGCATCTTCGCCGCTGTGCGCTAATTGTACCTCATACCCATACATTTCAAGGCGCATCTTCACAATATCTGTGACGAGCTTACTATCATCTACCACAAGAATTTTTGCAGCCATTCTACTACCTACCTCTTACCTGTTTCTGTGTCCACTGTAGTTCCACTGATGCCATTTGCCCTATGCCATACCCAAACGCCAAACCAGCACGATCTCGTGGGAATTTTCGCTCGTCATCAGTGGGCTATGTTCAGAAAACCTGCTGTGTGTGAACGGGAGCAAACCCATTATCCCCCGCTTGCTTCATGACCCAAAAGTTGATTGATAACATTCAATAAATTGTCTTGATTAAACTGGCTTTTGACAATATAAGCCTGGGCACCTGCTTCTAAGCCACGCCGCCGGTATTCATCTGATGCTAGACTGGTGATAATCACGACAGGCATATCTAGCTCTTCTAGCTCTTGACGAATACGGGTTGTCAATTCAAATCCATCAACGCGGGGCATTTCTACATCTGTTACTACAAGATCGTAGGATTGTACCCGCAGTTTGTCAAGAGCATCTAGCCCATCAATGGCGGCTGATACATCATACCCCGCCGATTGGAGAATGCTGCGAATAAGCTCGCGGGTGGTAAACGAGTCTTCCACCACCAGCAAGTGGGGGCGTTGTTGGGTGCTTGTTGTCCCCCCCGTTGAGCGCGTTGTCTGGGCAATACCTCGTGCCGACTGCACGAGCGACACCGGATTGAGCAGCAAAACCAATTGCCCATCGCCAAGTTGCACCGCCCCATTATAGCGGCGTTGGTTCTCAAAGATGGGACCTAGCGGCTTGACGACTGCCTCGCGTTCGTCAAGCAACTGGTCTACCAACAAACTCAGCAACCGTTGAGCACTGCCTATCAGCACCGCAGGCTCCCGCTTGTTGTCGAGAAATGGCGGCTCTGACTCAATGTTCATCAGGTCTGCCATACGCAGCAGCGGGATGGTCTGCGACTCGTGGTTAATCGTTGCGCGTCCCTCAATCGTGCGGATACGGTTTTCATATACCCAAATGATACCATGACATCCTGATGCGGGCAGCGCAAAGGTATAGCTGCCGACCTTGATCAGCAGGATGCGGGTTGTCACGATGGTCAGCGGCAGGATGAGCGTTATTGTGGTGCCAACATTTGGTGTCGATTCAATGCCCACCTGTCCGCCTAGCTCCACAATATTGGTACGCACTACGTCCATCCCCACGCCACGCCCGGAGATGTCGGTGATCAGTGCAGCGGAGCTAAAGCCGGGCAGGAAGATGAGTTCTAAGGCTTCTTGGTCAGAGAGCAAGGTAGCATTTTCCTGGTTGATGAGTCCCTTCTTCACCGCCGACTCGCGCAGCTTTTCTGGCACCATCCCGCGCCCATCATCCTTGACCGTCAAATGCACCTCGCCCCCAACGGCATCGGCGGCAACGGTTATCGTCCCCTGGCGTGGTTTACCTTGCGCTTCCCGTTCATCGGGCAGCTCTATCCCGTGGTCTACGCCGTTGCGTATCAGGTGCATCAACGGATCGCCCAGGGCTTCTAGCAATTTGCGGTCTAGCTCCGTCCCCTCACCGACAAGCTCTAGCCCGACCTCTTTGTTGGTAGCACTGGCAAGCTCGCGCACCGCACGGGGCAGGGTGCTAAAGACGGTGGAGATGGGCAGCATACGTACCGCCATCACCTCTTGCTCTAGGTCATTGATCAGCATCCCCTGCGTATCCACATGGTAGCCAAATTGCTCTACCTGTTGGCGCAAAAGCTGCCGTACTTGGTCGCCGATATTGAGCATATCATTCATATGCTGGTCTAGCATTTGGCGTTGCTCTGGGGTGACACGCAGTGCCCGATGGTCATTATCCAATGCCAGCATATTTTGCTCTTGCTGCTGCACAAACGTATACAGCTTTTGCAACACTTGCAGATGGTCTGCCAATACTTGCTTGCCCACCACGAGCTCGCCAGTCAGGTTGATCAGCGTATCCAACCGATCTACCCTGACCCGCACGGTCTGCTGCCGTTTGCTGGCATAGGATGCTCGCGCAGGCATAGGCGAGGGGGTAGCAGGCGCAGCAGGCGCAGGCGGGGGGGTAGCAGGCGCAGCAGGTGTAGCAGGTGTAGGCGCAGCAGCCGGTGTGGGTGCTGCTTCCTGTTCGGGTGCTGCTTCCTGTTCGTCTTGCTCTGCTGGCGGGACTTTCCCACTGGCTTCAGCCTCACGCCGGGCTTGCTCGGCTTTGGCTTTGCGCCGCTCTGCCCGGGCTTTGCGCCGCTCCTCTGTTTTTGCCGCATCGTCTTGCCCTTCTGATGGGGCTGTTTCAGCGGGGGGGGCAGCAGGCGTAGGTTCGGGTGGGGACGCAGCGGGGGTTTCCGCAGCCGGTGCTGGTTTTGCCTCCAAGCTCTGGTTGAGCTTCTCGACCATTTCATCAACGTTGATGCTGGTTGAGCCCCCTTCAACCGCTGCCATCGTCATTTCAAGCAGCGCATCGCCACTCTTGAGCATATCATCAATGAGCACCCGGTCTAGGGTCTGGCTGCCCTCGCGTACTGCCCCCAGGATATTCTCCATCGTGTGCGCGAGCCGCCCGATAGCCCCAAACCCCAAGAGGCGCGATGACCCTTTGATGGTGTGCATAGCCCGAAAGATGGCATCCACCTGCTCCCGCACACCAGGCTGCGTGATGTCGGGAGTCTTTTCCAGGGCAAGCATACCATCGGTAAAGATGCGGATATTTTCGGATGTTTCCTCGCGGAACTGCTGATAGAATCTGCTCAAGTCCATAGCGTTGGGTGTCTCGCCTATTCAGGAGCCGAAAGACGGCTTGCGCTTCCGTACTTAGTGCGTGGGCTATACAGAGCTAAAGAGCTACGGTACCGGCTAATGTTTATGCGTGATGCCGTGCAATCGGTCTGCAATGGCGGTGAGCATAGAGGTAGATTCTGCCATCTTGGGCAGTCGCCATGCCTATCTCCGAAGCACTCTGTGCCGTGCGTTCCGCGACCATCAAGATGGTGTCCATTACCTGCCCAGCCCGGTAGGAGAGCTCGGCTCCCCGTTCTACCTCCTTACCGCCTTCTTCTGCCGCCAAGACTGCCGCATTGGTTGCCTGCCGTATCTCGGCAATAACCCCTTGCACCTCCTTTGCTGCCGCTAGGGTACGGTTTGCCAAACTCTTGACCTCGGCGGCGACCACCGCAAATCGTCTCCCGTGCTCGCCTGCCCCGGCGGCTTCAATTGCCGCATTGAGGGCGAGGAGGTGGGTTTCGTCCGAAATATCATCTATGAGGTCTATAATTTCGCCAATTTGCTGCGAGCGTTCGCCAAGACTCAGCACACGGGTAGAGATGTCTTGCATCCGGCTGCGGATGCGCTCCATAGCCTGAACGCTCTCATCCACCGCTCCCTGCCCATTACTCAGGTGTTCAAGCGTTTGTTGGGCAGCTTGCGCTACGTGGTCAGCAGACTGGGCAATCTGGCGAGCGGTTGCGCCGAGCTCTTCTACCGTGGTGCTGACCTGAGAAACAGCACTCGCCTGCTCTGTTGCTCCGCTTGCCTGTTGTTGGCTTGTTACCTGGAGCTCAGAGGCGGCGGCAGACAGTTCACTGCCTAGCTCTACCTGTTGGCTACTCTTGTCGGTCAGTTCTCGCGTGCGATCTAGCAACTGTTCGGTCTGCTGCCCAAAGTCTAGCATCACACTGTTGAGATCGCGGCTGGTGAGCGATGAGATATATGCCAGAATACCGCCTGCTGCTAGGAAAAACAAGAGAAAGGCAAAGGGCGGGTGTTTCCCTTCAATGACAATCAAGGGTCCTATATGCAACACCTCTTGGAGAATCGTCAAGAGGGTATAGCAGATAGCAGCAACTCCTGCCACATACAGGCTATCTTTGCTGCGCCCAAGCAAGCCTGCTGCCGCTATCGGCACAACATAGCCAATGACAATGGGACCGCCAACCCCATCATAGATGTAGGTACCAATGGTACAAATTGCCACAATGCCATAGGAATAGATATGGATAGCCAACAACGACTGATCGTGCTTGGAAAAGTAGTAGGTCGCAATGCTTATCCCCAACGTGATGATGATGATAAGCACGGCAGGCAGTGCCAACAGCGATACCCCCCTGTCCAGTAAGCTCAGGAAAATTCCAAGCGCAAAGAGCAGGGTAATAGCCCCCGTACTCACCGCAAGGCGTTGGAGTAAGCTGGAGATATTTCGTTGGGTCATTTGTTTGACAAATAAATCCGGCAGGGTTTCTGTTTTTTGCATGCAGTTCTTCCTTTCCATATAGGAACATGCTAGTACTTCAAGATGCTGGCGCAGGTATTGATTCTGATGATTTTTTGGACGACTGTGTAAACAGCATATCCTGGGCAACTTGGCGCAAATCAAGCACCAAGACGGGCGTATCTTCTTGGACCATCACGCCGAGAAACCAGGGACGTTCCAACCGGCGTTTGAATACCTCCGGGAGCTTCTGGATCATCCCTTCGGTAGTTGCTTGCACATCTTCAACCCGATCAACGAGCAGGGCTACGCTGCGGCGGCGGGTCGGCACAATGATTGCATGCCGGCGACTATGGGTAGGGGGATCATCCGGGTCGAGCAACAACGAGAGCTCACCACTGATGATAGGCTTTCCCCGTTCATCAGGACGCTTCAAGTCGGCTTCAGTTGTCACAAGCCGCAGCTCTATCATCTGGTCACGGCGTACAATATAGCGATGGTTTTTGGTGATCACCGTAAGTAACAACCCATCAAAGGACATACGATTAGCCTCCTGATCGCAGGTAGTTGGCGATAGCTGCGAGGTCAAGAAGCGAAACGGGCTGATCTACCACTTGGACAATGGAATGTAAAAACCTGCCTTGTTGTGGGTCTAGTGTAGATGGTACCGGCTCAAATTGGCTTGACGCAATGCTAATGAGGTCGGTCACAGCATCTACCACCAATGCCATCTCTACGTCATCGTGTTGTACAATGACAAAGCGGGTAGAGCGTTCGTTGGTGGATTCCGGTAGCCCCAACAGCGCATGCATATTGACTACCGGCAGCACGACCCCCCGCTGGCTGATAATCCCTGGGAGAACAGATGGTGCGCCCGGTACGGGTAATGGGGGTCGCCATCGGGCAATCTCGCGTACTTGGGGACCAAGCACGATGTACAATTCATCGCCGAGGTGGAGCAACAGGTAGCTCTTTTGCCCTTCGTCTGCCCGCGAGGTTATCTTTTCAACATCGCTTATGCTAATCATATGACTCTAGGTTGGTTCTTTGGTTCAGTTCGCCATATTACGACACCCATAGGAAAATGGTGTACCAGAGTGATTGTATCATATTTTTCCCCGCTATGCTGGCATTTTTGTGGATTGGGTGAGAATCCTGTTAGGCTAGGTGGTAGGATAGGGCATCGTAATGCTAAATACGTCTCAAGGGGAGGGGGCAAGGGGGGAGAGGGAAATACCAAATACGAATTTGCCCATTTGACCTGCCCCTGAGAGGCAAGGGAGGGGGGGCAAACCGGACGTTGACGTAGCTCTAGTGTCTGAGGGCGGCGACATTTCGATAACAGACATCATATGGTATCATAGGGAAGGTAAAGACAGATGGTGCTATTGTTGCAAGCAGAGCAAGGAAGTTTCCCATGCCTTTGACCCAAAAACAAGAAGCAGAAATCAACGAACTGAGCAAGAGCTACGGTAGTCCTCAGCGTGTTGTTGCCAATTTGCCCTTCAACTTCTACAAATTTGATCCTATCAACAAGCCAGACCGCATTGGTGAGGTTTGTATGGTCGTGCGGCGGCTTGATGGAAGCCTGATAACCGCCCGCAAACAGCACTACCCCCCCGAAACCTACCGGTTGCTGACCGGCGGCATTGGCTACGACGAGGGGATAAAAGATGCCCTGCTGCGCGAAACCTACGAAGAGACTGGCTTAGACGTGACGATTGAGCGATTTCTTGCGGTCATTGAACACCGCATCTTTGCGGCACCGCGTGATACCCAACCGGCTCGTGGCTTCATCACCTTTGCCTTTTTGCTCAATGAAATTGGCGGTACCCTTCAGCCACAAGATGAGCACGAAAAAATCGTCGATTTTCGGTTTGTTCAGCCGGGTGATCTCCCTGCACTTGCAGCATTTCTCGAAACACTCGGCACCCGGCATGCCTATCCACCAGAGGAGCACCTGCTAGAGTGGGGAGTCTTTCGGGCAGTTGCCCATCGGATCATCTTCACCAATTTGTGCAATGAAGATACCCCCAAGTAGCCCTATTCCCAAAGGAAAAGTCGTATGCCAAACCAGAAGAAACAGGAATTTGCTGTTATTGGGCTAGGTCGTTTTGGCTCCAGTCTTGCGCTTACCCTCGTTAATCGCGGCTTTTCTGTGCTTGGCATAGACCGCGACAGAGATATTGTCCAAAACCTCTCAGAGCAGATAACCCACGCCGTCACCCTAGATGCCAGCAATGAAGACGCGCTCCGTGAGATAGATATTGTCTCCTTTGATACGGTAGTTGTTGCTATTGGCAGTAGCTTTGAAGGCAATCTTATGACTACTGTCGCCCTGAAGAGTCTAGGGGTCAAGAAGGTGGTATGCAAGGCAACGACCCATCGTCAGCGCGATATTCTCATGCGGGTGGGTGCCGACCAGGTTATCCTGCCAGAACACGATGCTGGTCGGCGGCTTGCCAATGTCTTGAGTGGTCCGGGGGTGCTTGATCAGCTTGAACTAGCCCCCGGCTACAGTATTACTGAGCTTAAGGTTCCCAAGTCTATGGTTGGGCAAACGTTGCTAGAAACCGATGTACGTCGCCGCTACGGGGTGACGGTGCTGGTGGTCAAGCGGGATGAAACCCTCACCGTCTCGCCTTCTATAGACTATACCTTCCAGCAGAATGACCTATTGATTGTTATTGGGAATGATGAAGATATAACCCGTATGCATGATCTCACATGAAGCTCAAACTGCGCCAGCGGACCCGTATCGCCCTACGAAAAGTGAAGCGGTTGCGGCGGTTTAGCCGCCGCCGCCGCGTCTCTCCCGCCATACGTATTGTTGGGGGGCTAGGGCTTATGGTGCTGGTTGGGACAATCCTGCTGCTGCTACCGGGGGTCAGCACCCGCCGCCTCTCCTTCATTGAGGCGTTGTTCACCGCCACCTCAGCCCTGAGCGTTACGGGATTGACCATTATCAATCCAGGGCTAGACTTGACCCTGTTTGGAAAGATTATCTTACTTGGGCTTATTCAGGTTGGCGGCATTGGCTTTATGGTCGTTGCGGTGGTGAGTTTTCGCTTGCTTGGACGCAGGGTAGAGCTGGTAGACCGTCTAGCCCTGTGCGATTCGCTTGGGCTTGTCCAGCCGGGGGCAGTGGTGCATCTGACCCGACAGGTATTGCAAGCGGTGGTCATCATGGAGGCATGCGGGGCATTATTGCTCTGGTTGCATTGGCGCAATGATTTGGGCAATCAACAAGCCATCTTTTTTGCCATTTTCCATGCGGTCTCTGCTTTTTGCAATGCTGGCTTTGATCTTTTTGGTTCTTATCCAGACCTTTACCCCCTCGGTCCCCCCAACGATAACATTTCGTTGCTTATTATGGGCAGTTTGGTCTTCCTGGGGGGGTTGGGTATTCCCGTATTCGCAAACATCATTGGGCTACGGCAAGGGCAGCGGGTGTCGCTGCATACCAAGATTACGCTGATAACGATTATCTCCCTCACGAGTATTGGGGGGATAGGCATTTTCCTTGCAGAGTATACCGCGGGTGGCGGGGTATTAGCGGGGGAAAGTTGGATGCGCCAGATGCTCTTGGGGTTCTTTCAATCGGTCTCTGCACGCACGGCAGGCTTTTCTGGTATTCAGCCCTTCGAGGCTATCACGCCAGCCAGCCAACTTCTCCTGTTGGTGCTGATGTTTATTGGCGCATCCCCCGCCTCAATGGGGGGGGGCATCACAACGGGGACATTTGCCGTGTTGATGCTGTCTATATGGAGCTATGCTCGCAACCTGCCTGCTGTCCAGATTGGCAAGCGCAGCATTGGTAGCCTGATGGTGCGGAAGGCGGCAGCAGTGTTGACCATTTCTGCGGTGCTGGTCTGTTTGGCTACCTGGGTCATTCTCGCTACCCACGATGCTACCCTCAATGTCGCCATCTTTGAAGTCATCTCAGCCTTTGCAACGTGTGGCTTGACCCTCAACTTCACCTCTGAGCTAAATCTTTTTGGCAGAATCGTCATTATTGTAATGATGTTTTGGGGGCGTTTGGGGGCGTTGACGATTATTACGGCGGTAGCCCAACAACGCCCGGTCCAGTTGGTTGAATATCCAGAAGAAACGATTTTGATTGGGTAGCGACAGCCCCCCTTTCCCCCCTCTTAACAAGGGTAGACGATATACCGGGACATTCCAGACAGGAATAAACCATAGATGAACACAGATAGACCTAGATACCGGGCAAGAGATTCCCGACAGAAACGCAGAGACGCAGAG
>CAZLKK010000013.1:0-5418 GCA_964559995.1 uncultured Chloroflexaceae bacterium
GGGAACCAGGCAGGGGGTGGCTCCCCCTCGCCCTGGCATGGGAGCGGGGGCAGGGGGGGCAGAATAGCAGTGGTGGACTTTGCTCGGTTGCCTTACGCGATCTGTGAGAAGGGCTGAAATACCAAAACGGAGACGCACCTCATTGTGTCGCCTCCGCTCTGGATAAGGAGTGAGGAGTGAAGAATACCCTGAGAAGGAGTACACTCCATTGTGAGACCCTGCTCAGTAAGATAAAATGAGCGAGAGATAATCTTGTGTCTAGTCGGCAGTTGGTAATCGTAGGGTTCGGCTACCGGTATCAGTAGGCCATAAATTCGCTGTTGTGCATGGCTTCAACATTACCCCACACCATGCTGTGTTCCTGTTCAAAGCCCTGCAAACTGCGGGTGCGTTGATGGGCAATCTCTTGTCGACACCAATCTTGGGCATCTTGTTTGGATGCAAAAAGACAGCCAGCCCAAATACGCCAAAGGGCAGTATCTGCCGCTTCAATAAAGGCAGTCCATTGGTTGTTCCCGTTGTTTGGTGTCACTGCGGCATGCCAACCGTGTTCGGTTATTTCCCATTCTGGTTTTTGCGTCACATAGAAATTGGTCATGTGGTACCTCCTTGTCAACCACGAAAATAGAAAGGTCAAAAATCCTGTGCTGCTTTGTTTTTGTCGTTGTCTTGCTAGTTCCCCGAATTTGTAACTCTGTTGTATCAGTTTTGTAACTAGTATGTAACTGCGTTGCTTAGAGTATCATACCCGATCATGGCGAAGATTGCAAGTCCAAATTTCCCCTTTTTTGAAAATTGCCTCTATCTCATGCTCGAAGGGGCAGGGGCGCGGGGCGGGGGGAGATTGCAAAGGCAAAGGGGAGCCGCCGAATAGGGGCAAACCGGATGTTGCCATGACCCCGGTACATTTTCCATGTTGCCTCCTCAAGGGCATGTTATAATAAAGAGAGACAAAAATCAGCAGTAACAAGTAATACCTGCAGTTTCTTGGAGAGCCACTTTTTTCTCTTCATGCTTGTCACTGGTTGCTCACGATTATTAAAGGTACAGAGATCTAAATTTCGTCACAGGAAAAGCTATGCGTTCCAACCAATCCACCCAGACTATGGTCATCAGTGGTGTCGTGATTATACTCACCATCGCTCTGCTGATAGGAGCCACCGTGTATTTGCCTCTCGTCACGAATGATGAGCCTACATCCCCAACTCCATCAGTATCACAGCCAACACCACCATCAGACGATCTGGCTACCCCGTCTGCTCCTGCTACGACCACAACACCCCCTTCTGGCACTCCCGTTGTCACCGCTTCTGCTACTCTCCCACCACATAGTACCCCTATCACTGCTCCCATTCCCATTCCCCCCCCTGATGATGTATCTGAACGGCTTATTGTGCCAGATGGCTTTGTCGTGCGGGGGTTTGCTGAGGGATTAGCTACGCCACGGTTGATGACCATAGGTCCAGACGGGATGCTCTATGTGGCAGAACGTGGGGCAGGGCGTATTACCCGCCTGCCAGACCTTAACCATGATGGTTTAGCAGACGGCAAAGAACCTGTCTTGAGCAACCTGCATGCTCCCCACAATATGGAATGGTATAATGGGTGTCTCTACGTAGCAGAGAATACCCAGGTATCGCGCCACTGTGACACCAACAATGATGGGATACTTGATGAACACACCCGCATAGCCAGCCAACCGGAAGGGGGCGGGCATACTTCGCGGACACTGCACTTTGGCCCCGACGGTTATCTCTATGTCTCTGCTGGTAGTACCTGCAATGTCTGTATTGAAGAAGACCCTCGACGGGCTACGATTATGCGCTACACGAGTAATGGTAGTATCCCTGCTGATAATCCCTTTGCTGATGCAGCCGACCCCCGCCGACAAGCGGTGTGGGCAGAAGGGCTACGCAATAGTATAGACTTTCTCTTTATGCCAGATGGTCAACTCTGGGCAAACCATAATGGACGTGACAATATGATCAGCGATGAAGTAAAGAATGATAAGCCCCTAGAAGAACTCATCATTCCCGTACAGAAAGGGCAGCATCACGGATGGCCCTTTTGCACCAGTGAACACCCCGATGGCAGCCTTGCCCCGGGCATCGGTCCCTATGAGGAAATAGCCGATCCGAGCACCGATGTGCCAGCGATGCCTACGGGATTTTCCTGTGACAGAGCAATCGCTGCGACTTTTACTGCCTTAGCCCACTCTGCCCCTATCGGGATGACCCGCTATGATGCAGCGCAATTCCCCCCTGATTATCATGGCGATATTTTTGAAGCCTTGCATGGTTCCTGGAATCGACAACCGCCAGCTCCTTGTCAAGTGACACGGATACAGGTAGCCGACCATATGCCGGTTGGCAGTGAGGTGTTCCTCACAGGCTTTCAAGATTCCCCCGACCAAGCGTGTGCGCGTGGATGGGGGCGACCAGCAGGTGTCGTTGTTGGGGCAGATGGTGCCCTCTATGTGAGCGATGACCAGAATGGCAGAATCTACCGTATTGTCTGGCAGGAGTGATCGCATGGCGAACAACACGAACCCTTCCCCTGCTGCTTCATCAGATCAGGATCATGCGTATGCTGCTAAGGGAACCACTGATGGGGTATATACACCAGCCATCGATACCGATACCGATACCGACCTAGCACTCTTGCCAGTACACAAACGGTTTGCTCCCACCCGACGGCTAACCTTGCTCTATATCTTGGCACTAAGTATGGTAGCTTTGCTGACGATTTCTGGGCAGGTGCTCATACAAGGGTTGCTCTGGCAGCAGAGTAGCGACTCTCGTATCATCAACATTGCTGGACGACAACGCACTATGGCGCAACGTCTCAGCAAGGCTGCGCTTGCCATCCAGAATGCCCCGACCATAGAAGAGCGGGAAAAGTGGGTCTCAGAGCTTGGGCGCGTGGCGATTATCCTAGAACGTTCGCACAAGGGGTTGCAATATGGAGACGAAGAACTCGGCTTGCCCGGCAACAATAGCGATAAGGTTACGCGCATCTATCATGGACTAGCTCCCTTTTATGAAGCGATGCTGACTGCTGTAGATGACCTGTTGGCAGAGATGGAGCAGGTTGGGGATGCGCCAGTAGATCAAGCCAAAATCACCCCCTATATTGAGCAGATTCTTTTGAACCAAGAGATATTCCTTGTGGGAATGGATTCTCTCGTCTTCCAGTATGATCATGAAGCGAGTAGCCGGGTGGCGTTTGTCAAAAACGTTGAATTGATGCTTATGGGGGTTACGTTGCTGGTGTTGCTGATGGAAGGGTTGTTTATCTTTCGTCCTGCGGCACTGAATATACGCCGGGCTGAGGCGAGGGTGATAGCCATTGCCCACAAATTAGCTCGTACCAATGCTACTCTGCGGCAGACAATGGGTGAGGTACAGCAGGCAACTGATGCAAAAAATGAGTTTTTGGCCATGATGAGCCACGAGATACGTACTCCCCTGAATGCTATTATTAGTATGAATAATCTCCTGATGGATACGCCGCTCTCCAAAGAGCAACGCGAACTAGTCCAGACTGCTAGTATTAGCGGCGATGCCTTGCTTATCCTGATCAATGACATCTTGGACTTTTCTAAGATCGAGGCAGGGCATCTTGATATTGAGCAAGAGCGGTTTCCTTTGCGTAACTGTATTGAAGATGCGCTGGATTTGGTGGCTCCACGGGCAGCAGAAAAGCAGATTGATCTGCTGTATCGCATTGATTCTGATGTGCCAGATAGTATTATTGGCGACATTACCCGCCTGCGCCAGATATTGATCAATTTGTTGACCAATGCCGCAAAGTTTACCGATGAGGGTGAGGTAGTTGTTTGGGTAAGTTTGGCTGAAACAGATGGCATTGCCCATGTGGTAGCAGATGGGCAGATACTGTTGCACATTGCGGTGCAAGATACCGGTATTGGCATTCCTCCAGATCGAGTTGCCGACCTTTTCCAGTTGTATCGGCAGGTTGATGCTTCTACCACCCGCAAGTATGGGGGTACGGGGCTAGGGTTGGCGATATGCAAACAGCTTGTTGAGATGATGGGCGGCAATATCTGGATTGAAAGTGACGTGGGCAAAGGGTCTACCTTTCATTTCACTATTCTTACTACCCCTGTCGCTGACAAATCCCCAGACAACCTCTTTGATCAGAAGATATTACCAGGCAAGCGGATATTACTGATAGACGAAAATGCCATCAGTCGTAGGATATTGGGGGAACATGTGCAAGCATGGGGGATGACCCTGGTGGCAGCCGAATCTGGTTCCCACGCTTTGACCCTGTTACAGAGCGAGCAACCCTTTGATGTTATCTTAATGGACTTGGTACAGCATCAGGTAGATAGCATTGCGCTGGTTGCCGAAATGCGCGAATATTATGATACGGCTACTACTTTGCTGGTAGTGATGAAGCCTATTGGGTTGCGTATTGAAGGGATGGAAGATATAGATGCGGAGGCGTTTGTTACAGAACCTATCCGTCCTCTGCACCTGCACAATGTGTTGGTGGGGGTACTTTCGGGGCAGCCAGTGCATCAAGAGTATCTTTTTGAGGAGATGTATTTGGAAATAGACCCCCATCTCGCCGAAAAGCACCCATTGCGTATTTTGCTGGCAGAAGATAATATCATCAATCAAAAGATTGTGCTGCGGTTGTTGGCAAAGATTGGCTATACTGCGGATGTGGTTTCCAATGGGGTAGATGTACTCAAGGCATTGGAGACCAAGACCTATGATGTTATCTTGATGGATGAGCATATGCCGGAGTTGAGCGGCAAGGAAACGACTAGGCGTATTCGCCAAAAGTTTCCTTCAACCATTCTGCGGGTTGTGGCTCTGACGGCGAGCTCTACCTTGCAAGAGCGCGATTCTTTTTTTGCTGCTGGTATGGATGATTTTTTGAGCAAACCTACGCATCTGTATGAATTGGTAGAAGCCCTACAACGTTGTCCTTCACCCCTTGACCATTCGGCTAGGGGCTCCTCTGAGCAAAAACAGCTCTCTACGCCCCCTGGCTTTGCTGATGACCCAGATCTCTTGCACGACTTGAAGGAGTTGTTTTTTGTTGATAGTGAGCAGTTGGTTGCTGCTATGCAGCAGGCAGCGCATGAATCTGATTGGCAAACGCTGCAACGGGCTGCCCACACGCTGAAATCTAACAGCGCAACGATGGGGGCAGAAATGCTCGCCTCGTTGTGTGCTGATCTCGAATACCAGATACAACAGGGGTATCCAATTGATAGCATAGGCTATGTGGAGAAGATCGCTGCTGAGTATGCCCAGGTACGGCTGATGTTGCAAGAGCAACAGTGAGCTAGGGGGGGGTAGGTCTGTCGGGCAAAGTTCCCTAGTTTATTCCCCGCTCCCCCTGCCCCCGCTCCTATCCCAGGGCGAGGGGGAGTTGCCC
>CAZLKK010000013.1:5503-25617 GCA_964559995.1 uncultured Chloroflexaceae bacterium
AGGGATAGGGGGGGAGAGGGTAGATTCGCTATGACAAGGACGTTATACCCCGCCAAAATAGCGCAAGGCAAGGCGTAATCGTTCTTCAATTTCTAGGGGGGCATCAGCGGGCAATGCAACTACCGCAGCCTGTGCCTCTGTACTACTATAGCCAAGATTGACCAGTAGGTCTATGAGTTCGTTGTTTACCGAGAGAGTTTGTGGTGTTGACGTTGTGGTTGGTACCCCTTTGAGGTCCAGTTTGCCGCTCAATTCCAGGATAAGCCGTTCTGCCAGCTTTTTGCCAATACCAGAGATACGGGAAAAGCGGGAGCTATCTTTGCCAGCAACACCGGTGCGGATGTCATCGGGGGTAAGCGATGAGAGGATGTTTAGGGCAACCCGTGGGCCAACGCCGGTAACACTCAAGAGAGTCTCAAAGAGGGATCGTTGGTCAAGCGTATCAAAGCCATAGAGGGTGAGGGCATCTTCACGGACAACGAGGTAGGTAAGTAGGGTCGCTTCTTCCCCAACCGTATCAAAGCGGGAGAGCAGTGGGCGTGGGACATACACAAGAAACCCGATACCGCCGGTTTCTAGGACGAGGTGGTCGGAGCCAAACAGCTGAATAATGCCACGAAGTGAAGCTATCATCTACCAGCTACTATACTACCAGCTACTATTTACCAAAACACGATCAAAACTCCTGGCAAACCAGGAAAGACTACCGGGCAAAAGACGCAACTATACTACTTGCATCTCTAGTTGCGTCCTTACCGGTGTTATGCATACCCAAATCTTTCGTGACTAGGCGTATTGGTTTTCCCAATCAATGACAAACGTCACGGTTTCTGGTTCTCCCGGATGCTCATGAGCAGAGCGACAGCGATGGGCGATCTTCTCAAGCGTTGCGAGTTCGCTTTCTTCAAGTTTAGATAGCACAACTTGCATATTGAGATTGTGAGTTACTGCTTCTTCTGCCAGCATTTCACAAATGTATTTAGCCTTTTGATACTTCGTCATAACAGCACCTCCCTAGAAGTGAAAGTAAAGTGAATAACGCTACAGGAAGGGACAAGGATTTATGAGCATGGGTCTCTGTACTAGAGAAATGATATTGCTCACATCCCTACGTTCTTGTAGGTACTCTTAGTATAACGTAGTCAGTTACAACAAAGGTGCTCCACGTCTCCAAGAGCTAGAGTATAGCTGTACTGCCACTTGGCAGCATCAAGGAGCGCAAGATAGGGATGGGTGGTGAGCCATAGCCGATATAGGCATCGTGAAACTGCTTGAGCGAGAATGCATCCCCTTGTGCTGCTTGTATATCCTCGCGGAGTTTGAGCAACAGTAACTTGCCCAGGGTATAGCAGATGTAGCCTGGGTCGTGTGTTCCCCGGCGAGCCTCTTTGGTAGCCGTCACCTCGTCCATATAGGCATGCTCCATAAAAAAGCGGGTCGCCTCTTCTACCGTCATGCCTTGTGTGTGCATCTTGATAGCGCAAACGTAGCGACAATTTCGCACCAGTGCCTCGGCAAGCTGCGATATACGCAGCTTTACATCACCATTACCATACCCTTCGTCTAGCATCATTTGCTCAACGTAGTGCGCCCAACTTTCGTAGTGGGTGTAGGTGTTTACTGTTTGGGCTAGGCGGGTGGGGGCATGGCGTAGATTCATAAAATGGACGTAATGACCAGGGTATGCCTCATGAATAGACACACCGGTCATCGTTGCATAGTCAAACTTGGTCAGCCATCCCTCGACCATTTCAGGCGACCAGTCTGGCTCTGGTAAGGTGACGTAATAGAAGGACTCGGTGGCAACCTGCTCAAAGGGTCCTGACGTGTCCATCATAGCAAATGCCCAACGCGCAAAGGGAGGCGTTTCATCAACAACACATTTGCCCTCTTGTGGCAGCGTGACCAGATCATGCTCCACGAGAAACTGCTGCAAGTTGTCGAGGAGTCGGCGGGTTTCCTCCAGCAGATTGTCGGCGGTAGGATGGTCGCGCCCAAGTTCTTGCATATGCGCTTGTACGCTCTTGTGCGGGTCTACACTGGTAGTTAATTCAATGAGTGCTGCTTGATTGTGTTCTAGGTCTTCCATCCCCCGTGCAAGCAATTGGTCAAGCGGTACATCTATCAATTCGTCATAGCGCAGCATGTTGGAAAACTGCTCGGCACCGATGGCGAAATCATCTGTGGCATGGGGGAGGAGGTCATCTTGCAAATAGCGCATAAACTGCTGTATAGCAGCGATAGCTTGGTCGCATGCTGCCCAGAGATTCTCGTAAAGGGATGCAGGGATGCTCTTGTTATCAAAGGCTTCTGGTAAACTTTGCTGGAGGAAATCTACCAAGCCATCAAAGACTGGCAGGGATTCTTCTATGAGCAACCGAGGGATGGGGGAAACAAGCTGCTCACGGGCAGTTTCCAGAGCGGCGGGTATTTGGCTGAGGTGGCGGGTGAGGGCTTCTGCCCGCACACTGACTGGCGCATAGTTGCGCTTGATATAGTTGTCAACCATCGCATCGTCGGCATAGACCATCGGGTTACGGGTGTGGTCCCGTCGCTCGGTCCAGTTCCAGATCTCGGCGGCTATGCGCCATTGCAAGAGATCGTAGTCAAAACCGGCTAACTGGTCCAACCCGTCACGGTCTATTTCCTGGAGCCGCTTTTGATATTCTCGTAGGGTCTCCACACGCAACGCAATAGATGCGCTGCTCATATCCGTGATTTGTCCATCATACTCGTGCAACCCTAAGATACTTGCGGTTACTGGATAAAAGGCAAAGAAATCACGTAAGAAGTCATCAACGAGTGTTGCAAGTTGCTGGACACGATTGTCTGTCATGGGAAATCTCCTCATAAGTGCCTGAACGTTGCTCATTGGGCATAGCTCCAGGCAACCTGACTGTACATGTTTTATAGGTATCTCTTTATTTTACCATATGGTGAAGCATAGCATGCGCTGTGTCGTGCAGCAATTTCTTGCCAATCAAAGTGTGCGGCGAGAGTCTGGGCATGGGTGCCAAGCGATACCCGTAGCGGGGCATCATTTGCCAAGCGTTGGATGGCATGGGCTAATGCTGCTGCATCGCCCGGCGGCACCAAGAGCGCGTGCTGTTCATTGGTCAGTTGGGGCAGTCGTTCATTCTCTGCCAATGTTGGGGGAGATTGTAGCGGTGATGGGGTGGTGGTGATGATGGGCAAGCCGTGGCTAAGAGCCGCCAGCAGGCTCCCGCTGCGAAAAGATGCCCCGCTATGGAAGGGGAGCACCACAGCATCGGCGGCGAGCAGATGGGCAGAAACGCTGCTGCTATCCACATGTCCCGTGCGAATAACGTGCTGCTGGAGGGGCGACTGTTCGAGTCGAGTAGCTATCTCAGTAGCAAAGTCGCGGTCTTGTGGAGCAGTTGCCTCGCCACCTATAAGCAGCAGGCGATAGGGGGCAGTATCCTGTTGCCCTAACCGTGTTAGGGCATCAAGCAAGACCTCTACCCCTTTGCTGCGCGAGAGCAACCCAAAGTAGGCAATGAGCATCTCATCTGGACGCACCCCTAGCCTAGCTCGCCATGTCTCACGCTGGTAGTCCGTTGGGGGGGACACGGCTATGTTGGAGCCGATGGGGATAAGCGACAGGGGCAGGTGGGGCAGGTGGGTGCGGAGTGTTGCGGCATCGTCTTGGTTGGTTACGATAGTGTAGTCGCTGTCTTGGGCTAGACGGTGGGTTATCCAGCGGCGTAGTTTGCCTGCTTTGGGGAGGAGATAGGGTTCAAGCAGATCATGGAAGGTAACAACTAGCTTGGGACGAGAGGGGAGCGGGTGAAGTCGCCAGGGCAGCAGGTTTATGGCGGGGTGCATGCCATATGCGCCGGTTTGGTACTGGATATGCAGCACATCGGGGCGCAGCCTATCAAGCGCGGCTATGGTATCCTGCCAGCATTGCCAGTCCCACTGTTGTATGGTACGCGCTACGTTGATGCTGCCAGTGTCGTCTGGGGGTGAGGGGGTATTGCTGGTTGTCAGGACGGTGACTGTTGTGTCTATGGCGGTGAGGGCATCGGCAAGGCAGCGGGTGTAGTCGCCTACGCCGCCGGGTTGGGGGGGGTATTCAGCCGTGAGCAGTACAATGTGCATAAAACTGTTCGCCAGGGTATTACTGTCCCTATTATACACCAGCTTTTGCCGGGCTTGGTTAGCCGGGGGGGATGGCAATGACCCTCTCCCCCTGCCCCCGCTCCCGTTCTAGGGCGACAACAACCCTCTCCCCTTAGCCCCCGTTCCCATACATTCGCTCGTTACTACTCGCGGCTGGAATGGGGCGAGGGGACGGGGGGAGAGACACTTAGGTTGCTTGCTTTTCGGTTTTACACGGATTGGTTTTCCCGTAATGCCTGCACCTCTTCGAGCGACAAGCCAGTTTCAGCACTAATCTCCTCATTACCCATAATAGTAAGCAACCGACGGGCGAGTTTGCGGATTTTTTCTTCCGCATCCGATTGGATTCTTTGTTTCTCTTCTTCTACCACATGAAGCCGTTGTTGTGTTTCGTGCAACTGTTCTTCTTTTTCGTGCAACTGTTCTTCTACCTCTTGCCGTGCAGCAGCACGAATTTGCTCCAAATACGGAGAATCCCCAAATAACCCTTCTGTTTCAATGTGCTGTTGAATCATAGTTAATATCCCCCTATCGTGTATCAGCATTTGGATATAGACCAAGACTTCTGCCTGATCTTTTTCGTCCGGTATCGCTTTCACTTGGGCAATAAGTTGTGGGACGAGCTTGGACGGATCCTTGATGCGGGTTTGCCCAATCAAGACCAGCAAAAACGGATGTTTCTGTGCTTGCGCCAAAAACTGTTCAGCATCCATATCCCACAACCGTATCACTTTGTATTTCCACGTAATCGTTGGTTCCCCATTATCCCCATAGACATGATGCATCCCGGTATCGTTGGTTCCCGCCCTAGAGCCAACGTAGATGACGACACCGGTGATCAGGTCTTTGGGATGAGACCGAAACAACCGGGTTTTGGTCAGCAACATCCGCATGGGCAGTGGGGGTTTACTGGTTTTTCCTTGAAATTCGATGGGCAACCAAATGGTGCGTCCATCCATGGTCGTCACACGAAACACCAAATCCGGTCTCGTGGCTTGTTCATCCGGCAATTGTTCTGTTGGTTCAACGGTGACATCCCGCAGTTCTTTCTCCAACATCCACTCAGAAAATTCGTGTCGCCGTTCCATAAAAATTTTCTTGAGTTCGTGATCGGTACTAGCCATAGTAGTTGTTGTGCCTCATTTTGGATTTTCTGTACTCTACCCTTTCCCTTGTTGTTATTATACCCGGTTTTGGCGAGATGGGAAAAGGTTTCAGATATGGGGACACAGACGCATGATCCCGTGCATACCTACTGTTCCTCCCCCTCGCCCTGGCATGGGAGCGGGGGGGAAAGGCAGGGACTATATTTTCTACAACGCCTGTGCCGTATACCCCGTGGTCTGTGCCATATCGCGCAACCGGCGGATGCGCTCCTCCGTGGCAGGGTGGGTGCTAAACAGCCCCGCTAATCCCCCGTGCAGCGGGTTGACAATGTACAAGTGTGAGGTCGCAGGGTTGACCTGGGTAGCCACGCGACCAGAAGCCTGCTCCAACTTTGCCAGCGCATTTGCCAGCGGCAGTGGATTGCCCATAATCTCTGCCCCACGCTTATCTGCCCCATACTCGCGGGAGCGGGAAATCGCCATCTGGATAACCATTGCCGCAAGCGGAGCCAGCACCATCATCAGTATCCCACTGACCATCTCACCTATCCCACCGCCATCATCATCATCACCGCCGGTTAAGCCACCAAATATCATAGACCACATCGCCATATCTGCCAGCATCGTGATCGCCCCACCAACTGTAGCGGCTATACTTGAGATGAGCGTGTCGCGGTTTTTGATATGCGCCAACTCGTGGGCAACCACCCCCGCTAACTCATCACTACTCAGCATTTGCATAATGCCCGTGGTTACAGCTACTGCCCCCTTGCTTGGGCTGCGTCCCGTAGCAAAAGCGTTGGGCATGGGGCTATGGATGATATAGACTCGTGGCATGGGCAAACCGGCTCTATCGGCTAGGTTGGCAACCATCTTGTGCAACTCTGGTTGCTCGGCAGGCGAGACCTCCTCTGCGCCATTCATCCGCAGGGCGATGCTATCAGAGAACCACCACGCCCCCATGTTCATCAGCACAGCCAGACCAAAAGCCAAGAACATCCCAAATCTGCCGCCAATCAGAAAGCCAACCACCAAAAACAACCCGGTTAGTCCAGCAAGTAATGCTGTTGTCTTCACAGTATTTCCCATAGGGTCTTCCTCCTTGTATTCCTTGTATATCGTTCAGAATGTCTAGTAATCTTTTGTTTAATGAGCTTTGACTTTCCCAATTAGACTTTCCCCACCCAAAAAAAGTTGCATAGCTTATGGGGATTCTCTAGGTACTTTGCGATCCAGTATACGTGGGATATATTCAACGATTACTAACGGGGTATTAGAAATGTGTTAGAAAAAAGGGGCATAGTCTTTAGTTCCCTGCTCAGAATTGTGCTGCGTTTATGGGGCAGGGTTGTGTCTAAAGTCCGGGCTGCCCCCATCCTCTAGCCCCTGTGGGTGTATGCGGGTGTAGGGGCACACGGCAGTGCGCCCCCACGGGGGGCTACTTACCCCCCCTCGCCCTGGGATGGGAGCGGGGGGAGCGGGTAATACCATAGGGGACTTTGCCCAACCGGACCTTCCCCCAAATCCCCTACTCCCCCATATACATGCGCCGTTCCTCGTTGGTAAGGCTGCGCGTCACAGCCCGCTTTGCCTGATCCAGCACCCCATCAAATGTTGCATAGTAAACCCGTGCCGTCCCATCATCGCTGGCAGTCACAATAGCTTGCCTATCAGGGCTATAGACCGCACTATTCACCGCCGCCGTGTGTCCAGGCAAGATAAACAGCTGCTCGCCGGTATGGGCATCCCACAGCCGGGTAGTGCTGTCGGAGCCAGATGTCACTATGCGGTTCCCATCAGGGCTAAAGCTGGCAGAGTGCAAACTTCCCTCATGCCCACGCAATATCAGCAGTACATCACCCGTTGCTACATCCCACACATAGGCAAGGGCATCTCCTCCCGCTGAGACTATGCGCTTTCCATCTAGGCTAAACATCGCACTGTTTACATTACCCGTATGCCGCCGTAGTACCGCCTCTTCCTTGCCGTTGTCTGCCGACCACACCCGCACCGTGCCATCGCCGCTGGCAGTCACAATGCGGCTGCCATCGGAGGAGAACGCCGCACTATGTACGTCTCCTGCATGTCCCTGAAGTATCAGCAACTCTTTGCCACTGGCTACCTGCCACACCCGCGCTGTTTTATCTGCACTCGCCGTCACGATAAGCTGCCCATCAGGACTAAACGCCGCTTGCCATACAGTAGCTTCATGCCTATCATACACCCGCTGCTCAATAGCGTTTGTGGTGCTCCAGACCCGCGCCGTCTTATCCTTACCTGCCGTCACGATAAGCTGTCCATCTGGGCTAAACGCCACACTGGTAACAGCCTCTTGGTGTCCGTCTAGGACAAAAAGCTGCTGTCCCGTCTCACTGCTCCAGACCCGTACCGTCTTATCTGCACTCGCCGTAGCAATACGCTTGCTTTCAATATCAAACACCGCCCGTATCACTGCATCCTCATGGGAAGCCAATACAAGCCGCTCAGCCCCACTGCCAGCATCCCATACCCGTACCCTGGTATCGGCACTGGTACTGACCAAACGCTGCCCATCCGGGCTGAATACAGCCGCATTGACAGCCGCAGTATGCCCTTGCAATAGGAGTAGGTCTTTGCCATTGGTGGCATCCCACACCCGCACGGTAGTGTCCCAGCCGGAGGTTACGATACGCTGCCCATCCGGGCTAAACTGGGCATTGCGAGCACTAACCCCCTCAATCAGTAGCTCTTCACGCCCACTGCGAGCATCCCATATCCGTACCGTCTCATCTGCACTAGTTGTCACTATACGCTCAGAGTTGGGGCTATAGGCTGCGCTCCAGACAACATCATCATGTCCATAGAGTGTCGTGTACAAACTACCGGTTTCCCTATTCCAGATACGCACCCGTTGATCATAGTTTGCGGTGACAATACGCTCCCCATCCGGGCTACACGCCACCCGTCTAGCTCCCTCGCCGCCACGCAAAACGCGCTTCTCTTCACCGGTAGTAGCGTTCCAGATACGGGTCGGCCCGCTATCACTACTCGTCACAATTTCCTGCCCATCTGGACTGAAAACCGCACTACTCATCCGCGCTTCTGGCTCGGTCAACACGAGTTGCTGCTCGCCACTGGTGACATTCCACACCCGCGCTGTGCCATCCTCGCTCGCCGTCACGATACGTTGTCCATTGGGGCTATAGGCAACGTTCCACACAGCCGCTTCATGCCCACGCAACACGAGAATCTCTGCGCCGGTGATGGCATCCCATACCCGTGCTGTCTGGTCATCGCTGGAAGTCACGATTTGTAGTCCATTGGGGCTATAGGCTGCATCCCAAACCCCCTCGCGGTGTCCCCGCAAGTTCACACGCAAATGCACCTTGAGCAATGCCTGATGCAACACCGCCTCCACTGCAGGGTTTTGGGCTATTTTTGCTGCCTCAAGCGCAATAAGCAACCCTACTTCCGGGGAGTCTTGCATCAGGGTGTTTGCCTTCAGTAGCAACTCTTGAGCACGCAACGATTGGGCTTGGTTTTCTGTAGCCTGTTGCAGAGCCTCGGTTGTTTGTTGGGCAGCTTCGGCTGTTTGCCTAGGGGCAGATGTAGCTGAGTCCTGTCCCGATGAAGCAGGTGTGCCATGTTCACCTAGAGTAGAGCCAATTTGCCCACCGTCTGTTGGTGCTTGGGTATGATTTTCGCTTACTGGTGATGCGGGTACCCCCTGCCATTGATGATTATTTTGGTAGAGGGAATAGGCGACTATGGTCATAAAGATCAGCACAATAGCCATAATCAGCATCGTACGAATACGCTGATGCCGTATTTGATTTCGTCCCCGCTTGACCAATGCTGCAAGTCGCTGTTGTGCGCTGCTGCCTGTCGGCTCTGGATGTACCCTACGCTTGGTTTCCCCAACAGCCAGCGGCATCGGGGGATGGGGGGGGGTATCCCGTTGCATGTGCTCTTCTTGGTCAGGAGTCTGTGGGGGAAGCGGGGTATGGTTGGTGATATGCTGTTGCTCAGACGGTTCTGCTTGTTGCTTGCGTTGCGAGTATGCCGGTTGTGCTCGTTGCAGTCGGCTCCAGTGACGCACGAGTACTTCATGAATAATCTCGATCATTTCTACGGAGGTATTGTTCCGTATATCCACACTCTTTGTCAGTAATCGTGCGGCACAGAGTTCTTCAATGATACGAGAGAGGTCAGTATGGAGTACGGGCGGTTGTATCCGCTGGTAAAGTTCTGTGACAGTACGGCGCAACCGCACATCACCGGCATTGTTTTGGTTTACCTCACACATCAGGGCAAAGAAAACCTGGAGTATAAGTTCACGATCTGCTGTAGAGCGTTCTAGGATTCTCGTTTGCTGATAGTCTACATACCGGTAGACATCTTCCGCATACTGTTCTATGGCTATATCTAGGGGAATGTAGCTCTCGGCAGTTAGGCTGCCGCGCCGCCAGATAATCTCAAGGGCAGCTTGGAGCATCGGGAGCCGCGATGCATCCTGTAGAGCTTCCCCTATCAGCGATTCCGTGAGGTTGTCGTCTAGCTGTTTGCCGCTTTGGGGGTATATCTGTTGGATAGGATGCTGGATGGTGAGTCGTAGCTCGTCTGCGGACATCTCGCGGAGGTCTATGGCGGTGCGGGTCGCTTCAAAGATCGCTTTATAAGCAAAGAGCCGGGGGAGATAATCGGTTCGTATGGGGATGATGATATGGGTACGGGTCTCTGCAAAGGGGGGCAAGGCTTCGAGAAAGTTCAACAGCAGGTCACGCTGTCCTGGCTCCGCAAGGGTAAACAGTTCATCGAACTGGTCTATGACAAGGATATTGACCTGGGTTTTCGTTGTCGTGTGGGCAATAAAGAGGCTGAGTTTTTCTGGGCGGTTGTAGATAGCCTCAAGGTTGAGCATACTGGCAGGGATGTCAAGTTGGCGCAGCGCATTGGCGAGGCTGTCAAAGGGGTAGAGCGATGGGCGAAAAACAGCTATGCGTGGGGTGATGGCGTTGTTGGTATAGTGCTTTTCCAATGCAGGCAACACCCCTGCCTGAATAAACGATGATTTACCACTGCCGCTTGCTCCTGCGACCATCAGGATGGAGCGGGGTTTGTCGGGGTGGGTCAGCCATGATCGCGCTTGCTCTATCTCCTGAGCACGCCCAGTATAGCGGGCACGGTTGGCATAGGTAAAGCTGCGTAGCCCTAGATAGGGTGAGTCCATATCGTGGACATCATGGGATGATGGGATAGGTTGTTTAGGAGCGGTAGGCGATACCGGTTGGGGTGCGGTTGTTGGCATGGGAGCGGAGTCGTGGTTGTTGCTTGCCTTGCTCTCAACAATAGTCTGGGACTCTTCTGCTGTTGAACGATCTCGTTTCTTGGTCATAACATGTTTACCGACTTATCAAAACAAATTGCCTTAGTTTGATATACTATCATTCATTGTTAAGGCAATTGTACCATGTTCTGTCCCTACCTTGAAAATGGTGGGCAAAGCGGGGTGTGACAGCTATATCTTCCCCCCTCGCCGGTCAGCCTCCATCTCCTGCCCTTCCCCCACTACATGGGAGCGGGGCAGGGGGAGCGGGGAATACCCTAGTGGACTTTGCCCATTTGACCTACCCTTGAAGGGATATTCGACTCCCCCTGCGGCTCGCTGCATAACCATCTCCCTAGATTGCGCTGGTTTTGGACCTCGGATGCCTAATCTTGACTGTATGACCATTTCCCTTATTGACAAGGGGCGTATAATCAATAGTAAGGAATGTTCAACAGAGTACAGGTCAACTATGGCTGCTGCCAGCAAACGGTCTGCTTTTGACAAACATTGGCAAGTACAGAATCCTGCCCCACCCAATATCATCGAACAATTAGGGGTTGATCCCGTGATTGGTTCCATTCTTTACCATCGGGGAATCACAACGCCAGAAACTGTCCATCATTTTCTCTCTGATACCTACCCCCATGGGTTGCATGACCCTTTCCTTATGCGTGGCATGGAAGAAGCCAGCAAACGAGTCGCACGGGCAATTGCAGAGCATGAACAAATAGCCGTCTATGGGGATTATGATACCGATGGGATTACTGCAACAACCTTGCTCTCCACAGCTATTACCGCTATGGGTGGGCATATTGTGCCCTACATCCCCCATCGTGAGCGTGAGGGCTATGGCTTAAATAGCGAAGCGATAGAGCATCTCGCCGCCGAGGGTATCCAACTGCTCATTACCGTAGACTGTGGTATCAGCAACGTAGACGAGGTAGCCCTAGCCCAAGCGCGGGGTATGGACGTTATCGTCACCGACCACCACACCCCCCCCGCCGTTTTGCCCGATGCACTCGCCATCGTCAACCCTAAACAACCGGGGTGTACCTATCCTTACGACCAACTCGTTGGAGTGGGTATCGCCTTCAAACTCATCGTCTCCCTTTACAAACAGGGTATCCGAACTATGCCACGAGCACGAGAGATGCTCGACTTAGTGGCACTTGGTACGGTAGCAGACATTGGGCCACTCACCGGCGAAAACCGTATCCTCGTCAAAGCCGGACTCGATGCCATACGACAGACCGAGCGTCCTGGACTGGTAGCCCTGATGAAAGCTGCCGGGACAGCCCAAAATCTGGTAGATACGCAAGCCATTGGCTTTCGCCTTGCCCCACGGCTCAATGCTGCCGGGCGGCTAGACGATGCCCGCCTTGCCTACCACCTTTTGTTGGCTGAGACCCTGGAGCAAGCCAACGAATTAGCCCAAGAACTTTCGAGCAAAAACCAACAACGCCAACGCATGACCGAAGAATTCCAAGCCCTCGCCCAACAGCAGGCGGAAGCCGACAACAAACACCACCAAAACCTCATCGTGATTGCCGGCGAAGCCTACAACCCCGGCGTTGTGGGTCTGGTAGCGAGTCGGCTCGTAGGTATCTGGAACCGTCCCGTTGTCTTGCTGGCGCAGGGGGAAGAGGAATCTACTGGCTCTGCCCGCTCCATTGAAGGGTTTAGCATTATTGAAGCCCTAACGGCATGCAAAGATTTGTTTGAGCGGTTTGGTGGGCATAGTATGGCGGCTGGAATGACGATTAAGAACACCCGACTCGCCGAGCTCGAAGAGCGGCTCGTTGCCATTGCCAATGAGCAAATCACCGACGATATGTTGATTCCCAAACTGACCATAGATGCAGAAGTCCCAAGCGAATCGCTCACTTGGGCATTTTACGACTTGCTTGTCCAGTTAGAGCCATTCGGGAGCGCAAACCCTCAGCCTATCTTGATGACCCGCGATATGCAAGCGGTAGATGTGCGCCCGGTGGGAACCAATGAGCAACATCTCAAGCTCCAGCTTACCCAAAACGGGAGCCAACCCCTAGAAGCCATCGCCTTTTGGCTAGGGCATTTAGCAGAACCCCTCCGCAAACATCCGCGGATAGATGTTGCCTATACCCTAGATGTGCATGAATGGAATCAACAACGGGCATTACAACTCAATGTAAAGGATTTTCGGAGAGTTTAAGGAAATCATACCGAGAAGGGGTTGACTTTCCCTATTGCATAATGCTATAGTAGCTCTGAAGATATTTTTTTTCAAAGTCTCTGCACAACGATTTGTTGTATCACTAGACGAATTGAAACCACATGTTTTCTTAATTGGATTGCTTGTATGTTGCTGTCTGTGGGGTAACACAACGTTCCATGCTTCATTGTCTGGTTCGTTTCCTGGGAGGTTCGGTTCCTCAACGGAGAGGATGCAGGAGAAAGCACGGGGATTCCCTGTTGTCCTGAAAAGGCTGTTGTGCCAGGAAAAGAACGGAAAATGAGCAAAACTACGCGAACTTGAGGCAAATGTATAGGCAGCATATGTTCTACTGACACACCATGAGTATTTGTAACAGGAGTTGGAATTAGATGATGGAGCAGTTGCTGGAAGTTGCTCGTACCCAGGGTTATCTCACCTACAGCGATATTCTCGAAACCTTCCCGCAGCCGGAGTTGCGCGTAGCAGAAATAGACCAGCTCTACGCCGAACTTCAGGCAGAGGGGATTAAAGTGGTAGAATCGTCGGCTGAGGTAGAGTCAAGCCAGGTTGCCAGCGAAGATGACGTTTTATCAGATTTCCCCGACTTGGCAGATATAGCCCTTGATGACCCGGTACGGATGTATCTACAAGAAATTGGGCAGGTCCCTTTGCTAACCGCTGAACAAGAGGTAGAACTGGCAAAACAGATGGAATCGGGAGATGAAGCCCAGCTTCTTCTTGAACGAGAGGAGTATTCCTGCGGGAGAGAACGATTTGAGCTAGAACGACACTTTTCTCTGGGGTGTGAAGCCCGCCAGCATCTCATCCAAGCCAATTTGCGCCTCGTCGTCTCTATCGCCAAAAAGTATACGTCATATGGTTTAACCATGATGGATTTGGTGCAAGAAGGCAATATCGGGTTGATGCGTGCCGTTGAGAAATTCGACTATACCAAAGGGCACAAGTTTTCAACCTATGCTACGTGGTGGATACGCCAAGCTATCACCCGTGCCATTGCCGACCAAAGCCGCACGATTCGCCTCCCCGTGCATATGGGTGAGGCTATCAGCCAGGTAAAGCGCACATCCCATAAATTGCAACAATCTATGCAACGTGAGCCTACCCCCGAAGAAATCGCCGATGCCATGGGCATCAGTCCCAACAAAGTGCGCCGCACCTTAGAAGCCTCAATGCACCCCCTCTCGCTGGAAATGCCCGTTGGTCAAGATGGCGAAGGGCGTATGGGTGATTTTATTGAAGATGACCGCGTAGCGACCCCCTCGGAAGCTGCCGCCGCGTCTATGCTGCGAGAGCAGATAGAAGAGGTGTTGCAAAAACTCCCCGAACGGGAGCGCAAGATTATCCAGCTCCGGTATGGATTAAAAGATGGTCGCTATCGTACCTTAGAAGAGGTTGGGGTAGAGTTTGGCATTACCCGTGAGCGTATTCGCCAGATAGAGGCAGTCGCGCTCCGTAAACTCCGCCATCCCCATCTTGGGAAAAAACTCCGTGGCTACCTGGAGTAGCATCCAAACACTGGATTCATTCCTCTCCCCCTGCTTCGTTGGGCAAGGAGAGGCAGCTAGTGCAACAGGGTTAGATTGCTGGTTTTCCAGGCAAGAAATGGAAAAATCAGCGTTTGTAAAGTAGAGCAGGATTAGAGAGGAGGCGGTGCCTTCCTCACATGCGCTCAGGGTTCCTGCACCGCCATTTGATATGAAAGGGAGCAATAGCACGCATGACGGACCCCGATAGCATTTTGCAGTTGGGTATCGAAGCTGCCCGCGAAGGAAACAAGGAAGAAGCTCGTAATCTCTTTCGTCTGCTTACCAGTGAAGATACCCAAAATTTGCAGGCGTGGCTTTGGCTTGCAGGGGTATCAGAAAGCCAAGACGAACGGCAAATAGCCCTCGAGAAAGTTCTGGAGCTTGACCCCCAAAATGAAATGGCAACCAAAAGTTTGCAAGCCTTGAAGAGTGGGCAGCCCCCACAAGCTATGCCTGAGCCTCCTTCGCCACCACCACAGACGGCTGCTCATGCCGAAACTGAACCGTCTGGGTTTGATGATTTTGATGACCCCTTTGCAGAACTTGATGCGCTTTCTGATGTCTTTGCAGAGGATTCCCAGGCAGTTGGTCGTTCAGAACCACCACAAGCTTCATCCCAGGATACAACCGGTCAGCGTGGGATGGATACGGATTCTAGTCGTGATACCGCAGCCGGAGCTTCAAGTACAGCCAAAAGCTCATCAGCCTTTTCACGGGAAAAGCAACATGCATCTAAGATGGGAAGAGAAGAAGGGAGCAAGAAATCTATGTCTAAGTTACCTGTCCCTAGTGGCATAAACCTGCGTCTCGTAGCCCTAGTGCTCGCAGTCCTTATTGTGATTATGGGGCTTATCTTTGTCGTCAAGCCGATGTTGTTTGGTGAGCCAGATGTCGCGGTTGTTCCCGTGACAGCCACACCCGCTGCTCAACAACAACCCACCGCACCACCAGCCGACCAGCAACCCACCCAACCGCCTGCTGACCAGTCACCAGGAACGGGGAATGATGCTGCTACCGGTGATGCCCCTGCCGATGCCCAACCGCCAGCACCAGAAGGTCAACCAGACGATACCCCTGCGGCTCCTCCAGCCCCCGAAGCTGCCCCAACTGAGGCGGCTCCTGCGGCTCCTGCGCCAGCCGGTGGTATCACCATCATACCAGCCAACAATCCATTGGAAAGCAACGGTTGGTTGTATGACTTTAACCAAAATATCTGTGGGGGCAATGCCTGTGCGACTCCCTGGCGAGCGAACATTGGCAGTTTTCAGGCAAAAGGCCGATTTGTCATCATCCTCGTGATGGTGGTCAATAATACCGGACAGGAACAGGTCTTACCAGCAGATTTCATGGTCCTGAAAGATGCCCAAAACCGCACCTACAACGCACTTCCCCAGGTATCCAATGCGTATGTTACGCCTGGGATCAATGCAGACCGAAGCCACGAGCAGCCTATACCAGCGAATGGTATCGCCACGAGCGTTGCATTGGTCTTTGATGTCTCGTTGGATGCTACCGACTTGGTGCTCTATGCGCCAAGCAATGCTTCGCAAGGCTGGGCAGTATTGCCAAATGTCCAGTAGCCAGTAGCCAGTAGCCAAACAGAGACGTAGGACTAGTACAAGTAACGGCAGAGATCGGGCATATCGGGTGCTCAGGTCTCTGCTGGTTGTTTTTCTGCTATGACTCATCGTGAGACGACAGACGATCTCATAGCCTATAGCTGTAAGATTGCCCAAGCCGGTAACATAGCAGGCGCACGATCTATACTACGCGCATTATCGCGTCAAGATGCAGATAATAGCCGGGTGTGGTATTGGCTCTCGCGCTATGCCGAGACCCCTGCTGAACAACACGAAGCATTGGAGCGTACCCTTCAGCTTGACCCGGAGCACCAAGAAGCTCGTAGCCGTCTCCAGCAGTTGCAAGCCCAGGTTGCCAAGCTCCAGCCAGTAGCACTGGCTGCTGCTACGCAACATGCCCCAAAACAACGCCAACCAAACCGGGCGTTTGTGGGGGTGGCGGCAATAGCTATTGTGGCATTGATCCTCGCCATAGCTGGTGCGACCAGCGTTATTGGGCTATCGGTGCTCTTCAATCACCAACCGCTCTTCTTTGGTAGCCAACCAGATTCCCCCCCACAATCTTCTGATGGTTTTGGCTTCTTTCGCCCAACGACTCCCCTAACTCCAACAGCTACCCCTCGTCCCAATCCTACCCCGTTGTCGGTGGGGACTATCCTTGAAGAAGACGGCTGGTATATCAAGTTCGTGCGTTCAACAGATACGCAGGTGCTTACTGGTGCGGTGGGGTTGCTCCAGCCCCGCGAGCGGTTTGTACTGGTGTTGCTGGCTGTTGCCAACAAAGCCCCAATTGACCGACCTATTCCTGCCGATATGCTCTTTATCACCGATGCAACGGGGAATCGCTATACCCCCGTAGATGGGGTTTCTCGTACCTATCTTGAGGTGTATGGCCGGGGGGTACATGGTGATGTAGCCTATGGGGAATTTATCCCCGGTGGTGGCGGGATGTATAGTGTGCCGGTGGTGTTTGATATTCCGTCAGATGCATCGGGGTTGCTTTTGACTACAGGCCGGCAAGAGCCGGAAGGGTGGCTTATCCCCAATGTTATAAATGGGGGGGGAGAGCTATCGCCAGACGAAGCCAGATAGGTACCCCGCTCTCAAAGGTAATGAGAGCGGGGTGAAATTGGGGTAAAGACGACTGCCCCACATCAAAAACAGGGCCTTCACCCCGAAACAGGAACGGGAAGAATGATAGCTATAGGGTTTGATCCCTCAAACATTACTCATTGAGGGTAAGCGTACCCGGCGGACTCAACAAAACCAGCAAATCACGAATGGCGTATCCTTGTTGGGCAGGGTGGCGCATGGGGCGTTCAGGATGAATAATGTATATGTTGCGCCGACCTATCCGTTCATGGTTGATATACCCAGATTCTTTTAGGTCGCTCAGGATACGTTGTACAGCACGTTCGGTAATCCCCACTTGCCCGGCTATTTCGCGGGCGGTTAGTCTGTTGTTTTCCGCAATGCACAGTAACACTTGTGCATGATTAGTTAGGAACGTCCATCCATTAGCCATAGATGCTGCCTTGTCTGTAATCCACTTACGACTAGTATATCACGAATTGCGTTTCTTGTGTCAACCAATTTGCGAGGATTTTTGCCCAGATTTGGGGCAGATATATCTCACGGGGCAGGGGGAACGCACACCAAGCAGGCTCCACTTTCAGGGGTAAGTCTCATGGTAGAGACGTTGCATGCAAGGACACACCGGTCAACCCCCATCCCCTGCCCTCCCCCCAATGATGTTGATGTGGGGAAGGGAGACCATACGGCTCACCCATGCCCTCTGGGAGCGGGGGCAGGGAGAGCGGGTTGGTTCTTTTCGGGATACGTTAGGCTATCTTTGTACGTCCTGTCCTCTTAGTCCTCCACACAAAATATTCCCAAATTTCCCCAAAAAACCGCTTGACAAATTCCGGCAAATTCGCTATGATAGAACTCGTTAGCAGACTAGCAGAGAGAGTGCTAAACTGCTAAGATAGGCAACCAATACTATGGAAAGAGAATCATAACCGTAGCGTTGAGATATTTAAGGAGGAAGCTCACAATGGCTGATGATTTCCGTATTCGACCACTAGGAGACCGTGTGGTCGTGAAGCCCGCAGAACGTGAAGAAAAGACCAAAGGAGGCATTTTGCTTCCAGACACCGCCACCAAAGAACGCCCCCAAGAAGGCACCATCTTGGCAGTTGGCGAAGGGCGACGCGATGACAAAGGCGAACTCATCCCGATGAACGTCAATGTCGGTGATCGAGTCCTGTTCGCCAAGTATGGTGGGACAGAATTTAAGGTAGATGAAGAAGAATACCTTATTCTGGCAGAAAAAGATATTCTAGGCATTATACAGAGCTAACATACTAACGAGGAGGAAAAGAGAACGTCCTATGGCAAAGCAGTTGTATTTTGACGAAGAAGCACGACGTGCGCTTAAACGAGGGGTAGATACTCTTGCAGAAGCGGTCAAGACCACACTCGGTCCCCGCGGGCGCAATGTCGCTATTGATAAGAAATTTGGCTCACCGACTGTCACCCACGACGGTGTTACTGTAGCAAAGGAAATTGAACTTCAAGACCCCTTTGAAAACATGGGTGCTCAGTTGCTCAAAGAAGCAGCAACCAAGACCAACGATGTAGCCGGTGACGGAACAACCACCGCTACTGTGCTGGCACAGTCCATCGTCAACGAAGGGTTGAAGGTCGTTGCAGCAGGGGCAAACCCCATGCTCATCAAGCGGGGATTGGACAAAGGCTGCGATGCAATCATAGCCTCTATCAAAGAAGCCGCCAAGCCCGTCCGAGACCGTGCCGATATTGCCCACGTTGCCAGTATCAGTGCTGCTGACCCGGAAATTGGCGACCTGATCGCCGAAGTGATGGAGAAAGTTGGCAAGGATGGGGTCATCACGGTTGAGGAAAGCAAGGGTATTGCCTACGAAAAAGAATATACCGAAGGGATGCAGATTGACCGCGGCTATATCTCTGGCTACTTCATCACCAACACCGAGAGCCAGGAAGCCGAAATGGATGATCCCTACATTCTGATTACCGACAAAAAGATTAGCAGCATCCAGGAAATCGTCCCCACTCTGGAAAAGGTGCTCCAGGTTAGCAAAAACCTCGTCATCCTTGCAGAAGATGTAGACGGGGAAGCTTTGGCTACCCTAGTGGTCAACAAGATGCGCGGTATCATCAACGTACTGGCTATCAAAGCCCCCGGCTTCGGTGATCGCCGCAAGGCTATGCTGCAGGACATCGCCATCCTGACTGGCGGTACGGTCATTAGCGAAGAGGTTGGGCGCAAGCTGGATAGCGTCACGATGGAAGACCTGGGTCGCGTTCGCCGCATTGTGGCTTCCAAAGACAACACCACTTTTGTTGAAGGCAAGGGCGATGAGGCAACCATCCGTGCTCGCATTGAGCAGATTCGCTCACAGGTAGAACAAACCGATAGCGACTTTGACCGCGAGAAGCTGCAAGAGCGATTGGCAAAACTGGCTGGTGGCGTTGCTGTGATCAAAGTGGGTGCCGCTACGGAACCAGAACTGAAAGAGAAGAAACACCGCGTTGAAGATGCCCTAAGCGCAACCCGCGCCGCTGTGGAAGAAGGTATCGTACCCGGTGGTGGCGTATCCCTCATTAACGCCATTGGGGTGCTGGACAAAGTTACCCCAGACAATGAGGATGAGAAAATTGGGCTGCAAATCCTGCGCCGGGCGTTGGAAGAGCCACTTCGCACATTGGCAAAGAACGCTGGCGAAGATGGGGCAGTGATTGTGGATGCCGTTCGCCGCTACCAGGCAGAGAAGACCGATGTCACCTTTGGCTACAATGTGCTGACTGGCGAGTTCTCCAGTATGGTGGAGCAGGGCATTATTGATCCTGCCAAAGTAACCCGCAGTGCTGTGCAAAACGCCGTGAGCATTGCCAGTATGATTCTCAGCACCGAGTGCTTGATTACCGATATTCCCGAAGAGAAGCCGGCTATGCCTCCAGGCGGCGGCATGGGAATGGATTACTAATTCGTCCGTTCTCTTTTGAGAATAGGTCTGGATCGATACGACACAAAGACCGCAGCGGGGGACTTCTCCCGTTGTGGTCTTTGGTCATTCCTGCCCCCTGCTTCACCCCGCTCCCCCCTGCCCCCGCTCCCATCCCAGGGCAAGGGGGAGTGTCACCACATTGGGCGCACCACCGTGCGCCCCTACACCCGCATACACCCACAGGGGC
>CAZLKK010000014.1:0-2323 GCA_964559995.1 uncultured Chloroflexaceae bacterium
CTCGGCTCTTACGTCGCCGACGCACAGCAACATGTGGCGGAGGAGATCGAGCTAGACGATGCTGGTCGCCCGAAGGTAGATAGGGCGTGGCGGTCTGTGCAGAACCCACAGCTCTACTGTGTGGGCTATTGGTACCCAACTACCGCCGGCTGGCTGCAAAGCATCGGGCGCATTGCCCAACAGGTAGCGAAGTCCATAGCGAAGCAATAGGAACACTAGCCCTATGCGTCTCTGGACTATTCACCCCAAATACCTGGATGCAAAAGGACTGGTAGCCGTTTGGCGTGAGGGGTTGTTGGCACAAAAGGTCTTGCAAGGCAAGACAAAGGGCTATCGACACCATCCGCAACTGGTGCGCTTCCAGGCGCAGCCTGCCCCCACCGCCGCCATAGCGACCTACCTTGTTGCCATTGCAACAGAAGCGACTGCCCGTGGGTATGCGTTTGATAGCACAAAGATAGCTGATGAACAGTTAGCTAGTGCGGTAAGCATAGAAGAAACGACTGGACAAATGATGTATGAATGGCAGCATCTCTTGCACAAGTTGCAAGAGCGTGACCCACAACGCTTTCAGGCATGGGGAAACCTCGCTCACCCCGACCCCCATCCCCTCTTTACACTAGTAGCGGGACCTGTGCGTGATTGGGAAAGGATACAACCAACATGATATGGGATGTTTCTGTTCCGCTTAGTGCGGGACTTCCAACGTGGCCCGGCGATCCGCCGGTTGGGATAGAGCGCATTAGTGATATGGATCAGGGGGATGAGGCGAATGTTTCGCGTTTAGCCTTTTCTGCCCATTGTGGTACGCACATAGATGCCCCGGTTCACTTTATCCAGCATGGGGCAGCAATAGATGCGCTGTCGTTGGAAACGCTCATTGGACCGGCGATGCTGGTGGAGATACCCGATACGGATGCGATTACCCCCGCCCATTTGGAGCGGCTCACCCTGCCCTCCGATACTCGCCGCTTGCTCATGAGGACGCGCAACTCGCTGTTGTGGCATCAACCAGAGCATGCGTTTTTCCCCGACTTCGTGGCGTTGACCAGCGAAGCGGCAGCGTGGGTTGTCGCACAGGGTATCCAGCTTATTGGCATAGATTACCTCTCCATTCAGTCCTTCCACGATGCACGCCCCGATACCCACTGCCGGTTGCTTGAAGCGGGGGTAATCATTGTAGAGGGGCTAGACCTGCGCTATGTCCCCGTGGGTCGCTATGAACTCATTTGCCTGCCGCTCAAGTTGGTGGGCAGCGATGGTGCGCCAGCGCGGGTGGTGCTGCGCTCATAACCCAATCATTGTTGCAGGTTTGGTACCAAATTGGCATCAACGCCCCAACACTGACAACAACCGATCTGGGTAATCTGTAATAATGCCATCCACGCCGAGGTTGACCATATGCTGCATATCCTCGCGCTCATTGATCGTCCACGCATGCACTTGTATGTTGCGTGAGCGGGCATGCTCCACAAACGCTGGTGTGAGTAGGTGTAGTTTATCGTGATACTCTGGTACCTGATAGGCATGCGACTTGGGGGTAAAGGTGTTGGTGAGCAAGAGCTGATGCAACACATAGAACGTGCGTATCTCCTCCGCCCCACCCGACACCGCCACCAGGGGACATTCCTGCCGAAATGCTGCCATCACTTTTGGGGAAAAAGAGGCAATGAGTACGCGGTCTGTCATCCCATACTGCTCGATAAGGTCGCATACCGCAGCGGCTATCGGCGGCTCCTGCTGCTTAATCTCAATGTTCATCCGCATAGTGGGCAGCGCAGTAAAGACCTCCTCCAGCGTGGCAACCGTAATACCCTGCCCCCGGTAGGGGTAGGTCTCGCCGCCATCGTCTGTCCAGTGGTAGCCAGCGTCTAGGGTTTGGAGTTCGTCAAGCGTCAATGCATTGACGTTGCCTGTGCCGTTGGTTGTTTCGTCTACGGTGTCGTTATGCATCAGCACCAGCACCCCATCTGCCGAGCTATGCACATCCATCTCCAAAACATCGACCCCCATATTGGCAGATTGCTGCAATGCATACAGCGTCTCTTCGGGGTACAAGCCCTTGCCGCCACGATGCGCTATGACGAGTGGGCGTTGGGTGTTGGCAAAAAAAGCGTGGGACGGGATGGGGTGAGCACGCCAAACGAGCAACGCAAAGGTCGTCATGATCAGCACCATCACCCCTAGCACAATAGTTATCCACTGTTTTTTCATATGCACATCTTTCCTTATACAGAACCGCTTTGCATTTTGCCCTTCTCTTGTTACAATAGCATAGAGCGATCACGTTCTATCTATGCTCTATGAGGTCTCTATGGAAATG
>CAZLKK010000014.1:2333-4445 GCA_964559995.1 uncultured Chloroflexaceae bacterium
CGTCATGATCAGCACCATCACCCCTAGCACAATAGTTATCCACTGTTTTTTCATGTGTTTCCCTCTATTGTTCAATGTAGGCATAGCTTATTTGGGTACTCAGGGTCATGGCAAAGTTGCACGATAAAAGCATTATTGCCCATGCTTGCTTACCCTCTCCCCTTTGGTTGAAACCGCTTGGCATTTTGCCCTGCCCTTGTTACAATATAATGGAGTGATCGCGTTCTATCTATCGCTCTATGAGGTCTCTATGGAAATGGTACAAACAACTCTCGTGACTATCCAAATCCCAACCACATTATATGCCCAATTGCGTTCTTTGGCTGAAACCTATCACACCAATCTTGCCGAGATTATAGAAACGAGTATTGCCCAAACATACCGATTGTCCCCAGAAACCCCCGCTCGTCAGAGAGGGGATGAAATATTGATTGCAGCGGGGTTGTGTCGTTCGCAACCGCTTGTTTTAACTACCGATAATCCGCTTGCTCCACAACAACGAGCTACCCTTGCCCAACGGGTAGGGGCAACAGGACAACCGCTCTCAGAAATCATCATCGAGGAACGTGAGCAACAATAATGGCAGACTATTATGCAGACAGGTATGATTTTACCGCAAAAGTGACTGTCCTAAACGTACAACCACCGCCCCATCCTGCACCGTCACCTGCCCGTTATGCTGCCCCATCCTGTTGTCTAGCAGCGGGGGGAGACGATCCCCCGTCACCACATCATACATGCCCATCTTGAGCACCAACTGGTGAGTATTTTGCCCCCCCGCTGGCATATCTAGCGTGTGTAGCGTGATGAACCTATCCCCCGTTCGCCACTCCCGCGATGGGTAGCTCATTACATCATGCTGCGCGACCATCTCCCCTGGTTCATTGCTATTGCTACCCACATCAACCAAGTGCAGAAAGACGCGCAACTCGCGCTCTTCTGGTTGGAGCACCTGCCAAAAGAGTGTTACCTGGAGTTGACCACTATCTTGTGGTGTCAAGGTCAGACCGGTGAGACGGACGTTATCTAGCGCAACTATTACCTCCTTTGCTGGTGTGGGCATGGTGTTTTGCACTTGCGCTTGTTCTGGTGATACAGCAGGGGCAAGGCGCAGCAGGGTATAGGCATACTGCCCCGCAGCATTGAGCACATTGTCGCCCACTGCCCCCCGCACAAATGGACTGACCCGTTCGTCAGTGGGGGTGGCGGGGGAGATGATAAACAGACTCCGCTTGTTGGCACTTGGCAGGGGCAACCCCCACCGCGCATCAAACCAGCGAGCATCCGCCGAGCGTGGCGCAAGGTAAAGGTAGGTTGGGTGGCGGTAGTATTCTTCTGAGATGTATATATCTTGGTCTTGCGCTTGGTCTTGCGCTTGGTCTTGTGCTTGATGAACGATAGCAGGAGCCCCATCACTGGCAGCAATAGCCCGTGCCGCATCGGTAGCATAGCCCATAAACTCGTAGTAGAGCGCGGGGCGATTTGCCCATACGGTGAAATAGTCGTGGATGCTGCTTGCCCCGGCTATGGCTATCAGCACAAGACCAACAAGCGGGATGAGTGGGAAGCGGTGCTTGCCCCTTTGCCCACTTGACAATAGCCCCCATCTCCTGCCCCTTCCCCCACCGAGGGGAGAAGGGGAACGCACAGCGGGAGCAGTAGGAGAGGGAGTACCCGACCTACCAATAAGCGGCAATGCCCACAGGATCATGGTCGGCGGGGCTGCCCCCAATGTTCGTAGGAAATGGGGGCTATCCTGTGAGAGTATGCCCGGTAGGACTAGCACCCCCCACCAGAGCAACACCAATGCCATTGCTGGCTCACGTATGCGCCATACAGCTATGCCGATCCCCACAAAGAAGAGCCACCCAACGGTCATGGGCAAAGCGGGGGCATCAGGCAGGTTGAAAAAGCCCATCGGGTCGCCGCGCACCGCGACCATCCCAACGGTTGCCCAAGTGTGGCGAGCTATCTGCTCCATACACGCGCTTCCCGTGAGCTCGGCACATACGCCTATTTGGTGCAACCGTTCGCTCCAATCAGACGGCACCCGCCAGAAATGTACCAGCAGCGGCAACACGACCCCCCCCGCTACCCCGACCATTGCCAAAC
>CAZLKK010000014.1:4455-25003 GCA_964559995.1 uncultured Chloroflexaceae bacterium
CAATGAACAGCACAAGGAGCAGCGGCACAATGCGGGCAGAGGTGTAGGTATAGGCGGTCAAGCCAAGCATCCCCCCGGCGAGTAGCCAATCTCGCCAACGGTTGTTGTCCAGACTACGCAGCAAAAGCCATGCCCATAGGGTGAGGCAGAGGGGCAGCAGACTTGCCCGAAAGCCAATGCGGTTAATGTGCAAAAGCCACGGGGCTACCGCGGTAATGCCAGCGGCAAGGATGCCCCCCCACGCTCCTGATACTCGCCGCCCTAGCAGGAAGACCGCCGGGACAAGTGCCACGCCTGCCAATGCTGCTGGTAGCCGTATTGCCTCGATAGTCTGTCCTACCAGCGCAATAGCCAACGCCACAAGGTACATATACCCTGCCTCTTTGCCGGTGTATGCCGAGAAAAACACAGGAGTAGAACCATGCAGAATATCAAGCGCAAGCATGCCGTTGGATGCTTCATCATGGTGTAAGCCAGCGGGGAGTGTGCCGAGGTGGTAGAGCCGGGTTATTGCGGCTACCAGGGTAAAGAGCAGCAGCAAACTGGACTGGATACGGGGGGAGACGGTTTGTGGGGTGTAGCGGGGCATGTTAGGCGAATTGCTCAAATACCCGGTTGCCCAACAGTCTGCCATACGAGGTGAGCCGCACCGCGGAGCAATCATGCTCCAGCAAGCCTAGCTCCTCTAGGCTGACCAGCGTATCGCCGTAGACTGTCTGGATGTCTGCACCGCATCGCTCGCGGAAATGGGCAAACCGTACCCCCTCATGCAAGCGTAGCCCCATAAACATGGTTTCAGCATACAGGTCTTCTATCGACAAGATGATAGTATCCCCAATGGGTCGCTGCCCCGCCTGCACCGAAGCAATATATTGCGCTATCTGTTGCACATTCCCGTAGCGTTCGGGGTAGACATGCCCTTGTGCGCCTGCCCCCACTGCCAGGTAATCATCATTGTACCAGTATGCCATATTGTGATGGCACAGATAGCCCTGGGCAGGTTGTCGTGCCCAGTTGCTAATCTCATAGTGCATGTAGCCAGCGGTTGAGAGATCGGCTATAGCCGCTTCATACATCGCGGCAGTTGTATCCTCGTCTGGTAGGGTACGTTTGCCAGATTGCACTGCCTGCCCTAGCGGGGTATGCACATCCACAATGAGCGCATATAGCGAGATGTGCTCTGGTTGCCAAGCCAAGAGGGTATGCAGTTCATGCCGCCAGCGAGAGAGCGTCTGTCCTGGTATGCCAAAGATCATATCTACATTGATCTGCTCAAAGCCTGCTCGCCGCGCATCAGCAAAGCAGGATCGCGCCTCACCTGCCGTATGGATGCGCCCTAACATCTGGAGCGCAGAGTCGGTAAGGCTTTGCACCCCCATACTTAGACGGTTTACGCCAACCTCGCGCAACAGACGAAGGTAATCAAGCGCGTTGTAGGTTGTTTGCTGATCTGTTCCCATCAACGTACCGGGGTTGATCTCCATCGTGACCTCGGCAGATGCCAATGGGATAAGGCTATCGGCAGCATGTAGGATCGCGGCTATCTGCTCCGGTGAGAGCAAACTTGGTGTGCCACCCCCAATGAAGATAGATGGGCGCAACTCCGGCGAGGTATAGATTGGCTTTTGTGATGCCAACATTGCCAGTTCTTTGCAGACTGCCTCAACATACGCTTCTATCAACTGTTCTTGATGGGCAAAGGAAAGGTAGTCACAGTAAGCACACCTGCTTCGACAAAAGGGAATATGGATGTACAGGTGCATTATTGCCCTTCGTTTCGTTATTCAACATGCTGGTGGGCATGGTAACTGCTTCGCACCAGCGGCTTGCTTTCTACATAGCGAAAGCCAAGCCGTAGCCCTTCCTCTTCAAACATAGCAAACTCTTCAGGGGTAACGTAGCGGTGAATCTGCCAATGGCTTGTTGTTGGAGCCAGATATTGCCCTATGGTCATCACGTTCACGTCTACACCACGAAGGATGCTCATAACTTCGAGTACTTCATCGTTGGTTTCGCCTGCTCCTACCATAATACCACTTTTGGTAACAAGCAGCGGGTCAGTTTGGCGAGACCGTTCGAGTAGCTCGATGCTACGGGAGAAACTCGCCTTCGGGCGAAACGGGGGAAAGATACGGGGGACAGTTTCTATGTTGTGGTTGAGCACATCTGGCTTGGCTTCAAGCACCATGTGTAGGGCATCCCAATTGCCATCAAAGTCGGGGATAAGCACCTCTACCTTGCAATCGGGGTTGTGCTGCCGTATCAACCGTATGCTCTCGGCAAAGATATGCGCCCCGCCATCCGGTAGGTCGTCACGATTGACAGAAGTCAGCACGGCATGGCGCAGGTTGAGGTAGGCTACCGCTTGCGCGATACGTTCTGGCTCCTGCTCATCCAGCGGTGCAGGCTTGCCCTTGCTAATGGCGCAAAAGCGACAACCACGGGTGCAGACATCACCGAGCAGCAGGAAGGTAGCCGTGCGGTGGTTCCAACACTCGCCAATGTTGGGGCAGCGGGCTTCTTCACAGACGGTATGCAATCCTAACCGCCGCATGAGCTTGAGCAGGTCGTCATGATTTTCGCCGGTGGGCGCAGCAACTTTCATCCACGCGGGGCGGCGACGGGCGACAGTGCCGGGGGTGTTGGGGGTCTCGTGTATCGGTTGGGTTGGTTGGTTGGTTGGTGAAATGATGAGTTTTGCCATTATATGCTCCTAGTTGTAGTTCTTTATGTTTCGTTGTCTAAAATTATCCCCTGTCCCCAGGGAAGAAACTGGGAAGGAACTGGGAAGGAAAAAATTCCCTACAGAGCGGCATAGATATGCATAAGCCGCTCTGAAATAGCACCGAATGTCCCCCAGTCTATGATCTTTTCCTCATCCATTGCTGACACTGCTGTCTGGTTTTCTACGAGATAGGCGGAAACATGCTCGCTGGAAAGAAACGCCTCAGTGCGCTTCAGAAAGAACGTCTCACGCAAACTCTCGCTATCACTATGGCTTGCTGCTGCCATCAGATTACCCAAGTGGTCTATGACGTAGGGGCTATGGGTGGTGATGACAAGGTGCAAACCCGCTTGTACCATAAGGGCGAGAAATTCGGTAAACTGTGCTTGGGCAGCGGGGTGTAGGTTCATTTCCGGTTCGTCTATGATGAGCAATTCACCAGGTTGGGCAAGGTAGCGGAGGTACAGGACCAACGGAGTAAGCTCTTTCACCATAGAAGAAACTACTGGCATATCCAGCGTTACCCCTTTTGCTTGAAACAACAACTCTCGCCCTGGTTCTGGCTCGGTAGTAGAAAAGTCTACCTGTCCACCGAGAATCTCTTGCTCAAGTAAGGTTGCCAATTCAAGGTATCTCGCAATTGCAGGACGTTGTTTTGCTGCTTTGTTGCGTCCTGACAGAGTACGGTCAAATGCGACATGCATAAATTGCAAGAATCGACTAACTGGAGCAGCCATTGGGGTAAATTTCTCTCCTGACATCAGCTTCTTGTTTGCTTCTTCATCCATTTCAACAATAGCTGGTGGGTAGTTGATAAAGGTCGTCCGTTCTGTGGGAAACATATAGATGTATGGGTAGAGTGCCATATGGAAGAGTACAAAAACATTCTCGGCAAGAAATTCCCGGATTGCCCGTTTGGGGAGGTCATCGAGTATGTCACCATCTGTTGCGGTATAAAAATACATTACCGCTTCCCCTCGCTCTTTCAGTGCTCGTAACATGGCTTCATCACGGTGTCCTACAGACAATTTCCGTTCTATAGCGGTATCTTGTACAGCTGCCAAAAAACGCTCTTTGGTTTCAGCAAATTGAATTGTTACTTCAAGGGTATCAAAACTGACTTGCTCTGTCCCCATAAAGGTTGCCATCCACTCACGCGCTGAGTGGGCAATGTTGTTGAAATAGTGTTCTGCGTACTCAGTGGCAAATTGCAGCAGGTCAATTTTTGCATTTCCCTTTGCAAACAATGATTGGATGGCTTCGTCAAGAGGGGGATACCCTCCAGTGCTATCAGGTTGTGCGCTATACATTCGCAGGTAGCGGGTATAGCCAAAGGGACCGAGGATGGCAGCCAGGGTATAGGCAATCCATGTTTTGCCAGAATTGTTGGGACCAATGAAGACGGTTAGCGGTTTGAGGTCAATCGTTGCTTCCCGTATCATTCCCAGATTGCGTAGGTCAATGATCATGGAGTTTCCCCTATATCTAAAAGGTCTTGTAAAAACCTTTGCAACGCAGCTAACTCAGGGATATTTGCCAAACTGTCTGGACCAATCCAAGCATTTTGGGCAATACTGGCAGTATTTGTTGCGCCGGGTTTCAAGACACTGGTCATTGTTGCTACCAGTGCTTTTAAACTATCAAATGGTCGCCAATGTTGTGTATAGCGTTTATCAACGTGATCAAGGTAGGCTTGCGCTTGGCTTTTCAAATCGGGGTAAACGACATCTCCACACTGCACAAGTAAGGTGTCAAGGGTACCCTGATGTACATTGTCTGGCAAAACATAGACCCCCGTTCTCGGAGTGCCAGCAGAAACGATCCCAGGGGTTGATGGAAAGTTAGGAAAAAAACCGCGAAATGTATCAGCAAATTCCTGTGCTTTGCTTGCAGGCGATGTATTATCCGCATCTACCACAATACCAAATGCAGCAATATCTTGGTAATAGGGGGCATGGGTTGCTAGGATGTCTTGCAAATTTACGGTCAGGTTGCTCCCTTCACCCTGGTAGATAGCTACTGAATAAACATCAGATTGATAAATTGAGGGCATATTGAACCGTCCATACAGGGATGAAGGCGGATATGCAGGCACGAGTTTTTCCCAAAAGCTATCAAGATGCTTTGGCTTTCCATTAAAAAGACGGAATTTAGCAATTTTGAGCAGTTTCCCTACTGCTGCCTGATCGTGTGGACCTTCTACCCCAAGCAATACATATTTCACCAGCGAACCTCCAGACCCATCTCCTCACGCAGCCTTGTGAGCAATGGTTCATCCAACTTGGTCACTGATGTTTGGTTCTTTTGCTGCTCTAAGCGATGCACAACAAGGCTCCCTTGCTGCTGTTCTTTGCTCACTTCTAGCAAAGTATCTAGCGTTTCAAGGCTGTGGGTTGTCGCTACTAATTGTATATTATGCTCAAGACATGTTTTAACTAACCAAGCAAACGAGTTTTGTAGAGCTTGGGTATGGAGCGATATTTCCAACTCGTCAATGAGCAATACCCCCCCTTTGCAAAGGGAGATACTCGTAGCCATCAGCAGAATGCGCCGCATCCCATCACCAAAAATGCTCAATGGTGCCAACCCAAAATCTTGGTGGCGTATATACAAGGTAGGGCGCATTCCTGATGGTGTTAGTATTTCAATGTCTTGGATACCAGCATCAAACGAACGGAGGAGTTCAACCGTGAGGTCTTGCAAGTTTTGAAAGGATGTTTCCGTCATCTGTTGGAGTTGCAATTGTTCAGCACGATGGTCAAGGGAGCCAATCATGTGAACTGGCAGCGTAGGAAAATTGATTTTTTGTCGCTGGACAAACCGTTCACCCTCAATGAGTTGAAAGGTCATCGTTTCTGTTAGCCGATCAGTCTCCATATCTGCTGCAAAGAGCGGTGTTGGTTGGGGTTGTGCTTTTGCATCGACCATGATTTCGGTGCCATTGACAGGCCCCGTTGTACTTCCCTCATTGTCTAGGCTCCGTTCAACCAACATCTCGCTCAATGTTGCCCGCACTTCACGCATAGCAAATGTCCCATCCCCAACGAGTTCAATTTCTCCCTGGTAAAAACCATTGGTCGATTTGTCAGTCTTTTTTTGGGGAAACATCCACGTCAATGATTCTATTAGTGGAATACGCGAAGCCTTGATCTCCCGACTACGTGCTACGTTAATCCAAGTCCACGGGTCAAGCGGGCGGCAAAAAACCGCTAGGGCTTCAAGGACACTCGTTTTGCCAGAATTATTCCCGCCAACAAGGAGGTTCACCTGCTCCATGTCAGCTAGGTGTAGGTTTCGCAAACCACGAAATTGGCTTATGGTTAGTTCTTGAATATGTGTCATAACGTTACTCCCCCACCACGCGCACACCAAATACCGCGCTAAACTGCTCCACCACCCGTTGCTGTACCTCAACCATAGACGGGGCATTGTTCCCCATCAGCAACGCCAGCGATGTCACACCGCGGTTTGCTATGCCACACGGCACAATATGCTGAAACGCATCCATATCTGGCGCAACATTCAAGGCGAACCCGTGCGAGGAGACCCCCCCCGCACTCACCTTCACGCCAATAGCGGCAACCTTCGCATTGTCAACCCACACCCCTGTTAGCCCCTCTATCCGCTCGCCAACCAACCCATAGGTTGCCAGTACGCGGATAATCACCTCTTCCAATGAGCGTAGGTAGTGCAACACCCCGCCGCCGTAGCCAGAGAGCTTGAGAATAGGGTAGCCGACCAGTTGTCCAGGCGCGTGTAGGGTAACATCTCCGCCGCGGTCACTCTGCACCAACGCAACCCCTTGTTGCGCCAATTCATCGGGGGAGCGCAAGATATGCGCTGCACAGGCTGCCCGTCCTAGCGTGATGGTCAAGGGGTGTTCAAGGAGGATGAGCGTATCGCCACACCGCCCCGCCGAGCGATCTGCTACCAGAGTGCGCTGCCATTCCCACGCCGCTTCGTATGCCATGATGCCCGCTTGGATGAGCCGACATGTGCGCGGGGACTGGGTGATAGCTTGGTCGTGCGGTGGTATTGATGCTATTGGGGAATGTCCGTCTTCAACGTTTCTCACAATTACGCCCCCGCATACTGAAACACATTATCCCACACATCATCTATCAACTCCTTTGCCTCATCCAATGGCAACACCTGGCACGCTCCCCCATCGCCAATCTTCAACAACGCCACCTCTCTACCCCGCACTGGCGCACGAAAGGTCGTCAGATTTTCCAACGTCTTGCGGATGTCAAAGTCAATACGGGCATCCAGCGTCTCTTCCATCCATCGCTCAATATAATCATCCAGTTGGGTGTCAGTCATCACCCGCCCGGCGGTCAGCAGGTGGTAGTACACCAGGATAATCTCCTTGCACTCCTCCTCCTCAGCGGCATCAATCAGCGTATACAAGACCCCCTGATTGGACACCAAGTTCTTGAAGAAGAGCGTATCGGACACCTCTTTGAGAAACATCAATTGCTTTTTCTTATAGTTGGTATACTGGCGAGCGGCAAACCCCCCTAGTGCCATCCCCGCCGACAACGCCGCTACCAACGCAGGAAAGACGTTTTTTGTCTCTTCGCTCTCCACATCTACCAACCCCGATGCTGCATCTGCCCCTAGCGTGAGCAGCAGGATGATGCCGACAATCACGAGCATACTTGGTAGCACCTTGAGCAGCACGGGGATAGCCCCCGCAATAGCAGGACCAAACGTCAAGATGCGATCCTTCCAATTCATCCGCACTTTTACGGTAGGGAAGAGTAGTTCAAGGTCAAAGCGGGGGATGTTTTTGTACAGGTAGAGGTACATTTTGCCGGGCTGAAACTGGAGGTTTTCAATCTTTTCGCCCTTTGTTTCAAAGTAGGCTGCATCCTTAAATTTGAGCAAGAGAGCTACCCGTTCAAGATTATCAACCGTGCGATCTTTTTTCCAAAACATCAGGTGTTTGACGCTAACGGTCATGAAGTTGTCGCCGCGGTAGTAGCAGGCGATGTGCTCGTAATCGTCAAAGTCTACGGCGGTTTTGAGCGGAATCAGCGACTCCATCTCAAAAGCCCCTTGTAGATCATCTTGCGACAGCTTTTTGTAGTTTGCCCGTTGTAGTACCTCTTCAAACCCCCGGACAAGCCGCTGTTGCATAGCTTTCTGCTCGGCATCATCGGGTGATGTCCGCATACGGGTGTCGGTATCTGGGTCGAAGGGGACATAGCAATCTTTCATCGTCTCCAACGTTTGTTGCGATTTGAAATGGTAGTAGGCAGACAAGATTTCGCAGAACTCACGGAACTTCTGTCTATCCGCTTCGGGGAGTTTCCCATCTTCAAGACATATGGCGATAAGGTCACTCCGCCGATAGGGAATAAACGCCTCACGATCACCATGCACAGCCATAGTACCAGTTTCCCCTCAATTACAAAGTATAGCCCGTACATCCAGGGTCATGACAAACCCCAATTTGCCCCCCATCCCCTGCCCCGCGTCCCATGTCATGTAGAGAAGACCAGTTTATCAATTCAATTCAATTTACTAGTTACGGTTGCTTCTTGCAAGCATGCTGTAGGTCTTGAATAAAAGCTGTAGCCCGCTTGACCATCTGTTCAGGCGGCGACTGGTCAATGATGTTGATAAGCGCACTCCCTACGATAGCCCCATCAGCAATATGGGTCAGTTTTCTGATGTGTTCCCCGGTGCTGATACCAAAGCCAACGACTAGTGGAGTGTTGGTATGCTGGCGCACACTGGCAAGAACGCTATCAAGCCCTTGATCTACCTGTTTTCGTGCTCCTGTAACCCCCGTAACTGATACACAGTAAAGAAACCCTTTTCCCATCTTCGCAATCATCGCCATACGTTCTGGCGGGGTGGTGGGGGCAATAAAGAGAATAACCTCTAAGCCATACGCATCAGCATGGGTGCGGAGGTCGTTTGATTCTTCCGGGGGCAGGTCTGGGATAATCCAGCCATCGCCGCCGACTGCCGCTAGGTCTTTACACGCTCGCTCAATGCCATAGCGCAAGATGGGATTATAGTAGCCCATGAGCAGGAGGGGGGCTTGTACCCCTTGTTCGCGCAATCTGGCGACACTCTCGATACAGTAGGAGATGTGGACATTGTTTTTGAGGGCGCGTTCTGATGCCCGCTGGATAGTTGCCCCATCAGCGAGCGGGTCAGAGAAGGGTATCCCTAGCTCAAACATATCTGCGCCTGCCGCTTCTAGCGCAGGGACAAGTTCTAGGATACTTTCCCGTTGGGGAAAGCCTATCATAAGGTAGGGCATCAGTGCTATACGCTGCTCGTGTTGTAGGCGGGTAAAGGTTTCTGCGATACGACCCATAAATGCTGTTTTCCTATGATTTCTAGTGCTACGATTGGCTATTTCCGTTGTCGTGAAGCATGGTATTGCCCATGCTTGATGGGTAATCCTAGAAACTATGATACCACATGTTTTCTGAACATTATGCATGGGGCAATATGGCTATGGGGAACCCACACAGCGACCCGCTCCCCCTCGGTTCCCCTTCTCCCCTCGGTGGGACGCGGGGCGAGGAGATGGGGCTGCCCGGTGAAACACTTGGTTACTCTCCCCTAACCTACCCTTGTAAGATGGGGGCGAGGGGGAGGCGAAGGATGCAAAGGATGGGAACAAAGCCTCCCGGTACAGACAAGCAACTCCCTACCTACACGGCGGGGGCAGCGTTGTCTCGTTTTCCAACGAAAAAGTTAGCATACCATCTGGTGTGCCTAGCCCTATCACATCCGATGGTCTCAACCGGTGGCTGTTCTCTATGCGCGTCCCATTAACAAACGTCCCATTGAGCGTGGCATTGTCGTGAATGACAAAATGCACATCGGGCAGTGCCGTGTGTTCTGCTGGTATATCTACAAAGAGCCGAATAAAGGCATGGGGACGCGAGACCATCCGATGCTGCACCAGGATGTCTATGCGCTCCCCCTCTTTATGTCGCCCTATCGTACAGAGGGGGATTTCCGCCGTTGTGGGACGGGGCATATTGAACGGGGGGGTACTGAGCAGGTAGAGCGTGGGGGAGATCATCCCAACATACTGGTCACGCGCAATCAAGTTTGCCGTGGGCAGATTCAGCAGCGGGGTATAGTGATCATGGGTATTTGGTTTCTCTTTGAGCGCACTCAGCAGCGGCGGTATTGGGTCTTTGCCATCACGTACATCTATCCAGTGCAGGTTGTTGAGGTAAAAAGCAACGGGACCGTGGCACTCTTCTAGCAATACCGGCAGGATGAGCCGCTGAGTTTGACGGGCATGCATCACCTCACTGAGCACAAAGTCTGACACCGCGCTATGTTTGGAGAGCACCACCACGACAGCGCGTGCCTGCTCAATATGCACCATCAACCGTTTCACATAGTCAACGCCCGGTGGTTGTTCCATATAGTACCAGACAGCAATCTGGGTTTGCTCACGTAGTCGTTTTGCCAATTCCTCGACAAACTGCTGATCTTTGTGGGAAAAGGAAATCAGGATATACGCATCTTGCATGTCTTCAGCATACCTTTTCCGCCAATGCCTCAAGTTCTGCGCGGGCAGTGGCAGTCTCTATCGTCAATCCCATGCGGTCAAATCGATCCATCGCTTCATATAGGGCTTCACGCGCTGTCTGATACGCTCCCCGCAAGCGGTAGAGGTGAGCACGGATATACTGCGTGTGGGCGAGTAGTTCGTGGTCGTTTCCCTCACGGATGCGCTCATAGATTGCCCCGACCACCGTTTCTATCTCTTGGGTGTTGCCCTGTTCAAGCGTAATGCGTGCCATCTTCAACTGGATAATATGCGCGTAGCGTTCAAAGTTCTGGGCTTGCGCTTCTTGTAATGCCTCATAATACTGGTTGTAGGCTTCGGTAGACAACCCTTGCATGGACAAGCAGGTTGCTAACCATTGGCGAGTGCCGGTCTGCATATGGGCAGGCAGGTTGCGACTGTTGTCCAATATATATTGCCACGCCTCACGCGCCGCTTGAATATTGCTGGTGGCTAGGTGGTAGAGTGCCAGCGCGTGGTGATAGAAGAAAAAGGACTCATTATCGGGGGGGATGCTCTCTGCCAGACGATGCAGCCGGGGCAAATAATGGGATGCTTCGGCTATTTTGCCCTGCCGACTGAGCAACTGGATATGCAGCGAGAGGGCTTGCATCTCCTCATTCCTGTCATCCAATGCTCGCGCTGCATCGGCATACATCAGGTGAAGCGCGAGCTTCTTGTCCCACAACGCCCGGAGGTAGTAGTAATATTCAGTCTCTCGCGCAAGGTGGATGGTATCTTGGTGGCGTTCCTCTTGGGCAGTCCAGCAGAGCACCGCAAAAACCGTCTCATGTTCATCATCTAGCCGATGGAGTAGCTCTGGATTGTCCCACGCATAGCCGATGTTGCTGGTATAGGCAACATACCATGCTGCCCATCGTTCGCGGGCTTGCTGCTCAAAGAGCGGGTACTCGGTGAGGCATGTATGGGCAAAGACCCGAACAAGCGGGTGCAGGGTGTAGCGTGGCAATGCCCGTTCCTCGTTGGTGTGGGTGGTATCAATGAGGGCAAGGTCTATGAGCCGTTCAAGGGCGCGGTCAAACGCGAGTCCCTGGATATTGGCAGTCTCTGCCAGGGCTGCGCCGCTGGCACTCCCCCGAAAAAGCACCATTGCCAAAAAGATACAGCGGGCATCGTGGTCAAGCGATGCCCAGGCTTGGCTGAAGAGGTTATCAAACAAGCCCTGATGGATAGTAGCAAGATTGCCGAGTATATCTTGCGGCAGGTGCTTTTCGTATTTGATAAGCCCCAAGCTCATCTCTAACGCTTTGGGGCTGCCTCCCGTAGCGGCTATCAATGGGGCTATATCATCTTGGGGCAGTTTGGTGAGCTTGAGCAGGTGAAGTCGCTGTTGCACTAGCATAAGGGCTTCGTTGTGGGTCATCCCGCGTAGCTCTACCACCCAACTGCTGTTGCGGAGCGTGGGGGAAAGCTCTCGACTGGTCACAAGCACCTTGCCTGGCTCCGGGAAACGCACCAACCAACCGGGGAGCAGCGGGTCTTCTATCGTCTCAATATTATCTATGATAAGCAGGACGTGCCGTTTTCGCAGGATGTCTTCTACCTTGCGCTGCTTTTCGTTGGGGGGAAGGCGCAGGTAGCCGGGGTAGTCGAGCGTGTAGGCGAGTTCGTCAAGGATACGGGCAAGCGTTGTGCTGCCGGGGTCGTCCTTGTCGCTTATCCAGACCACCGCGTCAAACTGGGGCAGGTCGGGAAGCTGCTGCACACAGCGGGTCGCTATCTCGTGAACAAGGCTTGTTTTGCCCATACCCCCCGGCCCCACCACGACGACCACTGCGGAGCGTTGCCGTAAGCCTTCAACTATTTCGCTATAGGGCTGTGTTCGTTCGACAAACTGGCTAAAGGCGGGAGCAGGCAGGTTGTGGCGTAGGCTGCGGAGGGGGACTTGATCAATGCTCCCCTCGAAGAGTTGGCTAACGAGCGTTTCTATGGTGGGGTAGTAGGCTTCTTTGAGAAACCACTGCACCCATGCCTTGTTGAGATAGCCACGGCGGACGGCGATCTCGGCTAATTTGCGGATGGTCTCAGGGTTGGTGGGTATCTGTCCTGCCTTGTAGTTCTGCACCGTGCGCCCTTCCACCCCAATAATTTCGCCCACCTCTTGCTCAAGCATCCATGCCTTTTTGTGTTCATAGGCAGTGATGCTACTCAACATCCCTTTGAGCAACTGTCCAAATACTGGATTTTTGAGCGTCTTTCTCGTGGTCATGGCTGTCGTCTATGGAAGCTATGGGTCTGCCTGCCTGTTTTCCTATCTGATAGTTCCTGTAGTCCTCAACAGGGGGATATTCCCGTTCGAGCGGAATCTTCCGCATGCTTTTTTTACACCGGTGAGGATTCTTCCGTTGGCGTGTGGTGTATGCTATAGATACATCCCCCGTACAGGGGAGCTATCCGAAAGTCTCTCTGCTACTCTACGCTATTGTAGCACGACTCCCGGATAATACGGTAAGGAGGTAGGGGTGATGAGAAATCTTGATATAATGTTACCAGTCCCATTTGATGAACAACAGATAGAGCGTCACTATCATCAATCAGACAATCCTATCGAGCAGAGCCATTGGCATATTCTCCTGTTGTTGGTGAGGGGATATTCAGCCAGAGAGATTATCGAGCAGACGCACTACGCCCCCCGATGGGTGTATGAAATAGCCCGTCGCTACGAGATGGTGCAAATGAGCAAAGAGCATGTGCTTGCCCGACAGATGGGCGGCAGCAGTAGCGCGTTTAGCTCGTGCGAATCTTGTACCCTGCTGTACTATCGCATCCGTGTGACAACAGATGGCAATGGCATTATTATTTGTCGCTAACCTTTTCTTGGTTCTCCCTTTCTCCCTGCCGGTTCACGGGTAGGTCAAATGCAACGATAGAGAGGGCAAGCAATACAGAAACAGTAGATTTCCTGGTGCCGGGCATTTGTGAACGGTATCCTACATGCTTCTGTTCCGGTAACTCCTGACCGGTGTTTATGCTTCGCTACTGCTCTTGGTTTGTTTCCCCGCTGACCTACCCGTGAAAGTATCTCCCTATGGCATACGCTCTGCCCCAAGCCGCCCAAGTAGCACATTGTAGGGCGGGTCATTTTCCGGGTGGTGTTCAAAGCGGTTGCGCTCAAAATACTGGACGGTGTAAACTTGTCCATCATCGGCACTCTGCTCGTCCATCGGCTCACTGATGGGGAAGCCAAAGACGGGCAACCCGCCATGCTGTTGCCAATAGGCAAGAAATGGGGGACAGAGGCTATGGCGTGTCTCTGGAAAGTAGCGACAGTCGCTATGTGGAGCTTCTTTAACTGTTGGCAGCGTTTGCCAGTCTATGTCGCGTTGTTGGAGCACGTCTACCCCTAGTAAGCCCATCAGCACATCATGCGGCGGCGGGTTTTCCGGGTGATATTCCAGACGCGCCCGTTCAAGCCACTGCACCCGATAGGTGCGCCCGTCTGACCCCGTTTCGTTACGCTCCTCACTGATAGGGATACCCAAAATGGCTAAATCACCATGATGCTGCCAGTAGCTCAAGAACCTGCCGCGTAGGGTGTAGCCCGTTTCGGCAAAAAAGCGCGTTTCCTCGCGGGTCTGGCGAATGTAGACCGGCTGCTCGCCTACGGTAATTTCACCCCCTACGGCTAATGGCTGTGATGTTCCGTCACGCTGGACTAGCGTTGCGTCTAGCCCCGACTCCAGGGGAAAGCTGACGGTATGGTTGTTGCCTAAACTCCACAACACGTCTACCATGCCGCCATTCGCCAGCGTAAAGCGATAGTTTGCCAGCACCCCCGGCTGATGGTGCGGACCTGCGCCAGCATACTGGGCATGTTGGAGTTGCGCGACCATCACGCCATACGCCCCATACGCTGGCTTGGGTGAAAGATCGTTGTTGAGGATTGCCGCTTGACTCCAGGGTATCTGCTTGCCGTCAAACTTATCTTCAAGCTGAAAGTAGCTCACATGCGGCACGCCTGCGGCGGCTGCCAAAACAAAAGTTCTCACCATGTAGGTTGCCTGTTGATCTTCGCTTTTGGCAAACTGTGGTTCGCACCGCTCCCCACAGGTGCTCCAACCTACCTCGGTAATCCAGATAGGCTTTCCCCCCCCATGCGAGTCTATCCAGCGTTGTGCCATTGCTATGCGCCCCGGTATGGTCACGTCGAAGTTTTCGCGGGGGTTGATAAGCGTGGGTTCATCTGGCGCGTGGTCTATGAGCCAGGGGTGCAATGAGAGTACATCGAAGCTGTCCCAGCCGGCGTGAGCAACAACCTGTTCCATGAAGTTATTAACCCCCACAGCATCAAAGGTCATGACCCCACCATTCAGCACAAGTGCCGTTGGGTCTGCCGCTTTGATGGCATCATAGGCTGCCCGCAACATCACCGCGTAGGCTGCGGGGTCGGCTTGGGGGAGCCAGGTTTCGTCTTGGTCTGGCTCATTCCATATCTCCCATGCATCTACCCGCGGCGAGCCTGGGGCATCGTCTACCCCGTCTGCATCGTAGCGTTCCACAACCATAGCTGCCCAATCTGCATAGGCATAGGGGTCAGTAGGGGCGCACCAATATGCCGGCTGGTTGTGTTCTGATGCATAGGCTTTACACGCTGGTGAGCGGTAGTCGGAGGGTGTGGTCAGCAGCATACCAATGATGCCAATGCCTGCATTGGAAAGCATCATGATGCGCTGGTCATAGAAGGTATTTTGTGGCTTCTTGCCCCAAGATGCCCACGCGATTTCCTCGCGGGTCCATTGCGCCCCGACTTGGGTTGCCAGCGTCATGAGCCGTTGGGCTTCTTCGTCCGTGCGCTCTGCGCCGGTGATGTACATGTTTAGCCCAAAGAGGCTCATAGATGCAGGGGCAGGCGCAGGCGCAGGCGTGGTGGGGGCGGCAGTGTGGTGTCCATAGGTTATCGTTATGGGCAATCCCGCCGCTCCCGCTAGGATAACCAGTATCCCTATCAGTAGAATGACCTTTTGCATAGGTACACGTACTCGCATAGATTCTCCTCTCTCTCCCTTTGTGCAAAGTCTACCGTATACTATTGAGCATACCACAGGTTCATAGGGGTGTCAGGTGGAGAGCCGTTGTATGCAACGTTTTTGCTCCCCATCCCTTTACCCCCCCGCCACACGAACCGCGAGTGAGCGGATGTCTGGGGGCAGGGGGGAGCGGGCTTGTCGCCCTATGGGAAAGGGGAGCGGGTGAGCAAAAATGGGCAATAATGCTGGTATCGTGCAACTTTGGACACACCCTAGCTGTAGCGCGTGGCTATTGCCTTCCCACAATCACTGTGGTACTATGAACGGCGATAGGGTGGGCTTGTCCCGCATAAGAGAAAGTAGCACAAACAGCTATGGACCTTACTGTTGAACCAAGCAGTAATAGTAATTTATACCAGATTATCCGTGATGCCCCTGCCGGCGCATACATACGGCTCCAGGTTGGGGAGTATTACATTTCACAAACGCTTATCATCAATAAACCATTGGTTATCATTGGCTATGGATGGAACCAAACCAGCATTATTGGCACCGGTGACACCTGCGTAGTACGCTTTGCGGGGGAACCACAAGCTCCATCCCAACTCCACGCCCTGACTATCGCGCATAAGGGAGTACAATGGGCAAATGTCGTAGACGTTGCTAGTGGGGAGATATACTTTCGCCATTGTCGCTTCACAGGCGGTATTTCTGGCGAACGGCATGGCGGCGGGAGTGGTATCCGCTTTCTTGGTACGTCAAGCGGGCAGGTGGAGCTATGCGAAGCGGTGCAAAACCAACTTCACGGTATCCTCATCCGGGACCAAGCACAGCCAACGCTAGAGGCGAATATCTGTCAGCACAACCACGAAACCGGTATTGCCTACCTTGACCAAGCCGGTGGCACAGCCCGGCAAAATAGCTGCATGAACAATAAGCAGTCTGGCATTATGGTCTGTGACCAAGCGACCCCTACCCTAGAAGCCAATGTGTGTTTGAGCAACCATGCTGCCGGTATGGTCTACAGCGAGCGTACATCAGCGATTGCACGCCAAAATGTGTGCAATCTCAATGGGCAATGTGGTATTCTGGTGGTAGATCAGGCGACCCCCACGCTGGAAGAAAACAGTTGCCAGCACAACCAAGCCGGCGGCATTGGCTATGTGGGCAGTACCGCAGGCATTGCCCGGCACAATATTTGCCAAAATAATACCCTCTTTGGCATCCAAGTGATTGGTCAGGCATACCCCACATTGGAAGCGAATACATGCCAACAAAACCGTCTTTCTGGTATTGGTTACTTTGGCAATGCATATGGCATTGCTCGCCAGAACCAATGTAGCGACAATGGGCAGCAGGGCATTCTGGTGCAAGAACGAGCAAAACCACAATTAGAAAACAATACCTGTGAAGGCAATGGGCAGGGTCATAGCACAGGCGCATAATCAAAGGATTATAGCTCGCTCATCCCCGTTCCTAGAGGGCAACGAACCGCTCCCCCCTGCCCCCAGACATCCGCTCGTAGACCCTCGCGGCTCGTTTGGTAGGGGAAGGGGCAAGGGGATAAAAGCCTATCTATGGGTGTGTTTTGGAGAAGAGTTGCAAGACGACTACCCCCGCTACAATGAGCGTAATGCCGATAACCTGGGGTAGCCCAACCCGTTCTTGCCAGAGCCACACGCCAATAGCCGCTGTTCCTACGGTCCCCAGCCCTGACCAAGTAGCATACACCATACCCAATGGCAACACCCGCAGGGTCAGCGACAGCAAATAGAATGAAACAGCATACCCCACAAAGACCACGATAATTGGCTCAATACGAGTAAACCCATCGGATGCACGAAGGGCTGCTGTTGCACATACTTCACTCAAGATGGCAAAAAACAGCAGAATAAATGGTTTCATGCTAGAACCTTCTACGAGAATTGATTGATTGATTGACAGTAGGGAGAGCGGGAAAATGTACGCAACTTATGGGGATCGGGTTATTGTGCTGTCCTGCGCCGCAAAAAGGCAACCACCGCAAGCACTATGGGCACCATAACGACAACAACAGTTAGTCCAGTTAAAAGCAACCATTGGCTTTTTGCCTCTTGCCCCTGGGCTTGCTCTATGGGAGACGAGGTTTCACTGGGAGCGACAGCAGCAGGCTGGTCTAGCTCATCCTGCGTTGTATCACCAGGATATGCTGCCCCTGACTGAAGGGTATCTTTGGCAGAATCTTCTGCCTCTTCCTCAGCTATACCGTCATGCGTTTCTATGCTTGCTTCTGCTTCATGTGGAGCTATAGCAGCGGCATCAGCAGCAGAAGCGGTAGGATTGACCTGTGATGGGCGGGTGATAAAAGATCGGGTTTCTACTGAAGGAACCGGGGTCATGTATGGTGCCGGTAGGGTTGTCGTCTGCGTCCAAGCCGGTACCCCATACGCGCTTGCGCTGGCTTCCATCCTGTTGGCAGGAGCTTGTGCTACCTGTGGTACCGATGGAGCTAAAGCAATGGTCGTTGAGGATGGGGCTTCTGAAGCCATAGCCTGTTCTTCGTGGACGGTACTAGTTGCCTGAGCTACCTGTTGTGGCATACTGCTGCTAGTTGTGCCAAAGAGGGAAGAGAGCACGAAAGCAAACAGCAAGGTAGCCAACACCCCTGCCCCTGTCCAGACCCAGCCCCCACGCCACCAGGGACGTTTGCGCTGAAGGGTAGGAATATCTAGGGTAAACGAGCGGGGGAGCGGCACTGGCTCAAGTTGCCAGCACATTTGGACTACTGCCCGCAACTCCTCAAGCTCCGTCTGCAATGCAGGCTCAACCGATAATCGTTGTTCAAGGGAGAGACGTTCTGTCTCCTCAAGCTGATTATCTAGGTAGGCAGAGAGGAGTTCTTGATCTCCCATATCCTGTTGTTGTGTCATTGCTACTACCTATGTCCTTGCATTACGCTGTTTCCGGTACCTATCCATTCCATTCACTTAGAATAACGATAACGAGGCGGTAATAGTTCCCGTTCCTGTAAAAGATCACGCAATCGCCCCCGTCCACGGCTCAAGCGAGATTTCACTGTTCCCAGGGTTGCTCCAGTGATGTCGCTAATCTCCTGGTAGCTCATCCCTTGTATATCACTAAGAATAACGACAATCCGTTGATCTTCTGGGATACATGCCAGCATGTGCTGAATAGTTTCGCTAAGCTCACGGCGCATAGCGAAATCATCGAGTGATTCGCCGGGGTCGGGAGGGTCTAAGCTCGTCGATTCTTCTTCTCTGCCAGCGATAGGCGTATCCAGCGAGATCGTAGGATGACGTTTGCGCTTACGGAGGACATCATAGCAGGTGTTGGTAGCAATGCGGGTAATCCACGCACGAAACGACCCTCCGCGAAACGTGTGGATTTTGCGAAACGCTGAGATGAAGGTATCTTGTGTTGCATCAGCCCCTGCGTCAGAGTCACCGAGCATGCGAAAACACATGGTGTAAATTCGCTGCTGATGCATCAGGACCAGCTGATTAAAGGAGTCACTGTTACCAGCTTGGCACTGTTCAACCAATCGCAATTCTTCATCAGTATCAATCATAGGGAGTGACCAAGCGTACATGGGAAGGATAAGAGGGAACTTAGGGGAGCGTAGCCCTTGCCTGCCAAGAAGCACACAAGATAGCCCCAGAGTTCCCTCATAATGAGGACCTAACTGTTGTCCTCAAGACTACACTAACTAACCTGACTAACCGATTTCACTGACACATGACCATACGGACCAACGGACCAACTGGTCATTCTTCTGCCAATAATGTAGCAATGTAATTGAGCGTTGCGCGTCGTCCATGCGGGTGCAGTTTGTGCCAGAGGATGATAAGCTGCTCTTCGCTGGAGACAGCCGTAAACATTCCCGACCCACCAGCCCGTTGCCCAAAGGAAAAGGACTCTTCTCCTACGGACTCTGGCTCTTCAGGGGCGGGGAGTGGCTCGCCGCCATTCCGTACAAAGTGGTCTGCCACGAGCACTTTTGCCAATCCCAGATCATCTTCGTCAAGCATGCGGGCGATTCGTTTTGCCTGATGGGTATCTGGCAAGGTTTGCCCGGAGATGTAGTTGCGTAACGCTCCATCACTAATACTGGTTTCTTTGGTTAGCTTGGCACGAGAATATCGTCCTTCTATCCGTTCGTTAAACCAGTCACTAAACCGGGGGGCTTCTACTGGACGTAGCCCAGTACGTCGGCGTATTTCCCCGACCGGCATCTCGAGTGCTTCTGCTAACAGGTCCAAAGTACGTCCCCTCGGACGTTGTGCTTGCCCAGAGATGAATTGCCGAAGCGACAATGCACCAATTCCAAGTTGTGTTGCAAATTCACTTAATGGAATTTCCTTACTCATTGCGGTATAAAAGAGATATACCGACAATGGCATGTCCGGGGTGAGTATTTCCTGGGGGGGATGTATAGATGTTTCACTCATTACCTATTCACTGCTACTTTCTAGGTGTTCAAATGTACCCGAAGGTACGCCTTGTCCAGGGTTGAATTTCCTGCTTCTGCCCTGCGCTCTCATAGGAGCGTCTAATCCACTGTCTACAGGCGGGTTTTACGTCCCAATGTAGGTTACTACCGGGGACGACCAGTTCATGACTGGTAGCTTGGATAGGCGATTTGGTTGTTCTTGCCTGTCCGAATACTATTCGTGTGTGCCAAGCGTATTCCTGTCTCCATTTGGGGAGGTTTTGCCTACCTAAGCTAGAGCTCCTTATATGTTGTCCATTGAGAAGCCCCTATGACGAACTCTTTTCTCTGCTCTCTTTCCCATGTTTTTTGCTCTGCTTCAAGATTATCAACATGGGTTCTTTTGAACTTCTCCTGATTATTGCACGGGTATTTTTGCTTGCATTATACTTTGCTTATGCTATTAGGAATAGAGCAGATTGTAAACTCTAGTGAATGTTCAAAGTATACGACTATTTGCAAATACTGTCAAGCCTTATGGTGATCTTAAAACGAAATTGTATGGTATGGGTTGGGGCAACACGCTTTTTTTGTGGGTTTTTCCTCAAAGCAGGTTGCTAGGGTACCGCTGTGCTTGGGAGGAGATGTTGAGAATAGGGAGTAGAGTATAGGGGGTGAGAGGATTTTGGGAAGAGAAAGGGGTTGTCACAAGCGCATATCAAGGGGAGAGGGTCTCTGAAGCGCAAAACGTGGAGAGCCGTTGCAAGCAATGTTTCGCCGGGCAACCCCCATCCCCTCGTATAATAAGAGCAGGTTCAATGGTGGTGGTGAGGCTGGTTATCCCTATA
>CAZLKK010000015.1:0-13570 GCA_964559995.1 uncultured Chloroflexaceae bacterium
CGTTGTTAGCAGAGGGTGAGCCGGTGAGCTTTATCGGCACAAACCCCCTAGACATGCCTGCTTGTAGCTGGTGCCACGGTACCGAACGGGCAAACACCTTTGGCACCAACGATTACCAGCTGTATCAGCAGGAATACGACTATTGGATGAATACCTATGCGGATACCAGCGAGTATATGGCACGCACAAAAGCTGGTCTGATCAGCATCTTGGAAATGCACGATGACAAGCACGATACCGACTTCTTGGCGGAGTATGATGTGACGGCAACCAAGAACCGCTTGGGTAGCCAGGGTCCCGTCAACTGCTCCGACTGCCACGGCGACAACGTACAAGGACGGTTGCAGTCTACAGACGAAACGCCAGAAGAGCCGATTATGTCGCTGCCAGAAGCGATGCATGGGGTTCATCTTTCTGTTGTTGCAGACCCCGATGCGAATGGGCGCACCCAGTCGTGCCAGGTATGCCACCCGGCACACACGCAAAACCCAGACCGCAACACCGCGGGAGAAGCCCAGTCTACCGTAGACCGTGAGGGCAACCCGCGCTATTCCGATGGCGACATCCGCGACTCGGCAGGGTGCTATACCGGGCGTGATGCCCACACCAACCCGGATGCAGAGCCGCCCTTCTTCCTCAACGACATAGGGCAGTATCTGTATGAAAATGTCTCCCTAGTAGACGGGGAAATCAAGGGGCTATACTGCACCAACTGCCACAATTTTAACTCCCAAGAACTCTACAAGCGGGACAGTCTTGTTACGCCGCAGCAGCCCGGTGAGGGTGAGACGCTGCGAACGATGACGCTGGAAGAGATTGTCCAAGAGATCACGGGTGAAGACGACATCCAAGCCTATGTAGACTACTACATGGACCCGAAGGTGGGCGCAGCCGGTAATCCACTGGTGGCGTACTACACGGAACATGAAGCGGCTATCTTGGAAGGCGACCTGACCTACGCCGATGCTTCGGCAGGGGAAGATTGGTGGCTCTCTGCTGCGGAACCGCACTGCGCCGACTGCCATGTAGCCCCATTTGTGGAGAGCATGGGCGGTAAGTACTTCCCGATTGACCAAGAGAGCAAGTACTCGCTTATGCGCTACTCAAAAGCGCATGCTGATCTGGCGTGCCAGTCATGCCACGAGTCCATTCACGGTCTCTACAGTGTGGTAGAGAAGGGCGAAGAGACCAACGATATGACTACGCATGAGCAAGCCTTGCAGTTTAGTCCAGACGGGGAATACACGGGACCAGTAACGTGTGTGACCTGCCACGCAGTAGGTCCCAACGGTGTGCCAGCACAGCTTGAGGGAACACCCTACTATGACGACTACTACGCCTCTGTCGTGCTGATGCACCTGATGCGTGACGAAGATTACACAATGTCTATTGAAGAGTTGGTCAACAAATACCCATACGAGGATTCACGGGCTATTGTGGATGCCAGTATGGAAAGTATGCCGTAACGCGCAACGGCAAGCTGAAAGCGCAAGACCTCACACCATGATGAGAGGTCGCCAGGGCGGGGGGGGACACCTTGTTCCCCCCCGCCTTTGGTATTGCCCCATTACCCTGCCATCCTCTCACACACTTGGGTACGTTGATTGACTACATCCCGAATGGTGAGCGAAGGTTTCAAAGGTTTCGACGGTTTTTCCCTCACCGGTGGAGTATAGTTTGGATCATACCAAGTGCGGTTTTTGAGAATATCACGGATGGTTGACTCTTTCAGGTGGTTATACTCATGCCAAACTTGCGTGGCAGTCATCCCCTCAACCGTATGCAATCGCCGCATTTCAGACACTTCCACCTCTGTCGTCTTGCGATGTCCCCGTTCGCCGTTTTCGTTCCCCTCTTCCGCTTCGGGAAACACCGGCGGCTCTGCTATGGGGTCATAGTCTGGGGGAGCAGGCGGCGCACCACAGCGAGCGCGGTTGCGTTCATCTTGGACCAGGGCAATCTCGCGTATGAGGTCATACAGACGCTTTTTCTCTGCTTGGGTGACGCGCCAAGATTGCTGCGATAGCTTAGTATAGAGGACCTGCTTTTCTGTATGGAGTTGTGTTAATTGTTGCAACGCAGCATATGCTCGTTGCTGGTGTGCTTGTAGCATCATTGGTAATTCCCTTTCCTTTGCAAGTAGTGCTCATTGGCTTGATGAACGGCATCTTGTGCTTGGGCAATTTCCCAGGCGATTTGGTCAAGCCGCCGATGCTCTGCTATCGTCAACCCGATTACCCGATGTAATGCGGTGAGGTAAATGTGTTCTTGCTCTGTAGACAAAGTAGTGATACGGTGCAATAAAAAATTATATCCCCGCTGTTGATGGGCATGTATCAATGTCTTTCTCCTTTCCCATACTCCACGCACAAAAGACCAAAAAAGACCAAAAAACGGTATCCAAAAGAAGAGGGTCGAGTGCTATCAGGCTTTCTGGCTTGCCCTTTGACACTCGACCCTCAAGAGAGAGGTTGTTCCGCTGTTGTTGTAGCCAATCTGGAAGCGCGTACCACAGGATGTTGCGCTGCCATTGGCGTAGGGTGGGTGGCTCTCGGCGTACCCTACGCCAGCGTTGGGAGAAGAGCGCACATCCTGGCGGTAGCCCGGAGTACCCCCGACTGTGCCACCACTGGGGATGGTTGGGAGAGCGACCCTTGTACAAGGTATGGTATTCTATCAGATAGGACGTAGCGTACTGCTGTGGCAGGGGGAGATAGCTCAGGAGCAGAGATACCTCACCCCGCCACAAAGCCGGCTGGTAGTGTCCTCCCGATGGGCAAAAACTCGTCTGTTTTGTACTATATCTCGTCATATCAAATACCTCTCAAGTACCCCTTAAGTACCCTTCAAGTACCCCTTAAGTACCCCTTAAGTACCCCAAAAAGCCCTTCAAGGGTCGTTCCCGGCAAACAACCAAATGCATGGCAATAACCAACCGAAAAAAGCTAGACGAACGAAACCCAACGAATAAGCCATACCAAAGCCCCAAGCGAGATTATGCTCTGCCCATACTGGCTTCGGTCAGCAACCGTTGGATGCGTGCCATCTGTGATAGCACCTGGGCTTCCCACTGGCTAATCCTCGCAATAATCGCCTCAACCAGTTCTTGATTACGGTTGAGCTTGTCTTGGGCAATATCCAGTTGGGTGAGGATATTTTCCACCAGTTCGCTGGCAGTTTTTGCTGCCACTTCTGAGTCTTCCCGCCTAGAGGCTGCCCCCACCCCCCAACGACTCTTCAAGGGGGTGGCTCGCGCAAGCGAGAGATACATCTGTATCTGTTCCAATCGGGTCAAAGCATCCGCGTTCAAGCGGGCGATGTCTGACAGAAGAATAGAGGACACGCCAGTATTTTGATAGATTCTGGCGCGTGCCTGATCAGATTTCTTCTGGGCTTCCTGCAAACATTGCACCGCTTCCCTGGCAGCCTGTAACGCTTCCTTCCTCTGGCTCTCTACTTCCATTGGCCACTTCAACTGCGGTGTCGGCATTTTTTGCGCTCCTTCCGTTCTCGGTCTTTGTGAGATACTTCATCAGTTCCCATTTTCGCACAATCGCCTCGCCAATCTGCCAGAAGATAATCGGTGCGCCTGAAGCCATAAAAGAACGCCATACCGCATTCTCATAGGTCTTCCAATCTATCAAGGCATCCTTGATGTTGGTCTTACGTTCTTGCTCTATGGTATGGGCTTCAATGGCAATGGGCACCAGCGTCAATCCGACCCCTACCGCTACCTCTAACCATTCATGATCGGGTTTGAGGCGAAAACGTCGCTCCAGCAACGCTAGGGCGGTGGCATAGCCAGTAGAGACTGCCATCACGCGAACGGGAACTTTGATCAGTAAACGGGTATCCGTATCCATCATGGTTTGAACCCTCCTTTGAGTATATAGTTCATGGTACCCTCACGGGTGCTTCATGGGCTTGAACCCTGATGGACCTGTATTATACTACAAAGTATAGGAACTCCGCGGTTTTTGGGGATTCGACCTAGCTATGATTGGGGAAGTGTCCAGAGATGCGGGGGGCTTTCCATCTTTTCATACCTACATACTGTTGATTGTTGTGTTCCTTGTTCATCGTGTTTCAAGGCATAACAAAGCGGGGGAGAGGGAATACATCATTCCCTCTCCCCCGCTCTTTCCCGTGCATTATTTCTGGATAGAAGTGCGGTTGATCTTTTCTTGGGTTGGTTTTTGAAAGAGGATTACATCTATAAAAGCTCGTGGGTAGTAGTCTATCAGCAGATTGATACCATTGCGCCTACGCCAGATAAACCCCATGACCAACCCCGCAAGCAGCAGTACCCCACTGAACATGCCACTCATCGGTTGTTGGGTAATGATAGCTATGGAGATAAAGAAAAACAACAATCCAAAGGAGACCCCCTGCCCTATCTGGAAGAGCAGGACTGATTCCCGGAGTTGAACATAGGCATAGAGGTAGGCTAGTGTCCACCAGAGTTGTACGAGAGAGATAAGTACGGTTAGCACGATCATGAGGTTGTATCGCTCCTTATTGTGGTCGCCATTTGCGACAAACAATGCGTGTTCCTTGCCCAACAGTTGATTGGATGTCGAACTCGTCCATGAGACGCTTTGCGCCTGGGAGTCCCATACCTCTGCCGCCAGAGGTGCTAAACTCATCCTGCATAGCGAGGGCTATGTCGGAGATACCTGGTCCCTTGTCTTCACAGATGATTTCCATGCCTTTGCGTCCGGCTTGCTCAATAGGCGTAAGGGTTACGGTACCAATCCCTGCGTAGAGAAAGATATTTCTGGCTAGTTCGCTAACTGCTGTAGCGAGGCGAGCTTGATCTATGGGAACAAATCCCTGCTGTTTGGCAATAGTACGGACTCCTGAGCGAGCAGTGACTATATCCAGATCACTTTGTATGGTTATGACGCTTTTTTCTGGAGGCATCTTGCGCTTCCCTCGTAATAGTCATACCAGAAACCGATGGGCTTTTTCTTCATTGGTAATGATAACACAAAGTGCTAAGGATACAAAACTCACCCACGACATGGCATGGTATAATCAACAGGACGGCAACAGGCGGGGGCTAGATCAGCGTTTCATCAACCCTGCCAAACTATCGGGACTTCCTCTTGACCAAGACAAGCGTGTGGTGTCAGACAATATCGGCACCCGAACAGCAGAAAGGACACGAACATGTCACAACAACAATGGAACACTCCCCCTGCTATGCAGATTGATACAAAAAAATCCTATCGTGCGACTATGGAAACGAGCAAGGGGGTTATAGAATTGGTGCTCCACCCAGAATATGCCCCAAAGACGGTCAATAACTTTGTGTTTCTGGCGCGTGAGGGGTTTTATGATGGGTTGGTCTTTCATCGGGTCATCCCAAACTTTATGGTCCAGGGGGGCGACCCCAGTGGTAGTGGGAGAGGAGGTCCCGGCTATCGGTTTGAAGATGAGTTTTTGGGTAATCCATTGACCCACGACACCGGGGTTATCTCTATGGCAAACGCGGGGCCAAATACCAATGGGAGCCAGTTTTTCATTACCCACGCACCGCAGCCCCATCTCAATGGCAAACATACCGTGTTTGGCAAAGTGCTTGATGGACAACAGGTCGTCAATGCGATACAGCAAGGCGACAAGTTGGTGAGTGTACGTATTCATGAAAGTGAAGCATAAGCAACCGAAAGGGATACTTTAGTTATGACTACTGAACGCAAAGAGGCTTTCGATTTAGTCGGTACGATGGTCACACTTGTTGGTCCAGAACTGAAGATCGGGGATACTGCCCCCAATTTCAAGCTGACGGATGAGGGTTTGCAGCCTGTTACCCTAGAGAAGTTTCGCGGGAAGCCGTTGTTGATTAGCGTTGTCCCCTCTATTGACACCAGTGTCTGTGCGCTCCAGACGAGCAACTTTGATAGAGAGGCGGAGGCTATGAAGGATACGGCATCGTTCATTACGGTGAGTGTGGACCTGCCTTTTGCCCAAAAACGCTGGTGTGGTGCCAACAATGCGATGAATGGGACGATGCTGTCCGACTACTTTGACTTGAACTTTGGCACTGCCTATGGCACCCATATCAAGGAGGTGCGTTTAGAGAGCCGTGCCGTTTTTGTTGTGGATAAAGATGGGGTTATTCGCTATGTGCAGTATGTCCCCGCCGCTACCCAGGAGCCAGACTATAGTGCAGCATTGGCTGTGCTGAAAGAGCTTGTGTAACGGGTATGTTGAGGGAATGGACAGGAATCTGCCACACGGTTATGCATTATCAGTGTGGCAGATTTTTCTTCCTCGTGGGGCTAGGTAGTCTTTCAGTCGATACGCAAGAGCATGTTGCACTGCCAGAACAGTGTGGTACCATAAGGCAGGGTATCGACCATGTTGTTACCCTATGCACTCGTCTATACAACACAACGCAAAGTGAACGAGCAACGGAGGCAGCTACATGCAAAATAGCATAACGACAACCCAACGACAATTCCCATGCCTGCTAGTCCTATGGATAAGCATACTCTTCTTGTTGGCAGCATGCACGGGCGCAGCAGAGCAAGAGCCAACATCCGCTCCAATCGATGACATCCCCTTCCAACCCCCCACGCAGGGAACTCGCATAGAGCCTCCGCGTGAGGTGGCGGATTTTACCCTGACCAGCAGTGACTCTACCCCCATCAGGTTAAGTGATCTCTCTGGGAAGCCCATGATGCTCTACTTTGGATACACCTTCTGCCCCGATATATGCCCGACCACCCTAGCAGAATTAGTGCGGGTCAAGCGCAATCTTGGAGAACAAGGCGATGATGTTTCGTTTGTGTTCATTAGTGTGGATGGAGAGCGTGATACCCCCCAGGTCATCAAAACCTACCTCGCAGCTTTTGATGAAGATTTCATTGGTATGACAACGGATGATGAACAGACTATCCGTAAGATTGGCGTAGATTATGGCTTGTTTTTTGAAAAGCGTAAGGTAGAAGGGACGAGTGCCGATTATTTGGTGGATCATACCGCCGCTACCTTCCTGCTGGACAGCGAGGGACGGTTGCATACCATCTATGGATATGGCACTCCAGCCCAGGTAATTAGCGATGATATACTCGCTATGCTAGAAACAGAACAGGAGACAGAGCAATCCCCATGAAAACACATCGTATCTTTCTCCACGGATTAGAGGGGAGTAATCGTGGGTTCAAAGCAACCTACTTACGACAACTTTTCCCAGACATCCACACGCCTAATTTTCAAGGTACGCTGGAAGAACGTATGGAGCAGCTTGTCCCGTTGCTTGATACCGCATCCAATTGGGTAATTGTCGGGTCGAGTTTTGGTGGCTTGATGGGGGCTCTCTATACCTGCGCCAACCCGCGACAGGTGCAACGGCTCATTTTGCTGGCACCAGCCCTTACCCGTCCCCAATTTGCCTTGCAACCCCCGCTTCCTGTCTCTCCCCCAACGATTATCTACCACGGCGAGCATGATACTGTCGTGCCAATTGAGCCAGTGCAAGCCCTAGCAGAGCAGACGTTCATCAATCTGTCTTTTTATGTTGTAGATGATGACCACTCGCTACGCAAGACGGTTCAGGCGATTGATTGGGAAACGCTCTTATAGGCAATCGAAATTATGGGGGCGAGGCTGTTGGGCTTTCCGGGATCGCGCCAGGGATAGGGGCAAAGAGGAGCCTAACGGCTTGCTATCTCAGGGTTTCCGTGGTACTGTTGGAAGAGAAGCACAGCTACCTTATGTGCTTTTCATACAAGAGTCATCTTGTCCCCCAAAAACTCCCTTGACACTGAACGGTTGTTCTATTAAAATAAGAACATATTTTCCCCTTTTACCAGAGGAAACCATGTTCTTGGCAAGCGACAACCAAAAGTGAGGTAGCGTATGGGTGTTACAAGTGAGCGATTACCAACACAACTCACCCGACCACGGACAGCACCGTCTGCCCGTTCAGGTCTGGTGCTAATAGCCTATGGAATCACGTTTATTTTGGCAGCATTGGCAATTCACCAAATTGTCGGCTCTGTTATCGGTTGGGGGCAGGTCAAGTTTGACGACCTCCGCTATGGTCGTCCCCGCACCATGCACCTCAACGGCGTTGTCGGTCACGGCGATTCCGCCGACAACCCAACCCACTTCATCGCGCTGAACTTGCAGCGGCAAGTGGTAGTCCTAGAACTACCGGGCGGTGATGCGAACAATATCCGTAGCCTACCAGGACCCTACCTGTTTGGCGACAATCAAGAGCTAACGCCGGTCAACCTCTCGCTGCGCGATGTAGACCGCGACAAGCAACCCGACCTGCTCATTGTTGTGCAAAATGAGCAAGTCGTCTATCTCAATAAAGATGGGGCATTTCGTCTGCCGACAGGAGACGAACAACGACACATACAACACGTTATCAAGGAGTCAGGACCGTGAGCACGAAGGATGGCTATTCGCCTAATGATGATCAGCATGAACGGCAATCAGCACGTCAACCGCTCTTTGCCCGGACTACCAATGCGAAGAAGCCTCCCCAACTGCGCCAATCGTTGCGGCAAGATTCCCATGCACAGCAGCGTCCCAACACCCACGGTCCCACACCCAAACCGACCAGTTCGCTCTTTACCGAAGCGAAAAAGCGGGTACGTCACTATGATGATGGTATCCCTGATACACGGCAGAAGGCACCGGCAACCCCGCCGCCACCCAAGCGTCCAACCAATGCTGCCCCACGCAAGCCGCCGCCACCACCGCTTTTTGACATGTCTAGCCCTCGTAATGACAACCAGCGGAACGGTTCCCGTCCTACGTTTCGGGGGGGGCAATCTTTTCTCGACCTAGAAGATACCCCCTTTGAACAGGATGAGACGTTTCGCTCTGCGGCACCGCGCCGCCCCCCCCCTAGCATAGCCAACGATTCGGTGTGGCGTGAGTATGAAGAAACCAACGCCATGCGCTACCAACTGGATTACCAGTATGCCAGACAATCGCCGCTGGATATGCCGGGGGATATGTGGATACGCGCTCGCTCCTTTACCGAACGTCAACCCATAATCCCGTTAGTGATGGTAGCCCTAGCCAGCATCATGATCCTGGTTCTGTTTGTGCCGATAGGAGGACAAGCCCCCCTGAGCAACTGGCTAGGACCGCTCATTGGGCTTCCCGCTCCAAGTAGCGAATCCCTCGTCACACCCAACGATGTAGGCAACTACTATCTCATTGGCGCACCAAGCCTAACTGCCGAAGAGGTAGACAGCATCCTGGTTGCCTATAATTCCCCGGCGGTTGGCACGGGGGAAGCGTGGGTATCCCTCGGCAAAAAGTATGGCATAGACCCTGCCTTTGCTGTAGCCTTCTTTATCCACGAAAGCAGCGCAGGCACACACCCCGGCTGGGCAGGGCTAAAAGACGATGGCACAACCACGCACAATATTGGCAACATCATTTGTGCTGGCTATCCTACCTGTTATGGTCGTTTTCGTGATTACCAAACGTGGGATGAGGGTATTGAAGATTGGTATGACCTGATTGACCGGGAGTATATCAAGGGACGCGGCACAGAAACAGTAGATGATATTTTGCCCATCTACGCACCAGCGTTTGAAAACGATGTCAACGGCTACAGTACCGCCGTCAAAAACATGGTAGACTCTTGGCGCATCGGCTCTATGAAGGGACGGGGACTCACCACCTCGACCCTACGCCCGGAGGGAAACCCGCTTCAATCTGCCAATACCATTATGACCCAGGATTATGGCGTAGGGTCGCATGCCCCGGCGCACATTTGGGGGGCGGTAGACCTTGCGCTTGATGGCGATAACGATGGCACAGCTGACCCTTCGGGGACAGCTGGTAAACCGGTCTACGCCACCCACAGCGGCATGGTCATCACCCGCCGCAATACGTGGCCCGCCGGTAATCATATCTGGATTATCAACCTGCAATACAAGACCGGCTATGCCCACTTGCAAGATTTCGCCGTACAAGATGGGCAGCTAGTCCAGCGGGGAGATTTAATCGGCTATGTGGGGTCTACCGGGCAATCTTCGGGTCCCCACCTTGACTACCAAGTGTGGCAAAAACAGGGTGGGCAGTGGGTCAATATGCATCCCGCCGAGTTTGGGACATTATCCCGCTAACCCTGCAACAATCCGCTCCCCCCTCTCGTCCTATGACCAATAGATACACACAATTTGGTATAACTAACGTAAATGAGGAAAGAACGGCACGGGAGAACCCCCGTCCATCATGAGGAGCGAAGAGCATGCAGCAGCAACAACGATTAACACGTAGCACAACCGATGTTATATTCACCGGCGTTTGTGGTGGGCTAGGGGAATATTTCAACATAGACCCGATTATCGCCCGACTCATCTTTGTAGTTGTCACTCTGACCAGTGGTTTTGGGATACCTGTCTACATTCTGCTCTGGTTACTGATGCCAAAGGGCAAACAAGTTCCCATCAACACGGTACCCAACCCACATGGCACATCTCAAGCTGCCCCCAATCCAGCAGTACAATCGGCACAGCCGGAACAAACGGGGCAACCAGCACAGTCAGCACAGCCAGCACAACAGACGGTATCCAATCAGCAGGGTAGCTCATATCAGTCCCCGCCCCCGCCTGATGCCTACCGCTTTGACCCACAGACAGGGCAGCCAATCTCGCCTGCCACCCCGTCTACTGGCGAGACGATTAAGCTCGATTTTGATACTACATCGCATGCTTCGATGCAGTATCCCCCAAACGATGTCACGTTCCATACCACCCAGACAGAGCAACTCCAAGAGCGAAACGACAAATGGCGCAAACTTGGCTTGGTGCTGATGGGGGTCGGGGGATTGGTACTCCTCAACCACTTGGGCATCGGGATGAGCGTTATTATCCCACCACTGATGATTATTGCAGGTGTTGTTTTGCTCAAGCGTAGCCAGTAGGCACAAGCTAGAAACCAACCAACGATGCATGGTGAATCTCGGTTCATCATGCATTTTGCATGGTTGCCTATCCATGCTACACTATCTCTATGAGCAGCAAACCTTCGCATAGCATCCCCTTTACCGTCCGCCAAGATTGGCGTGGCGGTTATACATCTTTGTATGATGAGTATGCCTATGGGATTGCTGACCAGGATATTGAGGGGACTATCCCCCTGACCCTACACGGCACACTCTTTCGCAATGGTCCTGGCTTGTTTGACATAGGCAAGACCCGCATTTTGCACCCATTTGATGGCGATGGTATGGTGTGTGCCATTTCCTTTGACCAGGGACGTGCTTACTTTCGCAATCGGTTTGTTCGCACGGCAGGCTTTGTGGCAGAACAGCAGGCTGGTCGCCCGCTCTACCGGGGCTTTTTTAGCACCAATCGGCAGGGGGGCATTGCCAACAACGCGCTTGATCTCACGATAAAGAATGTTGCCAATACGAACATTGCCTATTGGGGGGATCGGTTGCTTGCCCTATGGGAAGCGGGACTTCCCTACCGGCTTGACCCTACCACGCTTGAGACGCTGGCAGCAGATACGCTCGGCGGCTTGCTGGTAGAACGCCAAGAATTTGCTGCCCACCCACGCATAGACCCCTGCTGCGCTCATGACGCGGGGAGACCCCACCTCGTCACCTTTGGGGTGCAGCCGGGACCGGCTACGGTTATCGTGGTGTATGAGTTCAATGTACAGGGAAACCTAGTCCATCGCCACGGCTACCGGTTGCTCAAGGTCTCGCTCATCCACGATTTTACGATTACGCCTGAGTACTGCGTCTTTTTGCTGAGTCCGCTTGGCTACAACCCGTTGCCCTTCATTATGGGCAGACGTACCGCGGGGCAGTGTTTTTACCTCCAGCGTAAGCCTATGAGCGTACTCCTCGCCCCGCGCCATCCTGATGGCGAAGTCCACCTGCTAGAAGGCGGCAAAGATGGCGTGTTTATCTTCCATCATGCCAATGCGTTTGCCAATGGTGAGGAGATTATCGTGGATTCTGTCTGCTATAGTCGTTTCCCCTCTATACCGCCTGGGAAAGACTTTCGTGAGGTCTTCTTTGATGTTGTCCCACCAGGGATGCTCTGTCGCTTTACGATCAACCCCCGTACCAAAAAAATAGACCGTCAGGTGTTGAGCAAGCATAGTGGGGAGTTCCCCACCACCAACCCTGCCTATCAGGGACAACCCTACCGCTACCTCTATTTGAGCATTGGCGAGTATGAACACCTCCATGCGCCGCTCCAAGCGGTGCTCAAGTACGACCTATTTACGGGTAGTTCGCAGGTATGGAGTGCTGCCCCACGGGGCTTTGTGGGGGAGGTAGTGTTTGTCCCACGGGTAGCAGGGGCAGGCATGGCGAGCCGCGAGGATGACGGGTGGTTGTTGGTAGTAGTGTATGATGCAGCACGGCATGGCAGCGATGTGGTTATCCTAGATGCCGATAACCTGGCAGCGGGACCTGTCGCACGGCTCCGCTTACCCCACCACCTCCCCCACGGTTTGCATGGGGGCTTTGTGCCACAGGTTTTCTCACCCGTGAACGGGTAAGGTTAGCCTCGCCCTATGCAAGCGGTGTTCCGCGAGATGTTGGTTGCAACGGCTCTACAACCGGCGTATTCTGCAAATTGCCCCATGATGTTCCGTTTGTATTGGTAGGAAAAGTAAATTTCAGCTATACTGGTAAGATAAGGGCAACTATAGGCACAAGCGCATTAGTTTGGGTATTGAGCCGTAATGAATAACCTGTTTCAAGCACCTTAGTACTATTGCCTAGCCCGGCATATGTAGGTACAATACCCATGAGGATAATGGGTTGCTTGAACATCATAGGCTTGAGAAACCCCGTTTTTTATCACAGAGGATAGGAACCCAAGCACCCATTTTGTTGGTTGCTTTATTGAATTTATTGATTTTTCCATGAAGAGGTAAGGGGGTACCGTATGAAAACCCAAGTGTATCGTATTGTTAGTCTACTGCTCTTGCTGTCCCTCGTTGTCGTGGGGAGCGGGATACCCTCATCGGCAAAATTGCGGGCTGCCCCCGCAGCAGATGATGGGGAAGCCCCTCTAGCAGTGGAAGCAGTAGAACACATCATGCTAGACAACGAAATGGAAACCTCCGAGTTTGGGGGGGGCATATTTCGCCGTACTGCGCTAAGTGCAAAGGTTGCCACAAAGGTCGATGGCAATGACCTGCCCGGTGCCATCCAGTTGATGCCAATTGGCGCACTCACCGAATTTGAGGTCATCAATGGTCGTCTGCCCGTTAAGATTGCCGATATGGGGGTTGTGACGATGGGCAATTACCTCATCATCATAGGCGGCAACAAACGGGTAGAGGAAAATGGGTTTATCACCTATGAGCGCACCAATGAAGTATGGATTGGCGAAGTAGACACCTCAAACGGTATGCCACCGCTCAAAAGCGCGTGGGTGGCAGGTAGCCCCCTGCCAGCAGTGCAGACCAGCGCGATTGAAGGGTTAAAGGGCGATAACGTAGCCGAAGTTTCCTACCCTGCTGTCGTTGGTGTCCCCGATAGTCCAGGCAGCAGTGATGGCTATGTCTATGTTGTTGGGGGATTAGTTGAGCAACCAGGCTTGACAGAAAAGACCTC
>CAZLKK010000015.1:13580-24014 GCA_964559995.1 uncultured Chloroflexaceae bacterium
AGGTGGCTCCATAACCTGGATAGCCAATGCCTCGCCGCTCCTGCCCAACCCCGACCTGACCATACGTGATATGGTCCCAAGCTACGGCATCCACGGGGCAGAAGTGCAGGCAGTGGAGATAGGGAACAAAACCTACCTCTATGTCTTAGGTGGGCTACAAAACTACCTAGAAAACGATATAGACATCAATGGCTCCCCATACATTTTCTATGCTGAAATGGGGAACGATGGCAAGCCCAAACATCCTGAAACGGGCGACCCCGGTTGGGCAGTGATGCGTCAGGCAGATAGTGATACGCCCATCTTGATACCCTCACCAGAGGGTGCGCCGCTCCAAGATGCAGGGCTATGGTTTGCTTCTTCTGTCGTGTATGTAGGCATAGACGATGCGGGGAGAGATCGTGATCCTGCCATCTTCCTCTTTGCTGGGCAGCGGCGCAAAATGGGGGTCAACAATGCCTACCAATATAGTAAGACTATCCACCGGGGGATGGTGCAAGATGACGGCAGAATAACCTGGGATTGGCAAGGGAGTTTATCACAGAATCCCCTTACCAATCTTGAGGCGATAAGTTATCAACAGAATGTCTACCTACCGGGTGGTATGTCAATGATCTTTGACGAAGGACAATCGGAATGGTCCTCTGATATAGAATACCAAGAAGTGTTGAGTAACTTTATCAATGAAGACCTAGAGCCAGATGCGCTTATTGGCTTTCGCACCAATGACATGAAGCGCAACCGGCAAGATCACGGGGTCTCTATCATACCTGCCACACCAGCCAATGCTAGTGACACCACCCTTGCCTACTTTTATGTGGTAGCGGGGCGTAGCGATACCGACCCCGACACCGGCAAAGGCACCGACCCTGACGATGAGTATTCTAACTATGCCACCGATACGTTGCTCTTTAGCCGTATAGACCCCGACGATGCTATCCCTATCTACTCAACCAATGGGGGGTGGTATTATTCGCGCAACATAGACGTATCCAAATACAACAACCCAGAGACAAACAAAACCAACATGGTAGGGGTTACATGGTCGGCTGCGGTAAGCCGTACCACCGAGATAACCAACGACATCAGGTTAGAATACCGCATAGATAACCTAGACTGTGATAATGCGCTCGTATTTGGGGATGCTGACTCTAGCCAATGGCGCACGTTGACCAGAACGCTGGAAATGACGACCACTGAGCAGGCGTATTTCTCCCTGGGGACTGGCAACAACAGCGTGGATATGCAAGAGTCAGATCGTCAGGATGAGATAGCCTGTTTCCAATATCGAGCGCAACTCATGACGGCGCACGAGAACTACACCCCGCTCCTGCTCAATGTGGGTATAAACATCCTCACAGACAAGAAACCCGACCTGTGGGTAGAATCGATTGCCCCCCAGAAGTCAGACACGGGCAACCAGTTTGTGGGGCTAGATGTGACGTTGCGAAACCTGTTTGAGGAAGACCGGGACAAGACGGGAGATGCCAATATTGACGGATTGTCAGACCCCAAAGACTTCTTTGTAGATTTGTATATCTTTGCGCCAGGACAACAGGAGTTTACCGCCCAGAATCTCCCGGAGATGCCGTTTATTGAGGGGCATACAGAAGATGTTGAAGCCCTCCATCACTTCTATGCCACGATTGAACGCAATCAGATGAAAGCAGAGAGCAGCTTCCCCCCTGACCCTAATGACCAATCGGTGTGGGAGAGTGAATGGGAGAATCTCGACCCTGAAGGTGGCAGCGTGGCTGAGGTGATGCGATCTATAACCGACACCGAAGTGCATACTGCCTGTGTTGTCGTAGATTCCTACGTCGAGAGCATGGAGAAGTACAATCTTTGGCCCAATGGGTATGTGAATGAATGGGTTGAAACCAACAATTTTCATTGTGAGCCTATCCAGTTAGATTTTGTCCCAGTGAAAGTCTGTGTGCAGCCCATACCAGACGAAGAATCCCATGCCAAAGAGTTTGACAAGGAAATCAACGGGCCATTGAAGGCAACGTTTATGATCTCGCGCACGGTAGACCGCGGCGAAGACCTACAAGTGTTTTTAGACTTCAAGGGGACAGCCTCCGTTTCGCCTACCCAGAAAAACAACTTGCCTGACTACCGGTTTGAAGAGCAGGATGGCAAAACCATTGTGCATGTAGATCAGACCCCCGGCTGGATTACCATACCAGAAGGAACGCTCGACGTAACGTTTGATTTTACGCCGGTAGATGATGAGATGCAAGAAGGGGATGAAACCGTTGAGATAGTTGTGGTAGAAACGGTAGATGGTCCCTACGTGCCAGAAGGCGTACCAGGGACGCTCTGTCAACCCTCAGCAAAACTCTTGATAGAAGATGACGATTGGTACATCTACCTGCCAATCGTGATGAAAGAGTAGCCCGTGTACCGCATCTTTTAGGGGTAGGTTAGGTTGTAGATCGCCCCCCCTATCCCCTGCCCCTTTCCCCCTGGGGGAGAACGGGAACCGAGCAGGTGTTCTCCCCCCCTGGCATGGGAGCGGGGGCAAGGGGAGCGGGTAAAAGGGCATAGCCCAAGAAAACGACAAAAGGTCGTATAATAGGATAGGTAGTACACAAGGGGCAAAAAAGCCGCAGCACAAAGTGGGAAATATCCCGTTACTGATGCAGTTATTGTCAGCCTGTGCTATAATGCATACAGTAGGTGGTTTAGCTATCTACAAGCTCTAAGCTATAGTACCGGCTTGATAGGGAGAAATAGGTTCATGAGTCGTATTGTGGTGATAGTGGTCGTGATCATCGTCTTGTTGGGGGCTGTCGGGGCAGGGCTATACTTCTTTGGTCCTGATGAACTGAAACAACAGATAGGGCTAGGGGAACCAACACCTGTGCCGGAGGGACCAGCTCCTACGCCAACAGAAGACCCAGGGGTGAATATTGTCGTTGCCAAGATTGACTTGCCTATTGGGACGTATATAACCGATACGCAAGCCTTGCTTGACATAGAAAATATCAGCACCCTACGCTATGAAGAACGGGCAGAGATGCTCTTCCGAGAGTCTGAGATAGGCAAGATACGCGAGATGGTCTTGGATGTACCGCTCTTTGCGGGAGATCCGCTAGAAAAAGACTTTCTTTCTCTGCCGGGGTTGTCGCAGCGTATCCCGACCCCAGAGCCAGATCGCCCACGCCCCAAAGCCTTTCCATTGGAAGTAGACAAGTATACGGGGGTGGGAGACCAGATAATGGTTGGCGATAGTGTAGATGTGGTCGCTACGTTTGTCATGCGGCGGACTATTTACAATCCTCCAGAAAAACAACAGGTTGGTCCAGGTACTGGTGGAGCCCAACAAGAAGCTCCCGAACCCGCAGATGGGGAAGAGGAAGCTCCCCCGATAGATCAGACCGGGTCGAGTACGATACTCCCCTCGCTTGATGATAACGAAGAGTGGGTGAGGAGCAAAACGACACAAGAATTTATTAGCACAAAAACGATTGTGCAACGGGCAAAGGTGCTGGCAATCTTGCGCCCACCTCCCCCGACTCCCGTACCGGTGGCGGAAGAAGATCAACAACCAGAAGAGGAAGATGCCGAAGAAGCTCCCCCACCAACGGCGACACCAGAGGATGGAGGACCACCGACAACGGTAACTGAAGGGACATGGCAAGTAGTATTGGCATTGAATGACCAGCAGACAGAGATTATTTCGTTTGCCCAATTGTCAGGCGCACAGCTGACGCTTGTCTTGCGTGGTGCCGGTGACAATGTGCATGAAGAGACCCTAGGGGCAACGTTTGACCTGATGCTCTCGGAGTTTGGGCTGCCTATGCCAGAGCCATACAAACCGTATATTTATCCAGTAGAGGTGTTGCAACCAGAGCCAACCCGCACACCAGCACCAGAAATACGCATACCATAACAGAAACCACCGGCTGGTTCGGTTGCACCGTTCGGGGGAATAGCAGAAAGACTTTGTACTTTTTTCAAAGGGGTATATTATGGCAGAGGGTGATACCATTACCGTCATGATCGTTGATGATGTTGCGGATACCTGTGACCAATTGGAGAAGTTGCTCTTCTTTGAAAAGGACATCCAGGTTATTGGTAAGGCACACAATGGTCGTGAAGCTGTAGAGCAGGCAAAGAAACTCAAGCCAGATGTCATTCTCATGGACATTAACATGCCAGAGATGGACGGCATCGCGGCGACTGAGGTTATCAGTGCTGAAGACCCAAACATTCAAGTGATCATCATGAGTGTGCAGGGAGAGACAGATTACCTGCGCCGAGCTATGTTGGCAGGAGCGCGGGAATTTCTCATCAAGCCTGTGGGTGCAGATGAGTTGTATAAATCTATTCGGCACGTCTACAAGCTCGGTGCTTCTCGCCCCCGTTCTGTTGCCCCCGCCGCTGGTGGTGCCGAATCTGCAACCCCGATTGATAAGGGCCCACGCGGGCAGTTGTTTGCTGTCTATAGCCCCAAGGGGGGGACAGGGACATCTGCTATAGCCGCAAATTTGGCTATTGCCCTGCGCCAGTTTACCAACAAGAAAGTGGCATTGGTAGATGGCAATCTCGTACTTGGGGACCTGAACGTCATGATGAATATGGTGTCCAATGCCACTATCATAGACCTTGCCCAACGTATCAATGAGCTAGACGCAGATTTGCTCAACGATGTGATGGCAACCCACAACTCCCAGGTCAAGGTGCTGCTCTCACCCCCCAACCCCCAGGATGGCGAGAATGTGACGGCAGAGCATCTCAAGATGATACTTGACTTAATGCACAAGGAATATGACTACATCGTTGTTGATACCCAATCATCCTTCCAGGACCGCGCCCTAGCGGTGCTAGATAGTGCCGACCAGATTTTGGTGGTGATGACGCTGGAGATGACCTGTATCAAAAATATTAAACTCTTCCTGGAAGTGGCAGAATTATTGGACTATCCTAGCGAAAAGATTTTCTTGATATTGAATAAAGCCGATAATCGGCTTGGTATCCGGGTCGAAAATGTGGAGAACAATATTAAGCACAAGATAGGCTTACAAATCGGCAACGCGGCGCACGAAGTTACCCTGTCTATCAATCAAGGGGTGCCAATGGTCATCTCCAATCGTGATCACCGTGTTTCCAAAGATATATTTGCCCTGGCACGAGAAATAGCAAACCTCGCTCCTATGGAAGATGGAGCATCGCCAACAGAACAGGCTCCAGCCAAGCCAGCCCCGAAGAAGAAAACCGGGTTGCTTGGGCTGTTACGTTCGTTGTTTTAGGCGAACAGAGGATGGCAAACCATCGTCTTATAGCAGGTCGCAGGTCAAGGAAACGATGGTCGTTAGCGTATGATAGTTGGGACGTAACCCCGCAGCCAGGAGGGGAGAGCGGGGTTTTTTTCCCCCTACTTTTAGGGTATGTCGTAGAGGTTTTTGGTCGTCAGTTTACGGGGCTATTGGTGAAGTATGGAGGTTTTTCATGTCCTTGTTAAAGCGTATCGGTTCTAGTTCGAGTACGGGCAGCACACCAGCGGCGAGTCCGCCAGAACCAGAAAAAGCCAATGATACTAATGGGCAACAGCAGGTTAAAGCATTGGCAAAAGACGTGCGGACTATTGCAACACGCACGCCCAAAAAAGGTGATAGTGATCTTGAGCGCTTTAATATGCTCAAAGAAACCGTCCAGACAAAACTGCTTGATGAAATGGGCCCAGGGGGGGCAGCCAATGCAGATAAGCGCAAAATTCGAGAAATTTTCATATCGGTGCTGGATAATGAGAGCATTGTATTGAGTCGGATTGAGCGCGACAAACTGCTCAATAGCATTACCGCAGATATTCTGGGGCTTGGCCCGTTAGAGTTGCTGCTTTCTGATGAAGATATAAGTGAAATTATGGTCAATGGTCCCAAGCAGATATTCATTGAGCGCAAGGGCAAATTGACGTTGAGTGATGTCACCTTTCACGACGACAACCAAGTGTTACACGTCATAGACCGCATTATCGCCCCGCTTGGTCGCCGTATTGATGAGTCGTCACCGATGGTAGACGCTCGTCTCAAAGACGGTAGTCGGGTGAACGCTATTATCCGCCCGCTCGCCCTCTGTGGACCAACGATCACCATCCGAAAGTTTAAAACGGACGCGCTGACGATTGACAATCTCATTGCCTTTAAGAGTGTCACGCCAGAAATGGCAGAATTTCTTGGCGCAGCGGTGGTCGCACGATTGAATATTGTGGTCGCTGGTGGTACGGGTTCAGGCAAGACAACGTTGCTCAATATTCTGTCCAACTTCATTCCCGATGATGAACGGGTGATTACCGTCGAGAATGCTGCTGAGTTGCAATTGCGTGGGTTACATGTGGTCGGGCTAGAATCTCGCCCCCCCAACGTAGAAGGCAAGGGCGAAGTGACCATCCGGGACCTGGTCATTAACTGTCTTCGTATGCGGCCTGAGCGGATTATCGTTGGGGAGTGTCGGGGTGGGGAAACGCTCGACATGCTCCAGGCGATGAACACGGGTCACGATGGCTCGATGACGACCATTCACGCCAACACCCCGAAAGACGGGGTAGCCCGTATTGAGACGATGTGCATGATGGCAGGTATGGACCTGCCGCAGCGGGCTATTCGGGAGCAGATTGTCTCGGCGGTAGAGGTCTTTGTGCAGGCTTCCCGTCTCAAAGATGGGAGCCGCAAAGTCGTCTCCGTGACAGAAGTACAGGGTATGGAGGGGGATATTGTGGTATTGCGGGATATTTTCGTCTTTGAGCAAAAGGGGCTTGACGAAAAAGGCAAAATTATAGGCTCGCAACAGCCCACCGGGGTACGTCCCAGGTTCTTAGAAAAATTTGAGGCGATGAATATCTTTCTGCCGCCGAATATCTTTGGGACAGGAAATTAACCGACAAAATAGACCTCTCTTGGTAGTTTCCAGTGTATTGAGAGGCGGCTTTTTGCTCCATATAGCCTAAGATAGCTGGCAGCAGAAAGCGATGGTGTTAGCGAGGAGGGTTCGGTTGTGTTAAAGAAACTCTTTAAAAAAGGGGAAGACCTCGACAGACTAGCGAAGTTTGTTGGAGAAGAAGATGGTTCTACTGAAGAAGGGTCTAAAAGTAATGAGGCGATAGAAAAACTTGATAGCGCAGTTGTCAAAAGTTCGCGGGGCAGCAAAATTGCCCGAATGTTGGCGAGTGCTGATCTCAAACTGCGGGTCGTAGAATTTATGGCTATCAAAGTAGCCGTGGGGTTTTTGGGAACTGGGTTAGGTCCCCTCATGGCACGGCGGTATGATGATAACGGCAATTTTGAGGGATTCGAGATGCGAGTGCTCATAGCCGTGGGGATTGTCGGTGCTGTTATTTTTTCTTTGTTGCCCAATATGTATGTCAATATGCGGGCTAAGGGTCGGGTCAAGACGTTTAATTCCCAACTTGGTGATACCATTACGATGATGGCAAACTCGCTCCGTGGGGGGTATAGCTTCTTACAAACGATGGACCTTGTTGGCAATGAAGCCCCGCAACCTACCGCAAATGAGTTTAAGCGGGTGGTGCAGGAGGTGGGGTTGGGGCGTACTTCCGCCGAAGCCTTAGATAATTTGCTCAAACGGATGCCCTCAGATGACCTAGACCTGATGATTACCGCGGTGAATATTCAGCACGAGGTTGGTGGTAATCTAGCAACTATTCTTGATTCTATTGGGCATACTATTCGGGAACGGGTGCGTATTAAAGGGGAGATCAAGACATTGACGGCGCAGGGTCGTCTATCGGGCTATGTGATTACCGGTCTGCCTATTGCTATGGCGTTTTACATCACGATGGTCAACCCGGAATACATGGCACCGATTTTTGAGTTCGGGATGCCGCCGGAAGCATGGTGTTGTCTTCCTGTCACTTCGCTGTTCTTTATTGCCATAGGCTATGTCGTGATGATGAAGATTGTCGATATTGAAGTGTAATTGTGAGGTGCTATCATGGTCGTGTATATCGTTATTGGGGTGGTTTTGCTGGTCATCGTTGGGGTTGTGATCAAAATGGTTGTCCTGAAAAACAAGAATGTTGAAAGCATTGATGATCGGTTAAGCAAATTTACCGAGTCTACGCTCACACTTGAGGACTTGGAGCTAGAGCAACCCTTCACGAAGCGGGTACTTATTCCTCTAGGGCAGTTGGTCCTAAACAATCTAGGGAAATTTGGCCCCAAGCAAAATATGGATAAGGCCAAGGGTCTTATAGCCGCTGCGGGTAATCCTGGCGGGTTGACCCCCGTGACCTTTATGGGTATTCGTATTGGTTTGGCGGTTGGGTTGATGGTTGTCTTTGGGATTGTCACCTTTGCTACGATGGGTGATGATAAGATGTCGGCGTTGATGTATACTGGGCTTGGGTTGATGCTTGGGTATATGTTGCCTGGTACGTGGCTAGGTTCCAAGATTAAGGAGCGCAAGAAGAACATTGTGAAGGCGTTACCTGATGCGCTTGACCTGCTGACGATTAGTGTGGAAGCGGGGCTTGGTTTTGACATTGCGCTCAAGCGTGTGACGGAAAAATGGGATGATGACCTAAGCCGCGAGTTTAAGCGGGTCTTGGCAGACATCAGCTTGGGCAGGAGCCGCCGCGATGCGCTGCGGGATATGGCAGAACGCTGCGATGTTGAAGACGTACAAATCTTTACCTCGGCTATCATCCAGGCAGAGCAGCTTGGGGTGTCTATTGCCAAAATTCTCAAATTGCAGTCTGACCAGATGCGGGATCGACGGCGACAGCGGGCAGAGGAAAAAGCGCAGCAAGCTCCAGTGTTGATGCTTTTCCCGATGGTGTTCTTTATCTTCCCGTCTATCTTTGTGGTTATTCTGGGCCCTGCCGTCCCCAAGATTATGAACAGTGCCGGGGGGGTGTAACCTTTGTATTCCCCTCTCCCCCTTACCCCATCCTCCGCAAGCGGGAGAAGGGGGAATATTGAGAGACAGGTTCGCTACCGTTCCCTGCTCATATAGCATGTGAAGAGGGCAACTACGCTGTGGGGTGTTTTGGTGGTGTAACCACTAGAGCACCCCACACGATTGATTACAGAAGTTATGAAACAAATTGTCATTGTCAATGAAACGCGGGGGCAGACCCTAGCAGAATGGTGTGATGTCGCCAATACGTTTTTTACCCGCGGACGTGGGTTGCTAGGCCGGGCTTCGTTGGAGCCGGGCGAGGGGCTATTGCTCTATCCCTCTGCTAGTATCCATATGTTTTTTATGAAGTTTTCTATAGATGCGTTGTTTGTAGATGCTGCTGACTATATCGTTGGGCTACGGGCGGATGTGCCGCCGGGTTTGCCCTACGTTGGCACACGCGGCGCACGCTACGTCATAGAGCTGCCTGTTGGGACGATTGCCCATTCTGGTACGGTTGTGGGAGATCATTTGCAAGTGCCGGCATGGTTGCATGGCAATGGGCATAATGGATAGGAGATCATCGTCTTTTTCTTCTCTTTGGGGCATTGGGCTTCTCCTCTTTTGCGTTTTTTGCATCACGTTGGTTGGCTACCTTGTGACGCTCACCCAGGTGCATACCTTTGATGCCCTCTCCTATGTGCTCGACGTAGACCGCAAACCCTGGCAAGAACTCTTCCACCCCCACCACCTCGCCTATGGTCCGCTTGGGGCTTTGGTGCGGCAGGTGGGGTTTGCTGTGGGGTATACTGGCAGTGGGCTTGTGCCGTTGCAAGTGGTCAATGCCATAGCGGGGGCGGCAGGGGTGACGCTGTTTGCTGCGCTTATTTTCTGGCGGGTGCAGCGGGTAGATGTGGCGTTGACGGGGGCGTTGTTGCTCGGCAGCAGCTATGCCTATTGGTACTATGCCATTGAGGTTGAGGTCTATACCATTGCTGCCCTGCTCCTGGTCGGTGCGCTTTGGCTAATGCTGCGGGTGTTGCGTCAGCCAAGCGTGGCAGAGGTGGCGTTGCTTGGGGTTGTGCATGGGGGGGCGGTGCTTTTCCATCAGACCAATGTGCTGCTAGGTGTCCCCATTGGGCTAACCCTACTTTTGGCAGCGAAGCCACAGCCACCCACGCCACCAGCAGCGCAGGATGGGGAACAGAGCGGGGGGAGGGGGCAGAGTTGGCTACGGTTTGCGCTGGCGTATGCGGTGCCGTTTGTGCTGATTGTCGGCGGCAGCTATGCGCTGGTAGCCCTGGGCATTAGCCGCTTTGGGTCATTCCAGGAGTTTTGGGAATGGCTGACTGCCTATGCCCATACCGGCTGGTGGGGAGAGCCAATCACGCTCCAAACGGGGCAGGATTTTCTGTTTGGGGTGTCGGAAACGCTGGCAAAGTCCGGCGGTATGTGGTTGTGGCTGGTGCTGGTTGGGATAGTGCTGTTCAATGGCAAGCGATTGGTGCAGCAGTACGGGCGTGAGGTGGCGGTGCTGGCAACGTGGCTTGTCGTCTATGCGATCTTTTT
>CAZLKK010000015.1:24024-24911 GCA_964559995.1 uncultured Chloroflexaceae bacterium
CCTGTGGTGGGAGCCGAGCAATCGGGAGGTTTGGATTGCCAGTATGCCGCCTATGCTGCTGCTGGTTGCTTTGGCGTTGGTTGCTGGCGGTGAGCGTGGGTCTGCGCCTCGCATCATCTCTGCCCAACAGTTTGTGGTTATAGGGATGGTGGGGGCAGTTGGCATCATTGCCCTGTTCATCAACGTTGAAGATATACGTCAGCGCAGCACAGCCGACATGGATATTCACCGCTACGTCACCAACAACCTAGCGGCGGCGAGTGAGCATGAAGATTTGCTGCTGGTAGCAGATCAGGTGCAAGCTCTCTACCTAGACTACTACGAGTCCCGTCCACATAGCTGGTCGCTCAATCAGGCGTTGTTTGCCAGTGGGGGGGATTGGCAACAGGCGTGTGGGCAGGTGCGTGGGATGATAGAGGCGGCATTGGCACGGGGGGCGGCGGTCTTCTTTGCGGATGAGGTGTTGCATCCAACGCTGGATGAGGTCGCCTGGAGTGACCCGGTGTTGAGACGGTTTGCCATCCAGCAGGCTGAGGTAACAGCCTGTTTTGCCTCGTATATGCCGTATATGCAGCCGGTGTCGTTGGGGGGCGGCGAGGTGTTGGCATTTTCCCGGTTGCCCAATGCGCTAGAGATGGCAACGGGTGAGGGGTGGGATTTCTCGGCGGGGCGATGGGGGTGGCAGGCAGAGCGCATTACGGATGAGCGGTTTGTGGATGAGGGGTGGGATTTCCTGCCGGGGGTAGACCCGGTGTTGAAAAGCCCGGTGATGTCGCTGGATACTGCACAGTATGAGTCCATTGAGATACGTATGGCGGCTTCGGCAGCAACAACAGCTACGGCTAAGTTTGAGTTATTCTTTCGTGATAACCAGGGGCTTGTGGATA
>CAZLKK010000016.1:0-6021 GCA_964559995.1 uncultured Chloroflexaceae bacterium
CGACAGAAACGCAGAGACGCAGAGAATCGGACAACAACGGGCAAGAGCTCCCCCTGCCCCCGCTCCTATCCCAGGGCGAGGGGGAGCCGCCCCCTGGGATGGGGGCAAAGGGGTTGTTGTCCTTGACCTAGAGGAAACGGAAAAACACCGCCTCATACAACTTTCCCCTTGCGCTTTACCCTTGAACCGCGTATAATACTAATAACTAGGGTTATAGCCTGCCTCCATAATATGAGGAAGGCGATGGAAAATCAAAAAGAAACAGCCACAAGTAACAACCAATCGGTTTATACTTCCCCCGAAGGGTATGAATCGCCAGAAGATTCTCGTGAGGGAGAGGATGGAGAAGATGGAGAAGATGAATTGTCCCTTATGGAACAATTTATGTCCAATCCTGCTCACGATTACCGCAAGTTCAAATATGGCGATACCATAGCGGGAACAATCATGCGTATTGACAAGGATACCATCCTTGTTGATATAGGCAGTAAAGCAGAGGGGGTAGTTCCTAGCCGAGAAATGCAGAGTCTAACTCCAGAAGAACGCCAAGCTATTCGCGTTGGTGCAGAAGTTCTGGTCTTTGTCTTGCAAGCCGAAGAAAAAGAGGGATCGGCAGTACTCTCCATAGACAAAGCTCGCCTAGAACAAAGCTGGCGGTATCTGGAACACCTCTATGCAACAGGCGATGTGGTTTCTGCTTGTGTGGTTAATTACAATAAAGGGGGACTCCTGGTAGACCTACAAGGGATACGTGGGTTTGTACCGTCATCCCAAGTAGATGGCATCAGCCGGGTACCCGATTCGCTCAAACAGTCGGATATGGCCCGTATGGTCGGGAAAACCCTCGACCTCAAAGTCATTGAAATCAACCGGAATCGCAACCGGCTTATTCTCTCTGAACGGCAGGCTGCCAAAGAATCCCGTGAAGAAAAGAAAGATGAGCTGCTGTCTTCCCTAAAAGAAGGGGACATTTGCTCAGGAACCGTCAGCTCCCTGTGTGATTTTGGGGCTTTCATTGATATGGGGGGAGCCGATGGGTTAGTCCACCTGTCTGAACTCTCATGGGGACGTATCAAACACCCAAGCGATATGTTGCACGTTGGACAGGAAATTCAGGTTGCTATCCTGAGTATTGACCAAGAGCGCAAACGGATTGCCCTATCGGTCAAGCGCACCCAACCTGAACCCTGGGAAACCGTGGGGACACGCTATGAACTTGGGCAAATCGTTGAAGGAACGATTACCCAACTTGCCCCATTTGGTGCTTTTGCTTGTATAGAAGATGGAATTGAGGGGCTTATCCATATTTCTGAATTGAGCGAAGGACACGTCCAGCACCCCCGCGATGTCGTCAAAGAGGGTGAGACTATTCACGTACGGGTTATCCGTATAGACCCTGCCCGCAGGCGTATTGGGCTAAGTTGCAAGTTGACTGACGGAGATGATCCGTCACAAGAATCTGCCCCTGACCCTGACGCACCCTCTCAAGAGCCTGACCAAAAACCACACTCCCCTGAATCTCGTACCCAAACGCCCCCGATGAGTGTTCGGGTTGAAGACACCCCAGGCTCATAACCTCTGGAATAATCAACAAGCCCGCTGGTTATGCAGTGGGAGGGAGCTATATAGTATGGCTGATAGACTCTATGATAAATTTACCAAACGTGCGAAACAGGTATTGCAACTTGCTACCGAAGAAGCCCGAACGTTCAATCACCCATATATTGGCACAGAGCATATCCTGCTCGGCTTGATTCGGGAAAGTGATGGCATTGCTGCTCGAGTGCTTGATCAACTGGGCGTAAAACTCTCGCAAGCGCGGAGTGCCGTGGAATTTATCGTGGGGATTGGCGAAGGAACCCGGCATAAAGAACAAGAACTAACCGCCCGTGCCAAGAAAGTTATCGAGTATGCCATTGAAGAAGCTCGACGGCTTAATCACCACTACATTGGCACAGAGCATCTGCTGCTTGGTCTCGTTCGCAATGGCGAAGGAGTAGCCACAGGAGTGCTTGATATAGTAGGAGTAACGCTTGAGCAAATCCGCAACCAAGTTATGCATGTGTTGCGGCACGGTACCGGTCCTAGCCTTGAGCGTATGCCGAGTTCCCAACAAAGCCAACGACAAACCAAAACCCCCTACCTTGATGCGCTAAGTACCGACCTGACCGAGATGGCTGAAGCCGGCCGTTTAGACCCAGTTATTGGGCGGCAGCAGGAAATTGAACGGGTTATCCAAATCCTCTCGCGCCGCACCAAAAACAATCCCGCCTTGATTGGCGAGCCGGGGGTGGGCAAAACGGCGATTGTTGAAGGGCTCGCCCAACGCATTATCCAGGGCAATGTCCCCGATACTATCAAAGGCAAGCGAGTAGTTGCGCTAGATATGGGCGCACTGGTTGCTGGTACCAAATACCGGGGGCAGTTTGAAGAGCGGCTCAAGCGGGTGGTAGATGAAATCAAAGAAACGCGCTGTATCCTCTTCATAGATGAATTTCATACCATCATTGGGGCAGGCGGAGCGGAAGGGACCCTCGATGCTGCCAATATCCTCAAACCCGCCCTGAGCCGCGGTGAGCTCCAGACGATTGGCGCAACCACAATGGATGAATACCGCAAGTATATTGAACGGGATTCGGCATTGGAACGGCGATTTCAGCCGGTGATTGTCGATGAGCCAAGTTTGGAAGATACCATCAACATTCTGCGGGGTATCAAGAGCCGCTATGAGGATTTTCACCAGCTGCAAATTAGCGATGATGCGGTGCGAGCAGGGGCTATTCTCTCGGCTCGCTACGTGACAGATCGCTTTCTCCCTGATAAGGCGATAGACTTGATAGACGAAGCCTCCAGTCGGGTGCGGATGTACCGCTCGACAACCCCACCACGATTGCGTGACGCGCTCCGGGGGCTAGAAGCTCTCCGCAAGGAGCGCGAGGCGGCGATAGAAGATCAGCAGCATATGCTGGCAGATGAACTGCGCCACCGCGAAGAGTTTATGATCTCGCGCATTGAGACGATAGAACATGAGATGGGGGTCAATTCGGTTGATGAATTGCCAGAACGCCCCTATGTGACAGAAGATGATATTGCGGAAGTGGTCAAGATGTGGACCGGCGTACCGGTTAGGCGGCTCCAAGCGGATGAGACTGCTCGTCTGTTGCATATGGAGGAAGCCCTCCATGAGCGCGTTGTGGGGCAGGATGAAGCCATCGTTACCATATCCCGTGCGGTGCGACGGGCGCGAGCAGGCTTCAAAGACCCCAAGCGTCCCATTGGCAGCTTCATCTTCCTGGGTCCCACCGGTGTGGGCAAAACAGAACTCGCCAAAGCGTTGGCAGAGTTTATGTTTGGTTCTGAAAATGCCCTTATCAAGATTGACATGTCGGAGTTTCAGGAGCGACATACCACAAGTCGGTTGATCGGCTCACCGCCCGGCTATGTCGGCTATGGCGAGGGGGGGCAGCTTACTGACGCAGTGCGGCGCAAGCCCTACAGCGTGGTGCTGTTTGATGAGATAGAGAAAGCCCATCCGGAAGCCTTCAATCTCCTGTTGCAGATGATGGAAGATGGCAACCTGACCGACGGGAAGGGGCGCAAGATAGACTTTCGGAACACCATCATCATTATGACCAGTAATGTTGGCACAGAACACATCCGCCGGGCTAGTCGTATTGGCTTTAGCAACAGCAAAGCAGATATAGATATGGATGATACCCGCCACAAGGTTGAAGACTCGCTCAAGCAGTATTTCCGACCAGAGTTTCTCAACCGGTTGGATGGCGTGATTATCTTCCAACCCCTGTCGAACATAGAAATTCGCATGATAGCGACTATCATGCTCAAGCGTATCCAAGCGCAGCTTGCTGAACAGACCATCTTTATTGAAGTCCACGATGATGCGCTTGATTTGCTGGCAGAACGGGGCTATGATCCCGCACTTGGAGCACGCCCCCTGCGCCGTATCATTACCAATTTGATAGAAGACCCGCTTTCCGAGGGCTACCTAGAAGGACGCTTCCAGAGTAATGATAAGGTCGTAGTAGATACGCGAGATGACCTGTTGCGGGTACGTACTCAGCGGCAGATAGAGCAGGAGCAGCAGGCAGAAGTGGAGCCAGAAGCAGAACTAGCCCCTGCTGAAGCAGAACTCGTGTAATGTCCTAAAGAACTCAGCGGCGCAGGGGAGGCTTGCGCCGCCATTTTCATTGGTTGTATTTGAGTACCTAATAGGCGAGATAGTGTGAATTGTCAAGAAGCCCGGAGACTGATAGATCAGGGGGTCACACCCAAGTCCTATCCCCAGGTCAATGCAGACTTAGGATTCCATCTGGCGAAGTGTTCCGACTGTCGTGCTTATCGAGAGCATCGTACTGCTCTCCTCTCACAGCTTTTAGCCCAAAAGCTCCCATCGGAACCTGCATCCCCACAACCAGCATCTGATTCGCCACACCCATCGCGCATTACGCTCTCCTCCCAAAAACCAGGAGAAAAGCCATCATTCTCGTCATCATGGCGGCAACGGATACAACAGGCGAATTTTGCCCATGTGCTGTGGGTATTGAGTATTGCGTTGTTGATTATCGTTCCCGTTGGCGGAGTACTCTGGTTTACGACAGTGCTGGTGCGAGCCCATCAAAATGTATCGGCTATGATTGTCCCAACCCCTGCGCCAACGCAGCAGGAACCAATACCAGAGTCCTTTGCTGAACCACATACGCAGACTCCCCTGCCCCCCCCCACCATTGCGCCAACAACGACTGACCATTCGCTGGTGATGCTGCCACCAATTGAGCAGACTGTGGCTATGAGCAATACGGCTACGCCTGATATAGCAGCAAAAGAGGAGCTACAGGTTGGGCAAGCACCGCCACTAGAACCCTGGGAATCGCCTAGTTCCCAACAGCATAGTACCCCCGTGTCTACCCGTTTGCCAGATATAGTCCCCACGCCTTGGCCCACGATAGAGTCGTTGTTGCCAACCCCGACTTCCACGCCGATACCCGTACATGCGCCATCGCATCCCCCCGACTATGCGGATACAACCCGCACGGAACCGCCACCGGCAGGCGATGCGGTGACGGTGCTGCTGCTTGGCAATGATCGCCGCCCAGGGGAAACGGGCGTACCCCGTACCGACACCCTGATGTTGCTGCGGGCTGATCCGGTAAACCAGCGGATTGCGCTGCTCTCTATGCCGCGTGATCTGTGGGTAACGGTGCCGGGCTATGGGGCTACCCGCATCAATGCTGCCTACGTGTGGGGGGAAATCTACGATGCACCAGGGGGCGGACTGGAGTTGGCACGCCAGACGGTGAGTAATCTCTTTGGTATCCCGGTAGACTATGTGCTCATGGCGGACTTTGAGGGATTCATCAATCTGATAGATGTGCTTGGTGGTATTACCGTTGAGGTAGACAAAGAATTATATGATGCGAGTTTTCCCACAATGGACTATGGTTATACGGTAGCCCATTTCCTGCCTGGCCCACAGCATATGGATGGGATAACAGCCTTGACCTATAGCCGTATCCGTCATCCCGATAGTGATTTTATGCGAAATCTGCGCCAGCAGGCGGTCATTATGGGGATTGCCAATCGCATTCGTGAACGCGGTGATCTCCACAATGTGGTAACGATTGATACGATTACCGGGGCGTTGCGGGGGTATGTCCAGACGACTATGCCAGAAGATCGCATTGTTGGTCTCGTGTGGGCACTTCGCCATGTGCAAGCAGAGCATATCGAGCGATATTCCATCACCTCAGACCAAGTGCTCTGGGGGGTGAGCGGTGATCCCTATGCGCTGGTGGCTCCGCAGGCGGTGGCAGATGATCTGGCGGCAAAGTTTCTGCAAGGCGAGCCACAGCCGGCTGCGCCATAAATCCCCCTTTGTATTCCCCGATCCCCCCCCTTATCGGGGTAGGTCAGGGGAGAGTAAACAAGGTCTCACCGGTCAACCCCCTTTCCCCCTGGGGAAGAAAGGGAACCGGGCAGGGGTCGGCTCCCCCCCTCGCCCTT
>CAZLKK010000016.1:6031-24726 GCA_964559995.1 uncultured Chloroflexaceae bacterium
GGCACCATCTCTACTCCCCCTCAAGTTGCTGGCAATACGGGCAAAGGTGTGTTCCCCGTTGCGCCACCACAATCCGCTCAATAACCGTTTGGCACCGCTCGCATCGCTCCCCCTTGCGTCCATACACCGCAAAGTATTCCTGGTTATGTCCAGGGTCGCCATACCCATTGCGATAATCACGCAGAGTACTGCCCCCATACCCCAATGCCCGATGGAGTACCTGCTGAATAGCCCTATGCAGCCGGGGTATCGCATCATCGGAGAGGGTGTGGGCAGGCTGCTTCGGATGGATTGCCGCATGCCACAGCGACTCATCTACATAGATATTGCCAAGACCAGCAATATAGGCTTGATTGAGCAAGAAGGCTTTAATAGCCGTCCGGTGTTGCGCGAGCATGTTCTGCAACCGCTCTGGGCTAAATGCCGCATCGAGCGGCTCCACCCCAAGCGTGGCATCAAATGCTGACCATTCCGCCGGCGTAAGTAACCTCACCCGCCCAAACTTACGTGGGTCTCGAAAGCAAAGCTGCTGCCCATGCTCCAGCATCAACACCAAATGGGTATGCTTGTCTGGCTCGCTTCCCGTAGCCATCACCTGCACCCGCCCGGACATGCGGAGATGGAGTACCAGCGTCCAGTCGGCATCTAACCGAAAGACGAGCCATTTAGCCCGTCTCCCCACACGCATTATCGTTCGTCCTGGCAGGAGGCTACAAAAAAGCGGCACATCAGGAGTCTGCACCATACGATGCCAATCGAGTTTTTGCACCGCAACAATCCGGTGTTGGTGCAGCTGGGGGTGGAGTCCCCGTGCTATCGTTTCTACTTCCGGGAGTTCTGGCACTAGCTGTCCTCGCTTATCTCGTTTGATAAAAAGGGTTTGCAGGAGAAGTTCTCCTGCAAACCCTAGTACCAACAAAACCGTCTGGTATATACCCTACCCCTAGCGAACAATCATCGGTAGGTACACCTTGTTTGCCTGGCTCGACGGCGGAGCGGTAGGTATGGGTGACGGTGTAACTGTAGGCGTGGGCGCAGCCGGCATCTGTGGTGTGTTTGATAGGTTAATCGCATTTGATTGCAATACCACAGTAGTCAGATTGCCTGCCCCATCCATAATGCGAGCATAGACGTAATAGTCGCCGCCAGTCTGCTCACTTTCTGCAAGCCCATCATAGAGATTCCATTTGGGAACAACAAACGCATAGGGCGAACCTCCGCCGCCACTCTGCACATAGCTGCCCTCAATCTCCACCGCCTGCCAATTCAGTTCACTTTCCAACCGGGAGCTTTCTGTCAGGGGAATATTCTCACGGCTGTTGGCAACCCAGACCCCCCAGAATGGCCGATCTTCACCAGCCTTTGTACCATACAGGTCATCAGACACAGTAACATTGGCAAACGCTAGGTCAATCTCCACCGAATCATGGACGCTACCGGAGGTCTCCGCAACCAAACTGGCATTGTCTGAAGTCAGTTGTGGAGGTTGGGTATCCACTGTAATGACCCGTTCATACGTCTTCGTATGTCCCGCACCGTCTTTCACTTCCACAATGATGGTATGGTCAGCAGAAAGCCCCGGCAACAAAGGCATCAACCCTAACGTTGCCTGTTGGAGGGTTGGTTCTTCCTGCGTGGCTGTGGTCTGCTCACCCACCTGCACCTGCACAAGATTACTACACTCACTGCTACGTGCCTGCACATCCAACATATAGGCAAGCTGGCTCGTGTAGCTTGAAGCTCCTACTGTAGGATTATGAACCTTGACCTCAGCATCTACCCCAGGGTCAACCACAACCATCTTGCTCATCTGGTCTGATGTCTTGCCTGTAGTAGAGTCCTTGAACTTCCCATGAACCGTCACATTGACACAGGGATTCTGTTCGGGGTCTGTGCTCGTATAGAGAGTCCACGGATTGACGACATACGTCCCACCAGGCCCGCTGATAGCTCCGCCAGGGATACTGCTATAGGAGGAAGGCTCTGAGTCGCCTTCATTCCAGATTTTATACTGGTCAGCCTTCCCATAGTTCAGCACAAAGGTGACAAACGACTCGGCTTTTGTCACAAGAGCCGCCCCATTTTCTACCTGAAGACTACCCGCTGGCTTATCTGGCGTAGGGGTAGCTGTAGGCGGCGGCGGCGAGGTTGGGGTTGCCGTTGGCAGACTTGGGTCTGGAGTAGGCGTGGCGGTAGGGAGTACGGGAGTAGGGGTTGCCGTTGGCAATACCGAGCCTCCCTCAAGCACATCAAAGTTAAACTTGACGTACTCGGTATTATTCGTTGTCCACACCGCAAACTTGCCCGATCCCCCCCCGCTAAACGAGGGAATCGAACTCTTCTCGGCAGCACTAATCTGTACATTTGGCGAATACTGCCCATTGGCTGCATTGTAATAGCGATACCAGATATAGATGGTATCAAACGCTTTGCCATTCCAATACTTTTCCTCTGAGACGATATGCCCAATGTTGTTGTAGCCTAACAATGACGTTAAGCCGGGCCAAATGTTTACGCCGAGGTTCAACGAAGCAAAGCCGGGCCAAGACAGCCCATTGTCTGCACTCGTGCTGAAATACAGTGTAAAGTCACTACTCACCGACCCTTGCACAAAGCTGGCAAACAACCGTCCAGGGATAATTTCATCAGCGGTTATTGCAGTGGTATCAGCCCGGCTTACGCCGGCGTAGTTGCCAGAGAAGTTGATAGGGGGCGAGAAACTGGCTGGAAGCCCACGGCTGTAGTAGACCGCATAGTTGCCGCCATCTTTTGCCTTGTAGTCATAGACAAGATGCACGTAGGGTTGCCCATCTATAACCGTTGCCGCAATGCTATTGTTTCGCAGCAAAAAGCCAGTGGCGAGGTTGATGGGATTAGCCCATTGCCCTGGCGCAGCTCGGTAGGTATACCAAACCTTGCCATCACCATCCCCCACACCATTTGACCAGGACACATAGGGGTTCCCTAGATCATCAGCATCAAGCGTAATAGACCAACTACGTTCATAGATATTAAAGGACTCTGCCGCCCAGTTGACTCCATTATCTGGGCTATACATATAGTACATGACATTGTTTGTCCCAAGAAATACCACATGAACCGTACCATTGGCATCTACCGCTATTTTTGCTGTCCCATCATTGGCAAGCACGCCTATCATCTGCGACAAGGGCACCGGAGAAAGCCAATTGATAGCGGTGCCGTTCTCATTGAACTGCCCACGGACATACCATACCGGAGAGCCTGTCGCATCCCAATAGACATCATGCCATACTGTATGGATCATCCCCCCAGAATCTACGGCGGTATCGGGCCAAAACGCTTGGTTATCGCTACCGGGCAAAATACCCGGCTGAGGTGCCCAAGCCTGTGCCGTAGGGGGTTCTGGCGGAACCATCGTTGTCAAGCCTGTTACCAGTACAAGCACAAACACTGCCAACACCAGGGCTAATCGTTTGTGAACTGTTGCGTGTTGCATGTGCATAGTCACTTACTCCTCTTCCCCCAACACCAGCAGATGGTCAAATACCCCATATCCACTACTCCCTGCGAGCAACCCAACATTGGTGATGGGTAAGTCTTCAGGAAGGGTAAGGGAAATGGGATCTCCTCCATCTACACTGGCATAAATGGTATCGTCATCGCGTTCTAGCTTGAGGTGATACCATGTTTCATTGTCTATCATTACGGTAGGGTCTTGGAGCAAGATTTCCCGATAATCCTCGCCATAGAGCTGCACAAACGACAACCCCCCTGTGCCAATGCCTTGAGCATTCGGGGTTCCAACGATCATGAGCACATAGCGTTTCGTGGCTACATCCCCTAAGACTAGCCCAATTTTTTCGCCAGAGCTTGCCACTGCCTGCACTTCAATAGAGCCATTACCGGTAAATTCTACCGGGGGAAACGCCATCGTATCATTCATGAGCGTAATAGCTTCTCGTTGTTCAGGGGCAACAAGCACTTCTGTAGCATAGTGGTCATTCTTGACCTTCCATGCCGGTGCTGGCTGCGGGTCCCAGAATATCTGGTCGTAGGTCCAATCGCTTAAGTCTGGCGAGCTAAAGTCTGTCGTAAAGAGTACGGGAGCCGCTGAAGCTAAACCTGCCGGTGCAGGGGCTTCGGGTAGTGGCTCAGACGTAGGCACAACTATCGGAGTCTGATCTGGTGGTTCCGGCATAGGTGAACCAACGATGACCGGCAAGGGGGTTGATGTCGGGTCGGTAATGGGAACTAGTGTGACTTCTTGAACAGGAATCGTTGCGATTTGTTGGTTGGCATTTCCTTGTGGAGTTGATTGTGGCTGTGGAGTAGAAAATGCCTGTACTCCGATGGCTACGAGGAAGCCAACGATGATTGCAGTAATGAGACCGACAAAACGATTATTTCTCTGCATTGCTTCTTTCCTTTCTTTTGTTTGTACCAACAGCAAGCTACAAGTAGAGAAAAAGGAGCGTTGTTTGATGACCTATCATCGTGAACAAGAGGCTACACCCATACAATACTGTGCTTGTCTTGACATGTAATAACCGGATCATAATGATGGAACCCTATTGTAGGCTTTCCATACGTATGTCCTAATCTGCTAACGGCTCATCCACGAGGTACAGCATAGCCCAGTCTATTGCTACCCCAAGATTGCGCTGGCTCTGGTCAGCATCACTGACCGCCTGCGATTCTATCGTATCGGTATGCATAGTCAAGGTAACGCCGTGTGCTGTTGCCGGTACCACAAACCGGTAGGTACGCCACCACCCTGGGACAACGGGAATATGGGTTAGATACCTTCCATTGACAAAGAGACCAACACGGGGAATAGGATCGTCACCAGGACGGGTCGTACTCAACCGCATACCAACAATGGCTTCAGAGGTGGGGAGTGTGCCAAATTGGATTCCGGCTCGCTCCTGGCTCCAGCGAAAAGTTGGGCTATCTGGACTAGGTGTCCGTGGGGATGTTGGGTAAAATCCAAGTACATACCCATATTCAGCAACAGCATGCCCTCCAATATCGTTGTGGTACTGTGGGGGCAGAAGGGATGCTGCAAAACTGATACGCTCAACTTGTCCTTGTGAAAGAATCGCCCCTTCAATCAATGCTGCTGCACCTGCTGTATCTCCCTGGCGCAACAATACCCGTGCTGCACCTACCCGTGCTTGTGCTTGATAGTATACCATGTTTATTGCCTGTTCGTACAATCTATACGCAGCAATATCGTAGCCAAGCGTTTCTGCCACCTGCCCCGCTTGCACCAATACATCGGTGCGCTCTGGGTACCAAGAGACCGCCGTTTGATAGGCTTCCCATGCTTCCGCTGGCTTCCCTTGATGCCATGCGTATGTCCCAACCATACCGTACCCTTGACTGACTACCAATGGCACAAGCCGCATAGCCCACACCCCAACGATAAACGCGAGCAATGTTGCCCCAACCCGCCAAGAACGCAGCTTTGACCACAAAGCTGTGCTAGAGGAATTATGGGACTCCCGGATTTGACGCTGGTAGCTCTGGAAAAGTTGCATCAACCCTGCGGCAGCAAAGGGGATGATCACCGGGAGAAAGACGAGACGCAGGCGAGTTTGCACCACAGTCAAGACCATTGCGCCAGCAAATGCCAAAACCCACAGCCAAACAATAGTCACCTGCGGCGACCTGGGAAGCCAAAACAATCCCACGAGTACGCCAATGAGCATCACCAAAAAGACTCCATCCGACAAGCTATTCCCCATCTGCCACCAGCACGCTGGCTGAATGGAGCCAAACGCTTCCCCCGTGATAACTGCCTTTGGTTGAGCATTAGAACGTGGGCAAGCCAGCGTTAGGTCTATGTCGTGTTGTTTCACCAGGGCATCTGTTTCAAGCTGCCAGAGTTGGCGAGCTTTGCTGCCAAGTAGCGCAAGAAATGTGGTAGGGTCTTGCCGTATGGTTGCTAGTGCCTTGTCTTGGTAGGCGGCATTGCGGTCTGCAAGGTTGGGGTAGCGTTCTTGCATCTCGTGTTGTACGCTGCTGAGGGTGTGTTGCTCTGCAGGTGGCAGATTGCCAAACCAAAGATTAAACCCGCTGGTTGTATCAATGGGGATGAAGCGATGGTAGACTAGCGCATTGTGGATAGTCCATGGGGCTAGAACTGTCCCCGTGCATACCAGCGTAAGGGCAGCTAACTGCACCCGCCGCCGCCATGTCGTGTGGGTCATAGCATAGGCTGCCAACAGGGCCGGGATGCCCGCTAGGGCGATAGGCTTGGTGAGCAGGGCGAGACCAAAGAGTAGCCCAACAAGAGCTGCCCATCGCCATGCGGCAGTTTGCATCAGCTGCAAGAGCGCAAGCACTACCCCACACAGGAAGATGAGGAGCAAGGTTTCTGCCATGAGGTAGTTTGCATAGCCTATCAATGGCAAATAGAGTGCGCCCAGGAGACCACTCAATAGGGCAATGCGCTCATCCTGCCACATGTGACGGGCTACCCGATAGAGGAGATAGACGAGGAGTGTCCCTGCCGCAACCTGTGCCAATCGTGCCAGCAATAGGGAGGAGCCACCACCAGAAACACCGGCTAACCATAGGGGAAAGAGGGGAGGACGCAGCCAACGTCCATTGTCAGTATAGCCACCTTGCCAGATAGCCTGGGCAAGCTGCCAATACTCGGACTCATCAGCACGAAAAGGATAATCCCAAAAGGCGAGGAGCCAAACCAAGCGTAGGATACTTGCAACGAGGAGAATAATCGCAAGCGATTTTTGATACATCGTGGATAGTGGGAAACAACCCAATGCATCACAAAAGGGGCTTGTAGTACAAGCCCCTTGTCGTGTGCCGATAAACCTTCGTTAAATTATGTGGTAAGACCGCTGTTGATTTCGCTGAATACTTCGCTGACTTTACCACCGAGCAGGGTAAGAATACCGATAACAACAATAGCGATAAGTACGAGAATAAGGGCGTATTCTACGAGACCCTGACCTTCTTCTTTAGCGAAAAAACTCTTGAGCATTGCGCTCACCTCCTTGAAAATAAACCTTTGAGTAAAATTAGTTCTTGCTTTCGCAACTGTGTATGCAGTATACAGCAGTATACGAAGGTTTGCAATAGTACTTTAGTCCTAACCAGAAAAAATGTCTTGCCCCCCTATCCCTACCCCTTTCCCCCTGGGGGAGAAAGGGAATCGCGGCAGGAGGCGGGGCAAACTGGACGTTGATACCGCCCTATTCTTAACCGCTCTCGCCCCCTTGCGGCAGCACCCGCCACAAGATATAGCCCACGAGAGGGATAACCGCCAGCATCGTGAGCGTTGATAGCTCAAGTACTGCCCCAAAACGGGGTTGATACCTATCAAACAAGCGTAGGGGTAAGACCAATGGGTCGGTAAGCTGATAGAGCGTTTGCATTGCTGCGTTGTCGGGACGTGCCGCCAGCAACCGGGCAAGCAGCCGAGCTAACAACAATGCTTCTATCGCGCCGGTAAGCCAAGCCATAACTGGACGGAGATTCTGCAAAAACCGCATAAACGTTATCGTTATCGCTAGAGATTGGTTAGGATAACCGGACCATCATCGGTAATCGCCAACTGATGCTCAAACTGGGCAGAGATCGACCCATCTGCCGTCCGCACCGTCCAGCCATCCTGCTCAAGGTGGGTAGTAGCCCCGCCGGTATTGATCATCGGCTCAATGGTAAAGACCATACCGGCAACAATCCGTTTGCCGGTATTGGGTGTGCCATAATGGAGCACCGTAGGGTCTTCATGCAGATTGCGCCCAACCCCATGCCCGGTATACTCCTTGACCACCGAAAAGCCTTCACTATTGGCACACTGCTGAATAGCTGCGCCTATATCGCCGAGCTTCTTCCCCACTTGCGATTGTTCAATCCCCAAGTACATACAGCGTTCCGTCACCTCAAGCAGTTTTTTGGTTAGGTCGTCTATCTCCCCTACCGCATAGGTGACACAGGAATCCCCAACCCACCCGTTATAACGAACTCCTATATCTACCCCTATAATATCCCCCTCTTGCAGCACTTGCTTGGGGTTCGGGATGCCGTGGCAGATGACATCATTAACCGCGACACAAATGGTCGCCGGAAAAGGTTTGCGTACTGTCTGATTGCGCTTGCCACGCGCCCCGCCATAGCCTTTGTAGACCGGTTCGCCGCCACGACTACGGATGTACTCCTCGGCTATGCGATCAAGTTCAGCCGTTGTCACACCTGGACGGACATGCTCGCGGAGCACTGCAAAAGTTTCTGCTACTAACCGCCCTGCCTCGCGCAGGTAGGCAATTTGTTTCCGTGATTTGAGTATGAGTGCCATGATGTCTCTGTACCTTATTGATTATCGGGTATGGGAGGACGGGGGAGCAATCCCGCTTGTTCTATGACCCACGGGATAGCCCGAGTCCAGCCAATGGACATGATATGAACGCCAGCTACCCCGTCGATGCTCAGGAGTTCCTGGACCTGTTCAGCAGCCAGTTTGATACCCTCTTCTTCTGGTTTAGTAGCCCGTTGCATACGGTCAATGAGGGCTTCTGGAACGCGCATACCGGGCAGGTGGTCGCGGAGAAACACGGGCGACTCTGCATGCCGCATCAGCATGACACCGGGGACGATATATGCCCGTTTTTCAAACCCTGCCTTGCGTACTTCGCTCATCCAAGTACGAAAATGCTCTATATCAAAGATAATCTGTGTTTGGATAAACTCTGCGCCGGCTTCTATCTTGCGTTCTAGTCGGGAAACCCGCTCGACATTTGGGTTTGCCACCGCTCCTATAAACAGTTCTGGGGAATGTTTTATCGCCACACCCGCGTGCAGTTTTGCCTCATCTCGCATGGTACGTACCATATTGATAATCTGAAACGAGTTGAGGTCAAGCACGCTTTTGGCTTCTGGATGATCGCCATTTTTTGGATGATCGCCGGTCATGCAGGTAATATTGCGAATACCAAGCGCAGATGCAGTAAGTACATCTGCTTGAATGGCAATGCGGTTGCGATGTTGCCCGGTCACTTGGACAATCGGCTCCAGTCCCATTTCTTGGACAATAAGCCCCGCCCCAAGCGCAGACATCCGAGCCATACCCCGCTGATTTTCGGTCAGGTTGGCAGCATCTACATACCCCAAGAGTCGCTTGGTGGTCTTTTCCAACCCTGCTCGCCCCGCTCCGCGTGGGGGGGCTATCTCTCCAGTCACAACCTTCTGTCCCGCCGCGAGCCGACGGTGGAAGACACTATACATAAAAACTCCACTTATTTTAGCTGTATTCAAGGGCTTGTGCCAAGTCTGCAATAATATCTTCTGGGTCTTCGATACCACAGGCAAGGCGAACGAGATTGTCCCGAATACCGATAGCTTGCCGCTCTTCAGGAAGCATATCGTAGAAACTCATAATGGCTGGTTGAACAACCATGCTCTCAACACCGCCCAAACTTGGGGCTATGGAGTGCATCCGTAGCCGATCTACAAAACGGCTTGTCTCTTGAAGATTACCGGCAATTTCACAGGACACCACGCCACCAAACCCCCGCATCTGCGCTACAGCCGTTACATAGTCCGGGTGGCTTTCTAAGCCGGGATAATGCACCCGTTCAATACGCGGGTGATCTTGGAGAAACCGGGCTACAGCCATTGCAGTAGCATTGTGCCGCTCCATCCGTAGCGCAAAGGTCTTGAGACCACGTAGGAGCAGATACGCACTGTTGGGGTCGCATATTCCCCCCGTCATCGCTTGCATATCACGCAATGGGGTAATAAGCGATTCGCGCCCGATGACTACGCCGGCTAACAAATCATTGTGTCCCCCAAGATACTTGGTCGCACTATGCAACACCAGGTCTACCCCATAATCCAACGGGCGGATATTATACGGGGTAGCAAAGGTGGCATCAATGATAGTCTGTAGGTGATGGACTTGGGCAATCTTGACGATCTGCTCCATATCCAACACGCGCAGGTAGGGGTTGGTTGGAGATTCACTCAACAATATGCGGGTATTTGAGGTAATAGCCGCTTCCATTGCTGCATAATCGCAAGGGGGAACAACGGTATGGTGAATACCCAACCGGGTCAAAAAGGTGGTCACAAACTGGCGTGTCCGCCGGTAGCAGTCGTCAGTTAGGACAATATGACTTCCCGTTGGCAACATGGCTAACAGCGTCATCGTGACGGCATTCATACCAGATGAGCAGAGGAGAGCAGCATAGGTATATTCCTTGCCTGCTTCCAATGCCGCGAGTTTTGCCTCGGCAGTTTGCACTGTGGGGTTGCCATAGCGTCCATATTCGCCATGCTCTATCCGTCCTTCGTGGTAGTTGATAAGGATGTCGGAGTTGTCAAAGGTGTAGGTAGAGGTTTGGACAATGGGAGTAGTTATCGCATCGTGGCACCGCCCACGGCGTTCGCCTGCGTGTACGGCAATACTGGATTCTCCACGCCATGCCGTAGGGGAACTAGTTGGTAATTCCATTGGATTATGCTCACTGCAAGTCATAGGTACTCACTTGCTGGCTATGCGGGAGGGGACCATAGGGAGGGGAAAGGGACCACCATATGATACCCTTTGGCGCAGGTGAACCAGCCTTCCTTGTCGCTTCTGTCGGTTTGCCATAGGTGTTGCTACGTTCGCCTTCCAACTCCTTATGTTCTGCTGAATGGTTGCCTTGCATTGTTTTGAACAATGGGGCAATAATACTATGATATAAGGTTTGATGCAAGTGTAGGGAAATCGGGAGCAATTTGTGGGCAGAAGCATCCTTCAAATAGCAAGGGGGCATGTTCCCTTGCTCCCCCCCCTGCCCAGAATCTCCTTCTCCCGTGTAGTGGAGGAAAGGGCTAGGTTAGGTTGTAAGCTCGTGGGAGCGGGTAAATGAGGATGGCAAAAATCCTGTAATGATGCAGGTGCTAACTGTGCTATGTCCCTGGTTTCACGCCGGTTGTGCTTTCAGCAGGTAGGTGCGGAGCACATGGAGCGCGAGGTTGCCAGCGTAATCTAACGCCTCCGGCTGGCGCAGGTCATAGCGGCGGTGCTCGGTAATAGGGGCATTATCCCCCCCCGCATCCGCCACGACTAACACCACTGCCACCTCTGCAAACCCCGGCTCATCGGGGGACTCAGCTATTGCCAAGCCCATCCCTAAACTCGTTTGCCAACGCTCGTGTACCGCCACTGCGCCAGCGTGTGCCAACGCAACCGCACGCGCTTGGACTGCTTCACTGCCTATCCCCATACTCACGCGAGGGGCAAGCTGCGACAACGGGTCTATCCACACGCCCTGCACCTGCGACAACGTATCAATCCCAAACATCCGATAGCAAGGGGCTTGCCAGAGATTCTCATAGAGCGCAAGAGTCTGCTGCTGCTCGCGCAACAACCGGCTGACCTGCTCAACAGGCGTTTCTGTCCCCACGAGATAGTCGCCAAGCCGTTCGCCTAGCCCGGTGATCACGGACGCAAGCAACGCTTCAGCTTGCTCGGTACTGTCTGCCTTTGCCGCAATGCGTATCTCACACCGTCCATGCTTGGCAGATGTCCCCACCGACGGGTTATCGGAGCACATCAGGTCGGCTATGCGCTCCCCTATCACACTCTCACCCAAACCGACAACGTGGTAGGTATGAACGAGGGTTGTCCCCTGGACCTTGCGCTCTTCGCGTAGGTAGGGGACGACATGTTGCTCAAAGAGTACGCGCATCTCCATTGGCACACCCGGCAGGACAATCACTGTGCCGCGAGCATCTTCTACCAAAAACGCCGGTGCTGTGCCGTGGCGATTTTCCAATGAACGTGCGCCCATCGGGACATACGCTTGTACCCGGTTGCTCTCGCTCATCGGACGTTGCATAGCGGCAAACCGTGCTGCCACCTGGTCGAGCAATTCCTGCCGAAACTCTAGCGGGCGGTCTAGGGCTTGTGCCACAGCATCACGGGTGAGGTCATCTAGCGTGGGACCAAGCCCACCAGTGCAAAAGATGACATCTGCCCGTTGCAACGCATCGCTAATCGCAGCGACAATCGTGGGTAGGGTATCTCCCACCGTGGTATGGCGGGTCAGGTCTATACCCATCGAGGTAAGGTGACGGGCGAGGTAGGCGGTGTTGGTATCTACCGTCACTCCGAGCAGGAGTTCCGAGCCAATGGCGATAATTTCTGCTTGCATCAGAGCATTTCTATCTCATAGCTCACGAGCGGCAAATCGGGGCGTTGTTCTTCTATGAAGCGCACAACCGCCTCTATCTGTCCGTGGGCATAGGCTTGTGAACTGGATACACAGGCAACCCCAATGACCGCCTGTTGCCAGCGATCTTGTGCGTCTACTTCGGCTATGGCAATGTTAAACGCATTGCGGGTGCGGGCTATCAGCGATTTGACAATCTGGCGTTTTTCTTTGAGCGAGTGAACCGCTGGCAGGTGTAGGGTAATAACACAAGAACCAATAATCATACCGGATAGGGATTAGTTCCAGGACCACGTCCATTGGGTACCTTGCTTTGAGCGATTATTTGCTCGTGGCAACAGCGACATTTCGGATTGCAGCATGAAGATGAGCTCACGAATACGGGTGAGTGCGTCTGTTTCCAACCAGTGCTGTTTGCGTTCATTTGTTACCTGCATACGATGGGCTAGGTGATAGGCAATAGCGATGGCATCATTTGGGAGTTGTTCTATTTGGTTTCGCATACCTGTCGCAGCAGTTATTGCCTGCCAGTAACGGAAGTAGGTTTGCTTCAATTGCTCAGAAAACTGCCCAACAATTTCTGTGATGTCTTCGGTAAGCATATGGACCGAAGCGACCATATACGGGGCAGCCTGATGGATAGTCTTGACGCGAAACCGCTGCTCCCCCACCGTGGCAATGAGAAAGCGTCCATCTTCCAGGTAAACACTAGCATTGATACGGGCAATGGTGCCGCAGGGGTAGGGGTCGGAGACCTCGCCAGTTTCGCTGCCGCGGCGGATAAAGACCACCCCAAACGGCTCATCATCTTCTAGGCAACGGGAAATCATCAAGCGGTACCGTTCTTCAAAGATGTGCAACGTCAACGGCGCACCGGGAAAGAGCACCAAATTGAGCGGGAAGAGTGGTAGATTTTCTTGAATCATAGCCCTAATCCCCCAGGGAACATCCGGGTTATTCCCCTTCATTTTGCCAGGTACAGGTCCACATCACCGCCGATCCAGGGCCTAGATGCAGGTCTACGGTAAACTCGATTTCATTACCGGAGAACAATTGCAAGGCGTGGTTTTCATCAATGGAAGCGGGTAGACCCTCTTTTACCAGATGGAGATTGCCAATAGAAAGCTCCAACAACTCTGGGCGTATCTCAACCCCACTAGCCCCCACCGCCGCTAGGACTGTTCCCCAGTCAGGTTTGCCAGACTGACAAACATCAAGCACTGAACGGGAACGGGCGACAGTCAAGGCGATATGGCGAGCTGTTGCCTCATCCATAGCCCCCCGTATCGTAACCTGGATAATCTTTCCGCGGCTGCCAGCATCACGCACGACCTTCTGGGCAAGGTCATTGGTGAGGGCATCGAGGGCTTCCTGCCACGCGCCATACTCCCACGAACTCGCCTCTTCAATGGGGGGACCTTCGGCTGCGCCATTTGCCAGCAACAATACCGTGTCGTTGGGGGACATATCGCCGTCTAGCGTGAGCCGCCCAAACGAACGCGCTATGCTCTGATGCAAAGAGCGGTTGAGTAACCGCACATCCATCGCCACATCGGTAGTCATGATGCAGAGCAACGTTGCCAACTGGGGATGGACCATCCGGGAGCCTTTGACCATTCCTGCCAGCGTAATCCGTCTGCCTTCGCGCAGGTGAACATGAAAGACCCGCTCTTTTGGCTGCGTGTCGGTGGTGAGCATCCCCAACGCTGCGCGTCGTCCACCGCCGCTATCTAGTTCAGAAACGGCACGGCGGATACCATCACGCATCAGGTGCATAGGGAGCGGCACACCGATAATGCCACTGGACATCAAAAGCACACTATCACGCGGGATTTCTAGCTCATCGGCGAGTATTTTGGCACTCTCCACCGCATCTGCCAACCCTGGCTGTCCCGTACCCGCATTTGCCTGCCCGGAGTTAATCATCACAGCGCGGATACCCTCACGGTTGCGTGCCAGTATCGCCTGGTCAAAAAAGACCGGGGCGGCTTTGGTCGTACTCGTCGTGAACATCGCTGCTGCCGCACAAGGGTTCAGCGAATAGATAAGCGATAAATCGCGTGATTTTTTTCCCGCTTTGAAACCGGCAGAGATACCAGTGGAACGATAGCCGGCGGGACTGGAAATGTGACCGTCCTCAAATATCGTGTAGCTCATAAGTCAGGGGTATAAAGATGATTTCTTACGAGTCTGCGACTCAGGAACAACCATCTGCTTTCTTCAAGGTATTGTCTGTTAGTATAGCATAGAATGAGCTTTTTGTTATGCATGATTTGCCCTAATTTTCGGAGTTTCTCCTCTCGTCAGCAGAATTTGGCAAAGGAGAACCCCCCCAACCGGTCTCTAGCTCTGCTCTACCCAAAATCGGTGCCAATCATTGGCAGGATTCGCTCGTTTCATGCTTCCCCTCTATAGTACCACATCTTTGCCACCTCTTCACATGCGGGGGAGCCGAACATGCTCACCATCTTGTTCTATGAGACCATCCCGTACCAGACCGTCTAGCAGATGGTCAAGCCATGCATCGGTGTGCTGCTCACTCTCGGCAACAGCCATTTTGACCTGTGCTCGTGTGGCAAAAGATTCGTCAGGAATATCGCGCAAGAAGGCGATAATGCGCCCTCGGTAGTAGCGACTTGACCCTTTGTATGGTGCTCGGTAAACCGTTTTCTGCTCGGCTACTTTTGGTTTTGCCCTTGACGGTTGGTCGGTCTGGTAGGTAATGTCTGCTGATATTGGGGCTTGTACCGTTTGGCAAATAGGGTTGAGTGGGCATTGCGGACATGCTGGCGACCTCGCCGAGCAGACCAGTGCGCCTAGCTCAATGAGGGCTTGATTCCAGAGCCACCCCCGCCCTGCTGGTAGCAACTCCTTTGCCAATACCAGCAATTCGCGTTCGCGGGGTGGCGGGGTTGGGTTGCCCAAGCAGCAGCGGGTGATCACCCGGCGCATATTCGTGTCGAGAAAGGCGACATCGTGCCCAAAGGCAAAGCAGGCGACTGCCCCGGCAGTGTAGGGTCCAATGCCAGGGAGTTGTTGCAAGGTCGCAGGGTCTTGGGGAAAGATGCCGTTGTACTCTTCTAGTACCATACGGGCAGTGCGTTGCAGATTGACAGCACGGCGGTTGTAGCCTAGCCCCGCCCACCTACGGATGACCTCGGCGGTGGGGGCAGCGGCGAGCATCTCAATAGTCGGGAAGGCTTCCAAGAAACCGATATATTTGGGAACAACCCGGTCTACCTGCGTTTGCTGGAGCATCATCTCAGAGGTCAGGATGTGGTAGGGGTCGCGGGAATCGCGCCAGGGTAGGTCACGAGCATTACGCTCAAACCATTCTAGCAAGAGGTGCTGTATGCTGGTGTCGTTTTGATTTTGGGCTTGGTCTTGCATGGGGATATTATAGCACACGTTATTACCAAGCTCTCCAGTTTTTTCCATTCAATCAATCATAACAATCATAACATGAATAGGCATAACGATAGCAGTGGCGGAATGAAAGATACTCTGCAAGCTAAAAAATTAGCGTTTCCCTACGCCGCCTCCGCCACCTCATCCTCGCGCACCCGGTAGCGGCGCGAAAACCACACCAGCGCAATCACCCCTAGCGACACCCCAAACCACAGCGTACAGAACCGTATGACAATCGTTGCCGCCGTAGCGACTGCCGCCGTCATATGCTCATCCTGGACCATTACGAGCAACAACCCCGCACTGCTTAACTCCGATGTGCCTAGCCCACCGGGTAAGAAAGACACCAACCCTAGCAGCGTACTAGCAGCAAAGATAAACGTTGACTGGAGCATTAGCAGTGATGATCCCTCAATATGGAAGCCCCGCAGCACATAGTAGAAGGCGACACACTCAAAACCCCACGAAACAAAGCTCAACAGCGTAGAGATGAGCAACACCCGCCACTCAAGCAACTGTTGGGTGCTGTCGTAGATAGCTCGCACCTTTGCCGAGATGCGCTCTCCCGCTGGCACCCGCTCCATCCAACCAAGCATGGTTTCAAACAACGGGCGATATTGCAACACCACAATGCCCCCAACACTCAAGATAACTAACGCCACAAAGCCAGGACGCGCCGGGGGGTAGAGCGTCAATCCTAAGCCCATCAACAGCAGCATCCCTAGTCCATCCGTGAGCCGCTCTGCCAGCACAATCGGCGCAGACACACTCACGGGGGTGCCATTGATACGGCGCAGCAGGTAGGACTTGAACACCTCGCCTATCTTGCCGGGGGTCACTGCCATCACCATACCAGAGGTAAAGAGTAACCCACTATCGCCATAGTTTACCTTGTCGCCAAGCCTTAGTCGGCGGAGGTAGTAGTCCCACTTGAGCCAGCGCAACACGTAGTTGAGCACCGTTAGCCCCAAAATCGCCGGCAGCATTATCCACTGAAAGTTACTGAAACTCGCGCCGACATCGCGCACATCGCTAACGAGGCTCAAGACGATCATAATAGCCAGTCCAATAACCAGGGCGATGATGAGGTTCTTTTGCAGTTTTTTGAAAGACATGGTAGGGTTGCAGTTTCCTTATTTTGTTTCGTTAATTATTGACAACACGCGCAATTATACGCTAGAATACCAACGTAATTCTACAACAACAAAATTTCCTACACAACCCAAAAAAAGCTACACCCTATGGAACAACCGATTACCAGCACGAGAACATCCACAGCAATGACGCTCAAATACCTCTTCAAAGCTATGCGTCCGCACCAGTGGATTAAGAACGTCTTTGTCTTCGCGGCGATAGGCTTCTCAGAACAGCGGCTCTGGACACAACCCGACCAACTGCTGATGACGCTAGGCGGCTTTGCCGTCTTTTGCATGGCTGCCAGTGCCATCTACCTCATCAACGATCTGGTAGACATAGAGAAAGACCGCGCCCACCCGCGCAAATGCCATCGTCCGCTGGCATCCGGCAAGATCACCCCCACACTCGCCACCATTGCTGCTTTTGTGCTGGCGGGTACGTCATTACCGCTTGCCTACCTACTCGACCCGGATTTTGGCTTTCTCACCATCCTGCTGACGTATATCATCGTCCAGGGGGTGCTCTATTCCTACTGGCTCAAGAACATTGTGATCTTTGACATCTTGACGGTCACGGCAGGGTTTGTACTACGGGCAGTCGCCGGTGCTGCTATCCTGAGTATCCACATTACCCCCTGGCTGCTGGTGTGCGTTGGGTTGCTCGCGCTGTTTATCAGCATTGGCAAGCGGCGACACGAGCTGATTTTGCTAGATCATGGCGCAGGTGAGCATCGCCGTATCCTCAACGAGTACAGCATCCCGATGCTAGACCAGATGATGTCTATTGTTACAGCCAGCATTATTATGGCATACAGTATGACCACCTTTTCTGCCCCCGCCGTGCCGCAAGAACCCTACCCTGCCCTGATGATTACCATACCATTTGTCGTCTATGGGCTATTTCGCTATCTCTACCTGATCTACCAACGGGATGGGGGAGGCAGTCCCGATGAACTCGTGTTGAAAGACCTACCGCTTGCGCTTGATATATTTCTATGGGGCGTGACGGTTCTGGCTATTCTCTTTCTTTTTCGTGCATCATAAATGGCAGGAACATAGGATTATATGACACAACTCACGTTTATCAAATTTGGCGGTTCTGCTATTACTGACAAACATGGGCAGGAAGCAGCCGATATAAGCATCATCCGCCAGCTTGCCAGCGAGCTACACCAAGCCCGCACAGACAACCCTGACCAGCAGTACGTCATTGGGCATGGCAGCGGTTCTTTTGGGCATTACTACGCGGCAAAATACCATGTCCATACGGGGCTACAAGCGGGTGATGACTGGATGGGCTATGCGCTGACTTCCGGTGCCGCTTCACGCCTCAACCGGCTGGTGCTTGATGCGCTGCTTGAGGCTGGCGTACCGGCGATTACCGTGCAGCCATCTGCTGCGCTCCAGACTGCCAGCGGCGAGATTACCCACTGGCACACGGAGACGATTAGCCATGCGTTGGCGCATGGGTTGGTGCCTGTGGTGCATGGAGATACCGCATTTGATACGGTGCAGGGGAGCAGCATTGTCTCTACCGAGATGCTCCTGTCCTATCTTGCGCTGCATACCGAGCACAAGCCCACAAAAATCATTATGGTAGGCGAGAGTGCGGTCTACACGAGCGACCCTCACGTAGAACCTGATGCCCAGATTATCCCGCTCATTACCAGTGCCAACATTGACACTATCCTGACCGAGCAGGCGAGAGGTTCCCTTGCGGTAGATGTGACAGGCGGGATGCAGAGCAAGGTCCAAGCCCTTTGGCAGCTTGTCGAGGCGATACCGGGGCTAGAAATCCATATCATCGGGGTTAGCCTTGATACCAACATCCTTTACCACACCCTGTCCAACGACAACGAAACTGTTGGGACACGCATACGCAAAGCATAGGGAAGCAACGACTTCCTTTTAGGGGTAAGTCTACCGCCCCCCCTGCCCCCGCTCCCATCCCAGGGCTAGGGGGAGGAACACCACATGGGGC
>CAZLKK010000017.1:0-15481 GCA_964559995.1 uncultured Chloroflexaceae bacterium
GGTGAGGTCGTCGCCGATGTAGACGGGCAGGACATCGGGGCCGTCGAGCCCCAGCTGCGCGAGCAGCCAGCGCACCGCCCGCCCCTTGTCCCAGTCGATGTTGGGGCGGCGTTGCTTGAGCATGGCGAGGAGTTGAGCAGTCTTGCCATGTTGGTGCATATGCACAATCAGGCTGAGGAGTTTGCGTTCCAGCATCTCCCCCACAAGGTTTTCATAGTTCACATCCAAGTCTGCACAAAGCAATTCTAAATCTTCCTTGTTAAAGACTTGGAGCATAAGTTGGCGCAGTTGTTGGGTATCATTCGCTGTGGTCATACCGAGAACTTCTCCCTTTGCTAGTTGGGTATCCATACCGTCAGGAGCATTGTAGCATGGGATTCTGTTGTACCATTTGTTACTGCTTCTCTCTTGTCCCCGCTCCCATTCTCTCTTGCCCCCGCTCCCATCCCCCCGCTCCCATCCCAGGGCGGGGGATGGGGGCACGGCGAAACGGTGCATACAACGGCTCTACAAGAGGATATTTCCCACCCGTGGTAGCCCTAATCCCCCTCTGCCAATTGATACCACTTCTGATCCGTTGAACAGGTCGCCTGAATGGGGCATGAGCTACATAGCATCATGCCCCCATTCGGCTCAACCGTGACAATATGCCCTTTGCGCTCCAATTGTACGAGCATCCCCTCAAGCGCAGAGGATTCTATCTGCACCATATAGCTCAATAGGGGCAGGGAGAGCGGACCGTCGTGCTTCTTGAAGGTTTCAAGTATCTGCTCTAGCATAAGGTACTCTCGACTATCCTAGACCAAGCAGCAACCCACCCTGGAACACAACCAGTGCGACAATCCACGCCAGCACAAACTGCCCAACAATGCTGACCCATGTCCACTTTGCCCCAAGTTCTTGCCACTCCGCAGCAACCGCTACCATACAAGGCGTATACAGCAGCACAAACACCATAAACGCCAATGCTGCCAACGCGCCATGCCCATGGCTAGTCTGCTCAAAGCCACTGCGAATAGCAGTCATAAGGTCGGTAGACTCTGCTTCCTCCTCGCCACCAGCAAAGTTAATACCAATGATACCCGGTATCGCCTTCAACGCATCTCCTATGGTGCTTGCTAGGCTGGTAAAGATACCCGTCACATCCTCAGTAAACGTTGTCGGTTCGGCTGCTGCTTCTGGCTCTGCCACATCGTAGATTTGCGCCATCGTACCAACAACGACCTCTTTGGCAACAAAACCCGTCACGAGAGCACCGCTGGCTTCCCAACTGCCAAAGCCAAGCGGGGCAAACAATGGTGCTGCCACCCGCGATATGCTGGCAAAGCCGCTCTGGTCAAGCTCCGTATCAGCAAACGACCCGCTCCCACCGGTGGGTATGGCAAGCAGCAGCCAAATGACGACACTTGTTCCCATAATAACCGTCCATGCCTTTTTGAGAAAGGCTGAAGTACGCTCCCACATCAAAAACCAAATGGTTTTGAACGTTGGCATGCGGTAGGGGGGGAGTTCCATAATAAACGGTGCCTGTTCTTTGCCGGTAAAGAGCGTATGCTTGAGGATAATCCCCAAGACAATAGCCACCACAATACCAAGCATATACATGCTCCAAATCACGAGACCGCTCGATGCCGGGAAAAAGATAGCCGCCAACAGCACATAGACCGGCAACCGTGCGCCACAACTCATAAACGGCACGAGTAAGCCAGTTAAGATACGGTCTTTTTGGTTTTCTAGGGTACGGGTTGCATAAAAAGCGGGTACCGTGCAACCAAAGCCAATAATCATTGGCATAAAACTTTTTCCATGCAACCCTAGCGTGTGCATTAAGCGATCCATCACGAAGGCAGCACGCGCCATGTAGCCAGAATCTTCTAGCACCGCCAATGCCAGGTAGAGGGACATCAACACCGGTACAAAGACCAGCACCCCCCCGACCCCTGCAATGATACCATCAACCACCAAACTTTCAACCCACGTCCCACTGAGACCTACCACCCCTATCAATGCGACAAGCCAATTGGTCAAAGGTCCCGTGATGACCCCATCTACCCAATCAATGAAGGGACCGGCAACGTCTGTGGTGAGCTTGAAGACGATCCACATCATCGCTAGGAAAATCGGGATGCCAAGTATACGATGGGTTACAACAGCATCTATCTTGTCAGAGATGGTCGCATCAGGCTGCGCCGGGCGACGGACTGTCGTTCGTACAAGTTCATTGATGAAGCTATACCGCTGGTCAGTCAGGGCTATGTCTGCATCTTCCCCATAGACCCGTTGCAGGCGTGACTGGACTTGATTCAGCACATCAAGCACCATCTTTCCCCCATCAGTTTGACGTACCCGATCCATCAGCGTCTCGTCATCTTCAAGCAATTGCACCGCCAACCAACGCGAATTGTAGCGATACAGGGCTGGCGTTTGGTCAATAACCGCTGCCAACGTGCTTATCTCTTGCTCAATATCCGGTTTGTAGGTGATATAGACGGGACACATACCGGCGATACTCATAAACGACCTCCTTCTTCATGTGCCAATACGGGGGTATCTTCTGCCTGCTTGACCTTTGGCAGGGCTACAAGGGTGTCCTTGAGCACATCCAAGCCAGTACCACGACTAGCGACCATTGGGATAACGGTAATGTCATGCAGTTTGGCAGACATGTGCTTGACATCAATGGTGATTTGGCGCGATTCGGCAATGTCCATCATGTTGAGCACCACAATGACAGGAGTACCGGTTTCCAGCAGTTGGGCAGTGAGATACAAGTTGCGCTCCAGATTGGCAGCATCTACCACATTGATCACCGCATCGGGGCGTTGCTCAACAATAAAGTCACGGGCTATCTGCTCTTCCAGCGAATAGGCAGAGAGGCTATAGGTACCAGGGAGATCAACAATCTGGAGCTCTTGATCTTGGTATTTGAGTGTACCTTCTTTGCGCTCTACCGTCTTGCCGGGCCAATTGCCAACGTGTTGGCGTGAGCCAGTCAGGGCATTAAAGATGGTGCTCTTGCCCGCGTTGGGATTACCGGCAAGGGCAATTAAGCGATCAGCCATGATGTCACCTCCTGGGTATTCCCATATGATGATGGGTCAGATTCTGTCTCTTGTTCCGGTAATGCTGCTGGTTGTGGGGTCAGTTGGACTAAGACTTTGTGGGCAATACCGCGCTCAATGGCGAGGCGGCTATCGCCGATGCCGAGTATCATTGCCCCATTGCCCCCGGATCGCACAACGCGCAACGTTGCACCAGGAACAATGCCCATATCCTTGAGGCGGCGACTAGCCCGCTGTCCAGCAGCAATCGTCATAACCTTCACCCAATGTCCCGGCGCAATCGTTGGTAGGGGACGATATGCATAGGGTTTCATACGAGTTCCTCCACAAGTATCTGATTGGCTTCATGTTTTCGTAGTGAGAGAAGGTATCCCTTAACAAAAAATTCTAGGGGGTCGCCAAGCGGGGCGACAGCTTTCATCGTGATAATTTCGCCTGTCGTCAGTCCCATGTCAATCAAGCGGCGACGGATGGCTTTTTCCCCACCGACCCGCACAATGGTTGCCTGTTTTCCTATCGTTAGGCTAGATAATGGTATAGCACTTTGGCTCATAACGCTACTCCTCTTTTCAAGGGCTGGTACTTATGATGGTCTTTTGGTGTACCTTAAACATTCTTGGGTGTATTTTATGGCATACCCTGATTTTTTGCAAATCATAGCATACATACCTAGCCTATCGTGCTACCAGGTATATGAAAGATAAAAAGTTCTTTACTTTATTATGTATTGGTTGTAGAGATGCAGGAGTGTATCCAAGTCACATACGCAATGCCGCCTTCGGGCAGCCCCCTACCCCCGCAACCATCACACGGGGGTAAAGGGCTCGCCCTAGTGGGAATGCATTACCCCCCAAGTATTCGCCCCACAAACTCCTGTACATCAGCCTGATCGAAGTACTCAAAGTGGCTTACATGCGTTTCATAGATGCGATCTGGCGACAATAAGGCTGTGCCAGGGTCTATAGAGCGCATACTTGCGGTGGGGACGACAAGATCATTTGGTACGCCAATAAACGCTTGGGTTGACATACGGAGCAACGCATCTTGAAACCCCTTTGTTGGGATAAGATCAGCATCAAAAGCAGAACAGACCGCCGCATACTGAACCCCTTGGGCACGGGCTACATCGCTTGGGGCATTGAGCTTTTTCAAGAAATCGCTGTCTGGGTCCATTGCCTGCAAGCCCGGTAGGGTAAAGATAACCTCACTCGCGGCACGCAAGATAGACTCCAACATGCTAGGGGCAAAGGTCATCGCCGCTCGCGCCCCCGCTGTTGTAGAGAGCATACTCTCGGCGGTGAGCGCAATGGAGACCAGCCTATCCCATTTGGCACGATGGGCTAGGGCTGTGCCGCCGTGGGGGGAGCCACAGGTAATGATACGCTGCACCTGAAATGCAGGTGTCTGGGGAAGGAGCTCAACCAGACTACGAGCGACCAGACCACCACGGCTATGTACTAGCACATCTACCTGCAACTGCACATCATCAGGGACAAACTCCAATAATTCGGTGGCATTCTGTACCGGGTCACGAGTGATGGTCGGGTGATCATAGGCGAGCACCCGATCATACATAGGGGCAAACGCCCGCATCCAATTTCGTGGTAAGGATACGTCTACACTGCTGGTAAATCCATGGATAAAGAGCAATACCCGATGGGTACGCGAGGGAGGAAAAACTGTTCGCCACGATTCAGCCCCAAGCAGCGGCTCGCCTGGCTCACCATCACGGGCGACCTGCATAATACACGGGACGGGTTCTTGTTTGGCTATGGTATTGAGCAACATTTCTTGGGGGGGGGCTTTGATGACATGCAACACATGCTGCATATTGAACTTGTCTGCTAGTCCAGACACCATATCACCAAGCCCAAACGCCACCTCACCGGGGGGGCTTTCTGGCGGGGTAGTTATGACGTTATTCAAGGGAAACAGGAGCACCGGTTCTTGTGCGCCCCCTACCCCAAACGCCACTGCCCCATCGTCAGGGGCAGGCACATGCGGCAGCGTTATATCGTAGATAGTGCCATCAGGGGTGTGTATCTCGTGCAACAACGCATAGATTGCCTGCTGGTCATCGGGGGATGGCTGATAGGCAATGGTAGCCACGTCATCCCGCATGCTGCTACCGCCTATGCCAAAACTCGGCATTGCAGGTGGGGATTCCATTTCTAGGGTAATGGGCAATTCAGCGGGGATAAAGCTGCTGAGGGGAGCGGTGGGGGATGGCGGCTCTGGGGCAGCACTGCTGCTGGAGAGACCAAACGCCACCGCGCCTGATTGCTCAGTATGGATGTGGGCAAGACCACGGAGCGGCACGGTAGGCTGAAAAGTTATCCGTTCATTTAGGTGAACCGGCTGACGGCTTCCATCAAGTGTGTGGGCAGACATTTAGACTGTTCCTTTCTGGTTGTTGTGTCCCTACACATCAAACCCTCACGGTTTCTATGGGTTATCGTATGATATTATCGTAGGAATAGCGATCCGCGTCAATTGTCATACCAATTTGAGATCACAAGAAACCAGGGCAATAGCAACGTCCAAGCGACCTGCTCCCCCTCGCCTCGCCATCTGGGAGCGGGGGCAATGCGGGAGCGGCTGAGTTGTCACCCCATCACATCGCGCCGCATCAGCAACGCATACGCATAGCCAAAGAACAGCAGCGTATAGATTCCTATGACCAGCATAGCCTGCCACACAGGGGGGAGACTCCCTGGGTTAAGGTTCATGGTCAATGTAGGGTCTATCCCGTAGATGTTGCGATTGAGTACCACTAAGGTATTGACGTTTTGTTGGATAAGCAGATTGAAGAAAAACTCCACTTGGGGATTGTCTATCGCCGCCAGCAATGAGGGCATACCCGTACTCGCATCCAACACAGAGAGAAAAACGCCCCCCACAACCCCCGCCATCACAGAACGCCCAAAAATGCTCATAGCAACCGCAAACATCATATAGGGTAGCATTATGTAGAGTGAACGTAGTATCCCTACGGGCAGCAGTAAGACATCCCGCATGCTGATGTTGCCAAGCGTGCCAAGCACCGATCCATACAACAACCCAAGCAGCACCCCAACAACTAGCGCAATAGCAATGCCAGTCAGTACGAGCAACAATAGCGTCCCCAACTTGGCAAGCAAATACTGCCGCCGGTCTGGCAGACGGGCAAGCTGTACCCGCAACGTCCCCCAGTTATACTCGCTGCCCATGATGCCCGCCGCGAGAATGACGGCACAAAACCCACCGATACCATTGACCTGCCCAAGCACCGTACCGAAGATACCGGGGAAGCCTACCTGGATACGGAATTGCTCCATCTGTGCTTCGCCCAAGAATGACTCAAAGTCGGCGGTGATAGAAAATACCCCGTCATTTAGCGCAATAACGAGAAACAATCCAGAGATGAACAAAGCCATTTGGACTAAGAAGACGATAAGCAATATCCAAGTGAGCGGACGACGCGACATCTTGAGCCATTCCGCCCGGAGCAACGGTAACATCGTAGTTTATCCCCCCTCCTGCGTAATTTCGAGGAAAAACTCTTCCAAACTCTCCTCACGAGTGCGTATCTCTGCAACAAGCACCTCTTGGCGTGCTAGTAGCGCGTTGATTTCTGGCGCACGTTCGCTTGGGGCATCTATAATCAGCCTACCCTCGCGCTGTTCTACCCCCTTGATCCACTCCACCCCACGGAGAATGTCGATGGCTTGTTGGGGGTCGCTGGCAACCCGTACCTGGACTCCCTGCCCACGGCGGAGCAACGCATCAACTGCCCCCATTGCCAACAACTGCCCTTCCTTGAGAATAGCTACCCGTTGGCATACCTGCTCAACCTCGTGCAGCAGATGACTACACAAAAAGATAGTATGGTGTTGTGCTGCCAGTGAGCGGATGAGATCGCGGATTTCTACCATACCGGAGGGGTCTAGCCCATTCGTTGGTTCATCTAGGATGATAAGCTGTGGGTCTGCCAGCAGCGTAGCGGCAATAGCCAAGCGTTGTTTCATCCCCTGCGAGTAGGTTTTTACCTTGTCCTGCGAGCGGCTTTCCATCTCCACAATAGCCAAACTTTCTTGGATACGGCTTGAGGGCAGGTTTTGCGCTTTTGCCAGCACCCGCAGGTTGTCCCACCCGCTCAGGTAGGGGTAGAACGCAGGGGACTCTATCATTGCCCCCACCTGTCCTAGCACAGCAGATGGGTTTTGCTGTATATCTTGCCCAAGCACGATTGCCCGCCCGCTCGTTGGCTTGACCAGTCCAAGCAACATGGCAATGGTCGTTGTCTTACCGGCACCGTTGGGACCCAAAAAGCCAAACACCTCTCCATGCTGGACTTCTAGCGTGATGTTGTCTACTGCTGTGCGTTGTTTGTAGCGTTTGGTGAGATGTTCGGTTTGTATCGCATAGTCGTGTGCCATACCGTGATGTCTCCCTTGCCCATAGCAACGAACCTATGAATTATCCTCCCTTGCATGATAGCATATATCATCGGCAAGACGTTGCATGCAACGTTTTTCCCCCCCCCGTTCCCATTCCGGGGCGCACCACCGTGCGTCCCGTCAACCCCAACGTGGGGGAGGGGAGCAAGAGGATGGGGGGCAAATTGGACTTTGATACCACCCTGTGAGCAAAAACCAATTCTTGACAAGGGTTCCTAGATAAGATATATTAGTACTTAGGAATAATTACGATTACCAGTCCCTATGAAAGAACAACAACCAGAGCCATTTACCCAACAGCTAGAACATTTCAAGGATGTGCTCAAACATGCGGGTATTAAGCATACCCACCAGCGTATAGAGATATTCCGTGAAGTTGTGCAAACCGACCAACACCCCGATGCAGAGACGGTGTATAACGGGGTGCGGACGAGAATACCGACCATTTCATTGGATACGGTGTATCGCACGCTCATTTTGCTCACTGACTTGGGAATCATTACCAGCCTAAAAGAACCCCACGAGCGGATGAGGTTTGATGCAAATAGGCATCCCCACCACCATTTTGTCTGTACAGAGTGTGGCATGGTTCGGGATTTCTACCACCCAGAATTTGATGCCTTACCTGTCCCAGATACGGTACAAACATTTGGGAACGTTGGGCGTGCTCGTGTGGAATTTCGGGGAGTATGCTGGCAGTGTATGGAAAAGCAGCAAACTGCAATGTAATTGGGGCAACGTAAAAACACAGAAAGGAATCTTCACTATGGCAGATGAGAGACTAACAACGGGGTTTGGACAGCCGGTTGATGATGACCAACATTCAATGACAGCCGGGGCTACCGGTCCCGTGCTGATGCAGGATGTTCATTTGCTCGAAAAGCTCGCTCACTTTGACCGTGAGCGCATCCCAGAACGGGTTGTGCATGCCAAAGGTGCGGGGGCATATGGCTACTTTGAAGTAACCAATGATGTGAGTAAGTATACCTGTGCAAAGTTTCTCTCCGAAGTCGGTAAGCGCACCGAGGTATTTGCCCGTTTCTCTACCGTTGGTGGTGAGAAGGGTTCAGCCGATACTGAACGCGATCCCCGTGGCTTCGCAGTCAAGTTCTACACGGAGGAAGGCAACTATGATATGGTGGGCAATAATACCCCCGTTTTCTTCATCCGTGACCCGCTCAAGTTTCCAGACTTTATCCATACCCAAAAACGCAACCCGGCGACCAACTTGAAAGACCCCGATATGTTTTGGGACTTTCTCTCACTCACGCCAGAGTCTATCCATCAGGTTACGGTGCTTTTCTCAAACCGTGGTACGCCAAAAACCTACCGCAACATGAACGGCTATAGTAGCCATACTTTTATGTGGTATAAGAACCAAAGCGAGTACTATTGGGTAAAACTGCACTTCAAGACGGAGCAGGGTATCGAGAACTTCACCGCCGCCGAAGCAGACCGTATGCGTGGCGATGATCCAGATTATACCACTCGTGATCTCTCTGAAGCCATCAAACGGGGTGACTATCCTTCTTGGCGGTTGGAAGTACAAATTATGACCCCAGAGCAGGCAAAGAACTATCGCTATGATCCCTTTGATATTACCAAAGTTTGGCTGCATAGTGATATTCCCCCAATTGATGTTGGTCGTTTGGTATTGAACCGCAACCCGGAAAACTACTTTGCAGAGGTAGAGCAAGCGGCATTTTCTCCTGCCAATTTTGTTCCTGGCATTGGTCCGTCTCCCGATAAGATGCTGCAAGGGCGACTCTTTAGCTACCATGACACCCATCGCCACCGGTTGGGAGCAAACTACCACTTACTGCCAGTAAATGCCCCTAAAGCCAGCGCAATGCAGAACTATCAGCGGGATGGTCTGATGCGCTTTGACCAGAATGGCGGTAGTGGTCCAAACTATTGGCCCAATAGCGTTGGGGGAGCGGCACCAGACATTTCCGTTGCGGCTCCACCCCTTGACGTATCTGGTATGGCAGCACGACATGTCTATGCCCATACCGACTTAGATTTTGAACAAACCGGTAAGCTCTATCGTGAGGTAATGACGGATGATGAACGCCAGCACCTCGTCAACAATATTGTCAATCACCTCAAGCATGCCAAGCCAAGTCTCCAGTTACGACAATCAGCTCTCTTTGCCAAGTCTGATGCAGACTATGGTGAGCAAATTGCCCGTGGGCTAGGCGTAAGCGTTGAAGAAGTCCAAAAACTCGCAGCTATGACGCAGGAGGAACTCGTCCAGGCAACGTCATAGTAACACCATAGGTTTATGGTAAAACCCTTGTGTGCCATACTTGCAGCGTAGGGCGAGGGGGTTTGGGGGCAGCCCGGAACGACCATCCCTCTCAGGGGTAGGTTAGGGGAGAGTAACCAACGGCTCACCGGTCTGCCCCCATCCCCTACTGAGGGGAGAAGGGGAACCGTAGGGGCACACGGCGGTGCGCCCAATGTTCAGCTCCCCCTTGCCCTATACGAGCCGCGAGGGGCGACTTTGACGTAGCCCTCGCCCCACCCGCAAAAAAAGCATTGACATCACCCTAGCAGTTTGCTATACTACCTTTAGGCACAGGAGTATGCCAGCATCACATGGGGATGACTGGTTTCGACAGGGAAGGAAGGTCGTAGATTGCAAGCCGAGTCGCCCAGTCTCGTAAAAGGGGCAAAGGCAATAAATGCCAACACAAACACTCGGGCCCCTCAGATGGCCCTTGCTGCTTAATTAAAAGCAACACGCCTCTCTGTAATTGACCCGACGGTTCAGTTGAGGTGTCAAAATAGTTGGGTGCTGTTGAGGAAATGTCTGTGGTCCTCAGCCTAAGATAATGCAGACTGGCTCATTCATTGCTTTGTTTGTTGTGTGAGGATGAGTAAGAAACAAAACAATAAACTACGCTTGTAGTATATCTGCGATGGAATTTTCTGGACGAGGGTTCGACTCCCTCCATCTCCACCATAAGCAAAAGCCGCTCTCGTTTCTTCATAGGCAACGAGAGCGGTTTTTTGTGCTACAAAAACCAGCGACGACGTGGGGCTACCGGCTGTGGCACAGCCACCTCAACCGGCTGGTCGTTGAGCAATCTCCTGGCGACATCCTCAAACAACATTTGGGCAGCATCCTCGCCAAGCAACCCCACCACATGCTCACGGGCGGCGGAGAGTATCGGTGGGCGATACTTGGCACCGTGACCATCTGAAGCGATAATGTGGATGAGGTTGTGGCGCAACAATGTCTCGGCAAATTCACGGGTGCCAATGGTTTGGTTATCAGTGAGAGTTTGGGCAGTAAGCTGCGTATACACCCCCCGCTCAATAATAGGTATCAGGACATTGGGGTCTTTGCGAACATCGCTAATGCGCTCTGGATGGGCAAGCACAATGCGATAACCTGCCACCTGAAGCGCAAAGATCAACTGGTCAAACCCGGTTGGCAAGGCTTCATATAGCGGACACTCAATGAGCACGGTTTTACTGCCGCCACAGGTGAGATAATCGCCTGTCTTGAGCCGCTGCACTAGGTCAGCATCATAGAAGAGTTCCCCCCCCGGTAAGACAGTCAATGGGATACCTGCTTCGTCTAGGGCTTGCTGCAAGATCGCCACGCGATCTTGCACCAACGCCGCAGTATAGCGATTGTCCCAACTTGGCGCGTGTGGGGTAGCGACAACGGTATGGGTGCCGTGGGCATGGGCAATACGAGCCATCTCCACAGACCCCTCTAGCGTGGTAGGCCCATCGTCTATATCAAACAGGATGTGGGTATGAAAATCTATCACTGGTTTTCCCCAATCACCTTCTAGTAGTAGCCGCCATACGCTGACTCGTGGCGGGCGTTGTTGAGCACCACTCCGATAATGTTTGCCTTGACTTTCTCTAACAACCGTCTTGCTTCTCGCGCCCGGTCCCGTCGGGTGTTGCCAGCACGAAAAACGAGCAGCACCCCATCCATATGCGTTGCCAGCACTGCCGCATCTGTCACAGCGGTGACGGGTGGGGTGTCAAACAGCACCATATCTGCTTCTGTTTGCAACCGCTCAACCAGTGCTCCCATGCGTTGCGAGCCGAGCAGGTCGGCGGGGCGAGCCGGCAGCGGTCCGCTGGCAAGCAAGCGTAGTCCATCAACGCCGGTTGCTTGCAATGGGAGATTTTCGCCCGGTTGTTGCAAGATGGCGTTGGTCAATCCCTGGTCATTGGTTAGCCCAAACAGCGTATGCAACCCCGGACGGCGCAGGTCACAGTCTACCAAAATGACGCGCTGCTCTGATTGGGCAATCGTCACTGCCAGATTTGCAATAGTCGTACTTTTGCCCTCATCCGGCGAGCTACTGGTGACAAGCAACGTGTGCAGCGGTTTGTCTAGGCTAGAAAACTGAATGTTCGTCCGCAAGGTCCGGTAGGCTTCGGCGGCAGGCGCACGTGGGTCGCGCAGGGCAACAAGCGGTGAGCCGCTTTGGGACTGCTCCTGTTGGGTTGTGTTGGTATTTGTATTGGTCGTCACGGCTATTACTTTGACTCCATTGTGGGGATTGCTCCCAATGTTGTAAGACCGACAAATCGCTCCACATCGGAACTGTTTTTGAGCGTATCATCCAAAAATTCCAGCACGAAGGCGAGGAGTAGTCCGGTTACTAGACCCAAAATCCCCCCCGCTAAGACATTGATACGGGTGTTGGGCTTGATGCTGACAATACGAGCACTTTGGGTACGGGCAATGTTGATACGGTCTGTCCCCTCCTGATTGGCATTGATACGAATGACCTCCTCCTCCAGTCGTTGTCCCACCGTGTTGGCAATGGTCTTTGCCTGATCTTGGTAGGGGAAATCTACCTCTATCACGAGTTTCTGGTCATCAGGGCGCGGCTGTATTCGCACATCCTGCAACATCTGCTCACCGCTGAGGTCTAGTTGGAGGTAGTCGCTAATCTGTTGGAGTGAGTCTGGTTGGAGCACCAGTTCACGGTAGAGATTCATGGTATTTCGCACATGGACGCTCAAGCCATAGTCGGCACGGTTGGCGATAAGCACATACTCGGCGTGGGCGCGGTAGGTGCGCGGCAATAGCTTACTGATGCCATAGGCTGCCACAACGGCTACTGCTGCGGTCAGCACTATCACCCACCACCGTTTGATAAGCACATTGAGATAATCTTGTAGTTGCATCAGGGTTTTTCCTCTGGTATGGCTGCCAGCACCGCTAACTCTGTGACCGCTTCAATCTGGCGGCTGGTGTAGAGTTTGTCGTCTAGGTAGTGCAATAGCAGGGCTATGCCTATCGCAACCCCCAACGCCAAGCCGCCACGTAGGGCAACATTGGTGAGCATTTGCCGGTTTGAACGCATTGGTGCGCCATCGGTGGGGGGGTTGAGGATGGCAATACTGAGTCCGCCGTTGCCGTTGGTTGGCACATCCCGATCCCAATAGGCGAGTCCGTTGGCTTGCAAACTGGCAATTGCCCCCTCAAGCATCGCCCGTGCTAGATCAGGGCTATCTGTCTCAACAAAGAGCGCAACCGAGCGATGAAAGGTCTGGGCACGGAGCGCAGCCTGAATAGCCGCAGGCGGTACGTCATACCCCTTTGGCTTGAGCCATGCCTGCACATCTGTTGCCAGGGTAATACTGTCTACCACCTGGGGCATATCATCCACAATGTACTCTGAACTTTGCCATGAACTCACCAGATTGAAGTCTGGAAAGGGGACAATCATGTCCTGGGGATGGGGAGTTTGGGTAATCATAAGGTGCGCCGAGGCAGCATAGCGGTTCGGCTGTTGTAGCTGGTTGTATAAGCTCATTCCGCTTGCCAAGATGGGCAGTACTAGGATGATAGCCCAGTAGCGGAGTAGTAAAGAAAAATAGTAGCGTAGTTGCATGCGTTTCTCACGTATCTGCCAAGTGTTTTGTTATACACGCCTGCATGCGCTCTTGAAAAATGCGCGTGCTAAACCCTTCGGCATGGGTGCGGATAGTCTGTGCATCGTAGCTATCACAGCGCGAGGCGGCTATCGCTGCGGCTAGGGCAGCGGCATGCTGCTGGTAGAAAAAGCGTCCCGTCACACCCTCGCGTATGGTGTCCAATGCCCCCCCTGCACCATAGGCAATCACCGGCCGGCCGGCTGCCATCGCTTCTAGCGGGGTGATGCCAAAATCCTCTTCCCCTGGGAAGATAAACGCTCGACAACGGGCGAAGAGATCGCGGCGTTGCTGTTCATCTACCCACCCCAAAAAGGTGACGGTTGGTCCTGCTAGGGTTTCTAGGCGAGAGCGGTCTCGCCCATCACCAAACACCTTCAACGGCAGCCCCAACGCGCTACACGCTTGCACTGCAAGCTCCGTTTTCTTGTAGGGTATCAGCCTGCCCCCCGCAAGGTAGAAATCATCGGGTGGTACTTCCTGATAGGGCGGCACATCTACCGGCGGTGGTATGATAGTCGCGTTTCGTTGGTAGTAGCGTTGTATGCGGCGAGCTACCTCCCGCGAGTTTGCGACAAACGCATCTACCCGCGCCGATGCTACAACGTCCCATAGTCTAACATAGGACAGCATGAAGGGCAAGATGGTTGCCTGGATGCCGCCAATAGACTCGCGTTCTATGTAGGACTGAGTGCGCCATGCAAAGCGCATAGGGGTGTGGCAGTAGCAGATGTGAACTGCGCCGGGTGGAGGGATAATCCCTTTGGCATAGGCACTGCTGCTGCTGATGATGAGATCATAGCCGCTGAGGTCAAAGCTCTCGAATGCGGCGGGGTAGAGCAGGAAATAGCGGCGAAAGTGCTTTTTCCAGCCGGGTAAGCGTTGCATAAAGGATGTACGTATGTCCCACGAGCGATAGGCTGTGGGCATGGCATCGGGGTCATAGATAGAGGTGTAGACAGGCGCATGAGGATACATCTCGTGTATCGCTTCGAGCACCCGTTCGGCACCGCCATACTGGTTGAGATAGTCGTGAATAAGTGCTACGTGCATGGGAGCTATTATAGTACGTTTTGCCGTGCTTGTACATAGCTACGGGATAGTTCGCAGGATCATGCCCACCCTCTCCCCCTGCCCCTGCTCCCATCCCAGGGCGAGGGGTACGAGGGGTATCTGAACATTGGGCGCACCGCCGTGCGCCCCTACACCCACATACACTACACGGGGCAAGGGGATGGGGGCATTGAAGCGTCCCCCTCTAATTCCCCCTTTGCGTAAGGATGCAAGCTACGTTATACTTGCATAAAGGCGATAGATTTCACAGAATTGTGTGGTAAAGCAAGCGCAATGTGGAGCTACTTCGTAGAGTTGTTTAGCGAGAGTTCGTGAAAAGGAAGCAGGTATATGAAATGCTGCCAATCCCGAACGAGATAGACACTGATGGCTCTTTAGGTATTGCGAGGAGGTCGTATGGAAGATAACGTTCGGGCACATATTTTCGTTTCAGGGCGAGTTCAAGGGGTCAACTTTCGTGCAGCGACCCGCGACCAAGCCCGTCAAGCCGGGTTACATGGCTGGGTACGTAACCTAGACGATGGGCGAGTGGAAGCGGTATTTGAAGGCTCACGGGCAGCAGTTCATCGACTCGTCAGTTGGTGTCATAGTGGTCCCATTAGCGCGAGAGTCGAACAGGTAGAACTTTTTTGGGAAGAACCAATTGGCGAGGATGTCTTCTCTATTAGTTGGTAACTAGCTTTTGTATATCCTGGACGTATAGTCAAGATAGTACAGGGCAAAGGGGCATAGAGATCACTATGCCCCCTTTACTTTGTAGGTCCAAAATGAAGTCCATATGGTTCAGCGAATACAACAATAGCGGGGGGGGGAAAGGTCTTTGTGCTAACAAAACACTGGAAAATCTGGGTGGGTGTGGCAGTTGGTGGACTCATCCTATTTTTGGCATATCTCAACCGACACTGGTTACTTGAAGCCTATACCCTAGCCCGCACGCTCCACCCTGGATGGCTCCTGCTGGCTTTTGGCATCATTGTTTCCAGT
>CAZLKK010000017.1:15552-20866 GCA_964559995.1 uncultured Chloroflexaceae bacterium
ACGGAATACGGTTATGGGCTATCGCGCTCGTTTCCATTGTGCTGAGTCAGGCGATACCAGCGGGGGGGGTATGGAGCTATGCTTTTTTGGTTACAGCTTTTCGCCAACGAGGGTTATCTACAACCCAATCAGCTGTGGTCGCCACAATGGATATGTTAAGCTATGGCGTAGCTATGGTATCTATCGTCTCCTTCAGCCTCATCTACCTAGCGTTTCATAATTTGACTACAGAAGAGGGCAGCCTCTTTGCTGCCGTTTTTGCCCTCATAATCGTTTTGATCATCGTGTTTATCTTTACCCGCAGCGATCAGCAACTCAAGTATTGGGGATTGGCTCTGAAACGATGGGTAACGGGGATACTGCCTATCTCCTGGAGCGACAAGTCTGTGCTGCGCTTTGTATCGGAGATAACACACGGACGGGAGATGATCCGTCAAAATCCCCGTGATGTACTGTTGACTGTCCCTCTACAGTTTATTGGACTATGCGGGCATAGCCTAGCTATGTTGGTCATCTTACACGGGCTTGGGGTAGATACCAGTTTCTTGGTTGTGCTATCATCCTTTGGTATTGCGCTGCTGACCAGTACATTTAACGTGTTACCGGGCGGTGGGGGAACGGTGGAGACGGCAATTGTTGCAGCACTGCTCCAGTTTGGTGTGGGCAAAGCAGCACTACCTGCCGCGATTATCTTTCGCCTGTTAAACTTCTGGTTTATTGTGCCGATAGCTTTTGGGTGTTACTACTGGCTTATGCATACCCCATCCTCGCCACCTTCGGAAGATGGCGGGAATACCGATACCAAAGAAAGCATAACGCCTACCGAGCCAATAGGGGAAGATACCGTCTGTTAGGGGGCTGCCCCGTGCTTTCAAACGAACACGGGGCAGCCCCTATCCCCTTGCCCCGTGTCCCACCGAGAAGCCACACCCACCCGGTTTTTTGACATGTTTTCCAAAACCATATACTATGGCATAAGATAGGCGATAGCATACCATACAACAAGTAACTGAGGAGATAGAGAATCTATGACCACACCATATACCGTACCGGATGGTACACCGGTAACGATAGCCAATGGGCAATTGCAAGTCCCCAACACTCCCATCATCCCCTTTGTAGAGGGGGACGGCACAGGACCAGATATATGGCGGGCGAGTGTGCGCGTCTTTGATGCAGCCGTGCAAAAAGCCTATGGCGGCACCCGCAAGATTACATGGATGGAAGTCCTCGCCGGCGAAAAGGCGTTTAATCAGACAGGCGAATGGCTGCCTGATGCCACAGTAGAAGCCTTCAAAAACTACCTCATCGGCATCAAAGGGCCTCTGACGACACCAGTAGGGGGAGGCATACGTAGCCTCAACGTAGCCCTGCGACAACTCCTAGACCTCTACGTCTGCATGCGTCCCGTACGTCATTTCAAAGGGGTACCATCACCAGTGCGCCAACCAGAACTGGTAGATATGGTCATCTTTCGTGAGAACACCGAAGACATCTATGCAGGCGTAGAGTATCGCGGGGGCACCCCTGAAGCCCAAAAAGTCCTTGACTTTCTCCAGGAAACCTTCCCGAAAGACTTTGCCAAAGTGCGCTTTGGTACCAAAGATCGGGTCAATGCATTTCTCCACAACATTGACCCCGCATTGCACGGTGAGGTAGAAGTAGGTATTGGTATCAAACCCGTGAGCCGAGTGGGAACAGAGCGGCTCGTGGGGGCAGCTATCCAGTATGCCATAGCCCATGACCGAAAGAGCATAACGCTAGTCCACAAGGGCAACATTATGAAATTTACCGAGGGGGCTTTCCGCGATTGGGGCTATGAAGTAGCCGAGCGTGCCTATGGCGATAAGGTCTATACATGGGCACAGTGGGAGCGCACGAAGACTACTCGTGGTGAGGCGGAAGCCAACGCCGAGCAGCAAGCCGCACTGGACGATGGCAAGATTTTGGTCAAAGATGCCATCGCCGACATTGCGCTGCAACAGGTACTCACCCGCCCAACAGACTTTGATGTGATAGCCACGCTCAACCTGAACGGCGACTATTTGAGTGATGCACTAGCGGCACAGGTAGGCGGTATTGGTATAGCCCCCGGCGGCAATATCAACTATATCACCGGTCACGCCATCTTTGAAGCAACTCACGGCACTGCCCCCAAGTATGCTAACCTAGATCGGGTCAACCCCTGTAGCGTTATCCTCAGCGGCGACATGATGCTACGGTATATGGGTTGGGATGAGGCGGCAGATTTGATTATCAATGGGCTAGAAAAGACCATAGGCAACAAGATTGTCACCTATGACTTTGCCCGTCAGATGACCAACGCCCAAGAGGTCAAGACCTCAGAATTTGCCAGCACAATGATTGACAACATGTGACCACATTTGACGAGAACTATAGAGTTATATCAAATTACACTTTACCCACTCTACCTTATCTTCGACAACCACCCGTAGGGGCGCACCGCCATGCGCCCCCTACCAGAGCCATGGGGGGCTTTGCCCGTCTGACCTACCCCTGAAATGAGCGGGTGGTTGCCCTAGACGAAACGGGAAAACCCCCATTCCCATCTCACCTTTACCACTATCACACGCTGATCTATAATACACAACACAACCGCAAGCTATGGGGGAACTACCACCATTTGACTATGGCACACTTTACGTATATTAAGACACAAATCAAAGAACGAGAATTGCTCTTAAAAGCCATAAGAGATTTGGGATTTTCGTATACGCAACCAAAAGAGACCAGCATCCTCTATGTCTATGGCAGTGGAGGTCGCCGTACTCACGTAGAAATCAAGGTCTTTACCCGCTCTGCTGACTATGACATAGGCTTTCGGAAACGAGATGGCGTGTATGAACTTGTTGCCGACTGGTGGGGTATCCATGCTATCACCCGACAGGAGTTTCTCAAACGGTTGGCACAACGCTATGCCTACCATGCCATGTGTACCCGTATCACGCAGCAAGGATACACCATTCTGGCAGAAGAACTGCGTATGGAGGGAGAAGTCCAGCTCGTTCTTCAAAAGACCAGCTAGTAAGGACACTTATGGGTACACAGCAAGACATATCCGTACGTCTCTCTGCATTTCTGGCTAGAAGCCGGGCTACCGGTCCTGGTTGTCGTGCTGCGCTCTGGTTGCAAGGGAACTTAGAGCAACCAGACAAGGGCATTACCCCAACCGTGCCACCCCACTGCCGACAGCTGTTCTTGGTAGACTACCTCTTTCGCCATATTGTGGCTATTGGACATGCTATAGAGGGTATTACCATCACTGGCGGCGAACCGTTTGACCAATATGCGGCAGTGTTGCATCTCACCCAACGCATCAAAGCAGAAACGTCACTCTCTGTCATGCTCTTCACCAACCTGACGCTGGCAGAGGTCTATGACCAGCAGCGGGGGTATGCCCCCCTACTCGCCACCATAGACGTGCTCGTTACCAAGCCATCGCCAGATCACCCAACAGACCAGCACCCCCTGCCGCTTGCTCACCAATCGCTATACATTGGCAGAACTTCAGGCTGTCCCCGATGCCGAGGTGATCATTACCCGTGATGGGGATGTCATCATTAGTGGAAATACCCCGGTGCAATGGTGACAGACCAAACCATGCAACCTATCAGCCTAACTGTAGCACATGTCGCTGCCAGCTATGGGGCGCGGGTGGTGATGCAGGACATCACGCTCACGCTGCATCAGGGGGAAATTCTCGTAGTCTCTGGACACAACGGCAGCGGCAAAAGTACCTTGTTGCGGTTGCTCTGTGGGCTACAGAAGCCAACAAGCGGGACGATCTATTATACCTGGCACAACCAGCAACTCCCCCCCCAAGCCGCATCCCACCTGATTGGCTGGATTTCGCCCGACCTAGCCCTCTACCGAGCCCTCACTGCCTACGAAAACCTACGCTTTTTTGCTGCGGTGCGGGGGCTACCGGTTAGCCAAGCCCATCTTGACACCCTGCTAGATACCGTAGGATTACAAGGACGAGGGGAAGACCGCATAGCCTGCTACTCATCGGGGATGATGCACCGGTTGCGCTATGCCTATGCCCTCTTACACCAACCCCCTATTCTGCTGCTGGATGAGCCTACCGTCACGCTGGATGAGCAGGGGGCAGAGCGGGTAGAGCGCATTGTGCAGCAGCAGCGCAAGCAGGGGTTGACGATTATCGCCACCAACGATCCACGGGAATACCGGTTTGCCGACTATATCTTAACCCTGGGGGCAGCGTGAAAGCTATCTTGTTGGCAAGTTTAGCCGTCTTGGGTAAAGACGTACGAAGTGAGCTCCGCACCCGCTATGCCATCAATGCGTTATTGCTCTTCGCCGTCAGCACTGCCGTTGCGGTGAGTTTGGGGGTCGGTCCCATTGGGGTACAGAACGATGACCAGGGGGTGCTTATCCAAGCGGCGTTGCTTTGGATTGCGCTGCTCTTTGCGGCACTCAGTGGCTTGGCATACAGCTTTGTGCGCGAGGAGGAGACCCGCACCTCGCTGGCATTGCGATTAGCTGCCCAACCCCATGCCATCTATCTTGGCAAGCTCTTGTTTAACCTGCTTTTGCTGCTAGTACTCGACACGGTGACAACGTTGCTCTTTGTGCTCTTTGTACATGTGGAGATAGGCAATGTAGGGTTGTTTGTGGCATTGCTGACAGCCGGTAGCTTGAGCCTCGCCACGGCGACCACGCTGTTGGCGGCTATCATAGCACGGGCGCATTTTCAAGGGGCATTGTTCGCGGTGTTAGCGTTTCCCTTACTTGTGCCGCCACTTATTGTCTCCATCCAGGGGACAGCGTTGGCGATGAGCGGGGCGGCGTGGGGAGCGGGTGCGGCTTCGCTCCAGATGTTGCTTGCCTATGCGGTAGCGACCTTTGTAGCTTCCCTGTTTCTGTTCCCGTTTGTGTGGGATGCGGGGTAGGACAGCCGGGCTGAATCTACCACCTTATCACCCGCTCCCCCTCGCCCCCACTTGGTCACTTTGATGTAACTACCTTCACCGGCGAAATAGCCCGATAACCACCCGCAGCATTACCGCAACTAAGCCCCCCAAAATACCCATGAAGACCCCAAGCACCGTGCCGACAATAGCAACGATAATGAGCAAAGCCCCTATCTCTGATGGAACCATAACCGTAGAGGTCGTAGAACTGAGGAACCACGCATGGGCAAAGAAGCTGGCACCAAAGCCTAGTAAGCCCCCAAATACCCCATAGGGCAACACCCGGTCTACCACATCTTTTGTGGGGCTAGGTTGTGGTAAGCGCAGGGCATCGAGAATACCCATCAGCACTGCCCCGA
>CAZLKK010000017.1:20876-24305 GCA_964559995.1 uncultured Chloroflexaceae bacterium
AAAACCCCACATAGGCACCAGGGTAGAGGGTCGCAAAGCCGATATACCAGCCTCCCCCCCCCCCAAGCAGCATCAACGGGATAGCACGAAATAGGCTCCATTTTTGGTTACTGGCTACGGTGAGATGATGTTTCAGGGTGCGCCAGGGAGAGATTTTTGTTTGCACCCCCACCTGCAACAACCCATGTGTCCCATCGTGTAGCAGCAGCTTATCTTGATGTCTCCCCCACCCCATCGTTTGGTCAAGTTTGACCATGAGGGGAAATGCCTGCTCCTTCCCTGGCGGCAGCGGGAGCGTGGTATATCGCGTGTGCAGCCAATCGGGGAGTTCCTCTGCTTGAACACGCAAGAACCGTCGACCAGTATTTTTCAGCATCAACGCGGCAGTTGGTTCATCCTGGCGGGCTACCCTGCCAAAATCTACCAGTGCTGCATCAACTGCAAGCGTGGGTTGGGCTGTGCCAAACCCTTGCGGGTCAAGCATAGCAAGTGCCGCATCTAGCCCGGCATTGCGGTTGCGATGGGCGCGAACAACATCGCGCAAGTGCTGTGCTATCTCTGGCTGAAACCACAGATGCTCAACCATATCAGGGAGCGACTGATAAAGCCAGCGGGCTGCCTGTTCCCAGTGGCTCTCACACCACTGGACCAACTCTGGTACACGGGTCATCTCTGTTCCATCTGGAGCCTGGATAGGACGCACCGGTGTGAGCAACGTTTCTAACTGGTGGCGTAGCTGTGTAGCCGTGGGTCGCTTGCAAACCTCGCGGTCTAGGGCAACTTGCAACACCTCACCAAATGCCCCTAGTTGGGTAAGGTGTGGGAAGGAAAAGGGGTGCAAGCCGGGGTCATCATCCACAGCGAGATGGTAGAGGGTAGCGGCTAGGGCATAGACATCACTCCGCGGCTCACTCTCACCGCGGTACTGTTCGGGCGGGGCATACCCCTGGGTGCCAAAGATGCTAGACTTTTGCAATCCCACGCTCCCCCCGCCAGCCTGCACCATCAGACGGGCTTTTGCCGTACCAAAGTCTACCAAGCGAATCTCGTTGCTATTGCTGTCTAGGAGGATATTTGCTGGCTTAATGTCATGATGCACAACGGGATGCGGTTTACGGCTTGCGAGATACTCCAGTACCTTGCACAGTGCCACCCCCCATCGGATGACCTCCTGCTTAGGATAGGGGGAGCCTTTGCTGATCTTGCCAGTAGCTTCATCCGTGTGCGTCAACCCTTGCTCAAGATTGCGCCCCTCAATGTATTCCATCACAATGTAGTTGTAGGAGGTCTCTTGAAAGTGGGTGTATATCTGGGGTATGGCAGAGTGGCGTAACTCTGCCAGTGTTCGTGCTTCGTGCTCAAAATGGTTACGAGCAGCCTGTACCTCTTGGGGGTTTGATGGGTCAAAGTAATCTAGCATAGCTTTGATAACTACCGTGCGCTCAAACGTTTCGTGGTCGGTTGCTAGATAGATTGCCCCCATCCCCCCCCTAGAGAGCGGGTGTTGAATGGTATAGCGTCCATTTGCCAGCTTCTGCCCCGCAGAAGGCGGGTGATAGGGGACAAACGTTGGGTTGCCACACATCACGCAATACTTGGCACCGGCCGGTAAGACCTGCCCACAGGAAGAGCAAGCAGCATAGTGTCGCACCGATTGCTGCTTGTGTTGTGGCGGTTTTTTCCGCTTTGCTGACGGGGAAGCAGATCGTTGGTTAGCTTGGCTCCCAAAGATAAAGCCACAAGTTGGACAGGAGGACTCCGTGGCAGGGTATGGGGCATGACAAACGGGGCATGTGGGTTGATTCATGGGCTTGGCACCTGTGGGATATGTCCATTGAAGAGGACATACTGCCAGTAGTCCAGACTGGCTTGTATAACGGCGAGTGCATGGGGAGCTACGTTGGGCAGCGGCGATCCATAGGCTTGTAGCCCCAAGTCGTGGCTCATCTTCAGCATGGTGAGCATAGCTTCCGGGGTATCTACCAGCACCACGCTATGGATATGCTGTTGGGCGGCATAATGGGCAACGTGAACCATATCTTGTTGTCGTTTCCCCGTTGTCTGCATAAAGAAGGTCTGCTTTTGAAGCGTGTCGTTTTGGGCAAATGCTTGTTGTATGGGCTGTGGGTCTTCCCCGACAATGAGGATACGCGGCGCAAGTCCCACCCGGTAGAGGGCGAGGGTGTGGGCAAGATGCGCTTCGGGGGAGTTTGGGCAGAACACGAGGATAGCGTCTGCATTGTGGGCTTCATCCCGCTGTCCCTGCATCACCACCAAGATAGCCACGAGCACCAAAGCTGCCACCATTATTGGCAGGATTACTCTTGCTACTCTTGCCACTCTTGCTACATTGTCCACAAGACGATAGGGCATACGTTGTTGTCTCATACCTCTATTATACGAGAATTTGGTGGGTTGTGGGGAATGGCAATGTCCAATTTGCCCCCATCATCCACACCGCATCCCACCGTGGGGAGAAGGGGGAGTAACCGGGGAGATGATACCGTCTCTCCTTTGACAAGACCCTGTATTATAATAAGAAGTGAACGAGCAATAGAGTAAGGGCAACCTTCATATAGTATGTTGTTGAGCAAGACCTTTCTCCCTAAAATCACGAAACGAGGACCTCATGCACCCTTTTACCACACCCGAATGGGTAAAACACGCTGTCTTTTATCAGATATTCCCCGAACGCTTCTGTAATGGCGACCCATCCAATGACCCAGAAAATGTCCAACCGTGGGGGACAACCCCCACCCCACAGAATTACATGGGCGGCGACCTGCGTGGAATTATCTCCAAACTCGACTATCTCCAAGACCTCGGCATCACTGCTATCTATCTCAACCCCATTTTTCATGCCTTCTCCAACCACAAGTACAATACTTACAACTACTTTGAGATAGACCCACACTTTGGCGACCTTGCCATATTCCAAGAGCTTGTTCAACAGGTGCATCAACGGGGTATGTACCTCATCTTAGACGGCGTATTTAACCACTGTGGACGGGGATTCTTTGCCTTTCAAAGTATCCTAGAGCAAACAACCGCATCACCCTATACCAACTGGTTTCATCTTCTCCAGTTCCCTCTGCACCCCTATCCACCTGCTGATAGCACAAGCCAAGACCACAAGGCAAACTACAAATGCTGGTGGAATATCCCGTCACTGCCCAAGTTCAACACAGACCACAAACCAACTCGCCGCTACCTGCTCAATATCGCCCGCTACTGGCTAGAGCAAGGCATAGATGGCTGGCGACTGGATGTCCCCAACGAGATCGACGACCACGATTTCTGGCGCGAATTTCGCCAAGTGGTAAAAGATGTCAACCCTGATGCCTACATCGTGGGGGAAATATGGAAAGATGCGACCCCCTGGCTAGACGGCACGCAGTTTGATGCGGTGATGAATTACCTGTTCCGTGA
>CAZLKK010000018.1:0-12334 GCA_964559995.1 uncultured Chloroflexaceae bacterium
CAAAACGTGGAGAGCCGTTGCAAGCAACGTTTCTACAATCGGGCATGGGAGCGGGAGCAGGGGGAGCGGGAGCAAATCAGGAGAAACAAGATCAAGAATACGGGTATTTATTGGGTCAAATTCTTGTATGCTTCGGATAAAGACATTGCTATCTATACAAATGAGCATACTCAGCCTCGAAAAGCTCTTGTCGGGTGGTACGCAACTGCTCAAGGAATGTCTCCTCGTCATCACTGACGTTAAGACCACCATCTGCCCGTACCTGCTCCCGTAGTGCAGCTACATCTTGTTGCCAAGATTGTTGGCTCAGGGCATTCTGCACCAGAAGATAAAGGACATCAACAGGTGTCATCTGATGTTGGGCAACAAGTTTTTGCAGGTCTGTGTAGAGGTGAGCAGGTATCTTGAGCGTAATAAACGTTGCGTCTTGTGTGGGTGATTGACTTTGCATATGTCCCCTCCTTATTCTGTCGTATCCCCCACGAGTAGTATACCATACGGGGGGCAGGGAACGTAAGCAAGCTGTCCCCAAACTCCTATCGTTTAGGGGGTTACTCCCCATCCACGAGCGCATATTCTACGGTATAGGGATTGGGCATGCGTTTTGATGCATCGAGAATTTCTATCCCAACGATACCCCCTACATTATCATAATCTAAGATAATGCCTGGTTTGTCTTCATCGCTTTCTTCAATGCTCGTGTCATTAAAGCATATCCGTAGCACATCTACCGCTTTATCATAGGTGATTTTCATGATGTTCTCCAATATTTACGTATCTGACTGGTACGATAAACAGTTACAACAATAGCAGGGTATACGTCATCTACAACTACAACACGCACGAGAAACCATTTGCCATCAAAATCAACTTGTGATTGGTAAACAACTTTATCGCCACTGCTATCAAGAACTATTTGTTGTGGGTAATGCAGCACAGATTCCAGGACTTCTAAAGGTATATTTCTCCGGTCCATTTCTTCTTGTGCATGCTTTGTTATATGAAAATGCATGCCTTACTTGTTATCGTTTGTATTATATACAGATGACTTCTGTATATTCCATCCCCCACGAGTAGTATACCATACGGGGGCATGGAGCGTAAGTAACTTGTCCCGATCATCCCCTGGTCCCCTCTCTTCCCCCCTATCCCTGCCTCGCGTCCCCTGGGGGAGAAAGGGAGCCGGGCAGGCAGCTCCCCCTCGCCCTCTGGGAGCGGGGGCAGGGGGAGCGGGTCTCGCCGGGCGGCTCCCATCCCCTGCCCTACTCCCGCTTCTCCTGCGTGATGTCTGCAATAACGCATGCGATTCCCTGGGAAAAAGTGGGGATAAAGTTAAACATTGCTCCCCTCGTAATCAAACCCTTTCCCTCCTGTAATGAGCAACCAAACTATGCTATGATGGATTTCCCACCGCAATAACGAGAAGGTTATAGAGAAGGCAAGGGCAACCCTTCACCCAGGAAGGAAACAACGTGAACACCCACATACTCCTTGTTGAAAATTACGCAACAACACGGATGGTCATTGGACAACTACTTCAGGATGCTGGTTATGCTGTTACCCAAGCACAAAATGGAGAAACAGCCCTTGACTTGCTAGAGGATCGCGCTTTTGATGTCGTACTGACGGACATAGTGATGGGAGAGGTTGGAGGGATTGAAGTCTTGCATGCTGCAAAAAAACAACCCTACCAACCAGTTGTGCTCCTGCTTACCGGCTATGGAACCCTTGAAACATGCCGTGCTGCCTTGCGAATGGGCGCACACAACTATTTGCTGAAGCCATGTCCCGATAGGGAACTACTAGAAAGTATTGAAGAAGCAATACACCATCGGGCAAAGAAACTGGAAATACGGCAAGCGATAGAAACACTCAATACCATGTTTTGTCAATTTGCTGCTTGGGAACCAATTCCTGAGCATATGCATCTTGATAATGAATCGTATGAAGACGACACACAGGGACAACGAGTGGGCGAGTTATTCATTGGTAACAGCCGCTCTCATGTCTATTTGCAAGGTTCTCAAATCCACGTAACGCCTATTGAGTTCGCTTTTTTACGGTTTCTTGCGAATACACCGGGCAAAGTGTGTCACTACCATACTATTATCCAACATACGCACAACATCACCAGTGACTATATAGATGCCCGCGATCTTTTGCGTCCACATGCTCGTAATATCCACAGAAAAATAGGGATAGGCTATCTGGTACATGAACGGGGAATAGGCTATCTTCTCGTAGACCCAACCACCTAATACGTTCACAGCCGAGAGCGGCGAGGTTTGGCTTGTACCCGTCCTGCTCTCGCCAATTTTTGGTGTGCCATCTTCTTGTTGTTCCGCTTGGGTAGCTTGCGCTGCTGCCGCAGTCTGCGCTGGTACTTTTGTTGCTCCCACCACCACCACCCAACAACCACATAGTAACTCAACAACAACCACAGCGGGAATCGAGGCAGCGTTATGGCGGCAAAGGGAAGCCCGGCTAGGAAACTTGCGCCGGTGGTCAACCATGCCAGCGGCAGCCAAGCAAAGAGTGTGGCGACTACCTGCCCCGCAGGGAGCCAGATTAACCCGACCCCAAGCGCAAGTGCGCCAGCCAACATGGCATAGGGTAAGACCGGCACGAGCAGCATATTTGCCAGCGGTGCGACAAGCGACAGCTGCCCAAAGTGATACAGAATAAGTGGTAGCACAAACACCTGTGCCGCCAGCGTGATAGCGAGCGGTTCTATCAACCATTGCAGCGGGATACCGTAGGCGCGTTGTATATGGGCGGTGCGAAACCATTGTTGGAGCCGTTCGTTCATCGGGTGGGCAAAGGCAAAGAGGCTGGCTGTTGCCAATACCGACATTTGAAACCCCAAGCTCCAGAGCGTTTGTGGGTTGATTAGCGTAAGGGCTAAACAGGCAGTGACGAGCAGCGTCCAGGGTTCCGTCTTCCGTTGGGTTGTTTGCGCTAGGACCGTCAGGCTCGCCATAACAGCCGCTCGCATCACCGAATCTGACATACCGACAAAGAGCGTATACAGCCAAATAGCGGCTATCAGCACCCAAAACGTTGTCCGTTGGTTCATATGGAGCCGCTTACTGAGACCAGCAAAGACCGAGGCAACGATGGCAAGGTGCCAGCCGGAAATGACCAGCAGGTGGGCAGTCCCCACGGTAGAAAAGGTTGTGTACACCGACTTGGGGATAGCCGTTTTTAGCCCAAGCAAAATGCCAATGGCAATAGATGCTTGTGGTTCGGGGAGTTCGCGTAGCAAGATAGCGCGGCAGTGGTCACGAAAACCAAGCAGGGCTATGAGGATAGGGTTTCCCTGCTTGCCAGACAGGAGCGTCACGGTTGTCGGCTCCTGCATGATGCCAAAAATGTGTTGACGGGCTAGGTACGCCCGATAGTCAAATGTCCCTTCCCGTCTTGGGGGCTTGGGCTGGCGTAAGGCTCCCTGCACCATAATCTGGTCGCCATAGTGGTAGCTTGGATAGGGCGGCAGGTTGACCAACACCAAGCCTTCCACAGCGGCGATCTTATCTTGATATTGGGCAGCTTGGGTAGCAAGGATGAGTTGTTGTCCATCTGCGGTGCGGCGTGGGTCTTCCACAATGCTGCCCTGTACCGTGATGTCCCCTGCGCCGGTGAGGAGCCAGATACTCTGTGGCGTGGTGGGGGCGAGGGATGCCTGGTAGCGCAAGCCGCCAAGTGCGCCGCTCGTGCAACACAGACAGATGGTGATAAGCGTAGCCAGAGACTTTGGTGTTGAGGTCGGGGGCAACCGGCGTGTCCATACAGCAAGGGCTATTGCTGCAACCCCACCGATACTGGCTAGGGTTAGCATACCAGTATGCAGCAACGAGTGCAGGGTTGCGGTGGGCATGGGGTGGGGCAAGATAGCCGCAGTAATGACCTGCTGCTGGTTGATGGGGTGATAGATACCAAGATAGTGGCAGAGGGTATCTGTGACGAGTATTCCAAGTATCCAAGCCAGCGCAAGCCAGCGTAAACGCATACGTGCTCCAGTGGGTATTCAGCATGATTATCATGACTCAACCCTATTGTAGTACACTTTTTGCGGGGTGTTTTGCGGGGGCTGTGACGGAACTTTTCTGCCACAGGAAACGTTAGCAGAGGAAGGGGGAGTTTCAGTGTAATTACCTGGAACATTTCTTCTAATTGAAGAATATAATCAGGATTCTACAAGATGCACATATGACAACGAAAGTGCTCTCTTACAGCAATTGAAAGTTACTAAAAAGAATGATCTATCATCGTTCTGATGAAAGTAAATGCTATGATTACTAGTATAAGGTTAAGATAGGGGCTATGGCTTGCATCAGTTATTATGCTCATAACTTGGTACGTATGGATCGCGCTTTCTGTCCAAAATTTACAGGGGATAGTATTCCCTCTTTTCTTTCTACTTTCTTACCCATTTCACACAGTTTTGCAACAAGCAATGTGAAGGAGATACCAACCTATGGCAACCGCAGCAGAACAGACTTCAAGCAAAACTTTGTTTCATCATAACCAACAACACAAATATCGCTTGGCACTTCCTTTTTCCGAACGTCGATTATTGCTTATTGCCGGTGATATTATCACCTTATTTGCTGCAGCCGTGCTCGTTTTACACATAACCCGTGAACCTACCCAATCCATAGTTGATATAGCATCGAATCAAGGGATATGGTTAGGTATTGTTGCCAGTATATGGTTTGTTCTTTCGGTTATCAATGAATGTTATAATCTTACCATATCTAGCCGTCCATTCCCTATGCTGCTAAGGTTCACCTTTGTATCTCTTGGTTCAGCAGGTATCTACATTCTGCTTTTCTTTCTAATGAGTCGCCCAATGGCAGAAGAAACGCTCTTCTCAACGCAATTGTTTGGCTATAATCTCCCTCGTATTGTCCCGATACTTTTTCTTGTTGCTGCATTTTTCTTCATTGGCGTTTGGCGTGGATTGTATCTTCTCCTTTTCACTGGACTTCAGTTACACCGTCGGGCAGTTCTCGTCGGCGATCCAACCTATGGGCAAGAACTGCTCCACGATATTCAAGCAGCAACATATGGTTATGATATAGTGGGGAAATTTTCTGTAAACGATTTATCGTCAAATACAGACAACAAGGAAAAACCCCAAAATCATGAAACCAACGCAACGACCATTTGTCAACTTATGCATGAACAAGGAGCGAGTGATATTATTCTCTCTGTGCAGCATGGTCTCCATTCAGAATTGCTTAACAGCCTTCTTTCCTGTTATGAAAAAGGTATTACAGTCAAGCCCATACACTTGGTATACGAAGAGCTTATGGCACGAGTGCCAGTCAAGCATCTTCGACGTGATTGGTTTCCCATTCCCCCCTGGAACACGGCAGTAGCCCCTATCTTCTACCATATTAGCAAACGATTGCTTGATATTTTTGTTGCACTTATGGGACTAGCAGTATTACTACCACTTCTCCCACTTATTGCCCTGGCTATTTTCATTGAAAGCCCCGGTCCGATATTCTATACTCAAGAACGATTAGGAAAAGGAGGATCATCATTTTACCTCATCAAATTTCGTTCAATGATACCCAATGCAGAACAAGCAGGCAAGGCAATATGGGCAAAAAAAGGGGACTCACGTATAACTCGTATCGGGTATTTTTTACGTCTGACCCGACTAGATGAGCTCCCACAGGTGTTTAATATATTGAAAGGTGACATGAGCGTAGTAGGTCCACGCCCTGAACGCCCACAATTTGTCGAGCAGTTGGAAAAAGAAATCCCCTTTTACCGCACACGCCTATCTATTAAGCCTGGTTTAACCGGCTGGGCACAAATCAACTATCGTTACGGGAGTACGGTAGAAGATGCGATAACAAAACTCGAATATGACCTCTATTACATCAAAAGACAATCGTTACTGTTAGATATGCTTATTATTTTTCGAACAGTTAGCGTTGTGTTCTTGTTTAAGGGGACGTAACCAAATTAGTGGTACCGAAATACCCCCTCACACAACGGAATTTGAGTTTCTCGACAGGTTTTTGCTTATGCACAAAAAGACATCCAAAATACCCATCTTCATAGCTTTTGGATGTCATAGAGGCATAGATTATCTTTCTGGTTTCTCGGGAGAACTTACGAACGCTTCCCCAACTCATCCTGCTGCCAGCGTATCTGCCCCCGCAGCAGCAAATTGGACGAACGCAGCTTGTATGCCACATCGCACGCAAGATTATGCATCACGCGGTAGCCAATGCGTGGATTGGACTCGCAGAGCGCGTCAAAATCCTGCTGCTTGATAACCAGCAACACGCACGGCTCCACGCTCACCACCGTCGCCGAACGTGTCACCCCATCGAGCAAAACCATCTCCCCAAAACTCTGCCCCGCATAGAGCATATTTATCGTCCCAGGCGAGATAGAACCATCTTGTCGGCGAGTCTGGATAGAGACCCGCACACACCCCTCTTGAATGATATATAACTCATGTCCATCTTCGCCTTCCTGAAACACTGGCTGCCCGACAGAAGTGCGCCAGACTTTACAAAGCCCTGCAAGCTGAAGCAACTCACTATCGGTTAAATCGGCAAAAATATGGACCTTTCGGAGACTCTCTACCACCTGACTACTCATACCCCAATCTCCACTTCCAGCAACATATGCGACTTCGACTCGGGCTCAACAATCACCCATCTTGGCTTGCTTTGTAGCCATGATAGCACACATTGCATACTCGTGTAACAACCCTGCTTGCAACAAGACGAGCACAAGACAAGCGATCTACACGCTTTCTCTCCCCCTTTGACAATTGACATGCTGCAATATTCGTGGTATAGTGACCTCAACGTTCATGAGGGAAACTAAGGGTTGTACGAGGGTAAGAATATCGCATACCTAAAGGGTATCCTATTTCCTGAGCGTACGCAAATGAAGAAGAAGTTAGCATTACCCAAAGTGGTGGTTGAAAATCTGGTGGTCATCATCCTAGAAAGGTCTCGATGCGAACGCTGATTTTTACCGGTAAGGGAGGCGTAGGGAAAACCAGTACCGCAGCAGCTACGGCTGTTCGAGCTTCTGAAATGGGGCTACGCACGCTGGTTATGAGTACCGACCCGGCACACAGCCTGGCTGACTCGCTGGACATGGAGGGCCCATTGAACCCCAACCCAGTCCGCGTGTCCCCAACGCTCGATGCGTTGGAAGTCAGTATCCATGATGACATTGAAAATAACTGGGGGTTGGTCAGAGAACACTTTGCCGACCTCATGGCACAGCAAGGGGTCAATGGCATGCTCGCCGATGAGATGAGCATCCTTCCAGGTATGGAAGAAGCCTTCCCCCTGATACGTATCAAAAAACACAAAGATGCCAACGATTATGATTTGCTCATCATTGACTGTGCGCCAACAGGAGAAACCTTGCGGTTGCTCTCATCGCCAGAAACCTTCAAATGGGCAATAAGCATGATGCGGAACGCGGAACGCTACTTGGTCCGCCCCTTCCTGCGTCCTATGATTAAGGCAACCCCAAGCCTCAACAAAATGGTTGCTCCCCCAGAAGTCTATGAGGCTATAGATGATCTCTTTAGCCAAATGGCGGGGGTAACAGAGGCCTTGAGCGACCCGATGGAAACATCCGTCCGTTTGGTGATGAACCCAGAAAAAATGGTCATCAAAGAGAGCCAACGGGCTCTTACCTACCTCTCAATGTATGGGTTGACAGTAGATATGGTCGTCGTGAATAAAATCTTTCCACCAGATCAGGATAGCGGCTATCTCAACCATTGGAAAAGCGTCCAAAAACGGTATCTCCAAGAGATAGACCATTCATTCTCCCCGCTGCCTATCTGTCACGTTCCCTACTACCCCGAAGAAGTCGTAGGTATCGAGAAATTGAGCGAGATGGGACACACGATCTATGGGGATATGAATCCGGTAGAAGTACGCTATCGCCAATCCCCGCTCGAAGTAAGTAAAATTGATAGCGGCATGTATAATGTCCGTATCAAACTACCTTTTGCTGATGTCGAACGACTCGACCTGTTTCAAAATGGCGATGAACTCGTTATTCAAATAGGCGACTTTCGACGAATTATGACACTGCCCACAAGCCTCGCCGGTCTTGAAGCTGGACAGGCAGAAATGGAAGATGAATGGCTCATCGTGCCGTTTACGGCATCCAAAGATATGGGCTATCACGCAGTGTAACGTATTACTGCTTCTCCGCGCTCTGTACATTACCGACTGAAGCAGTAAGATTACTTTCAGGTGGTCAACCAGGGGATTTTTTTCCTGTGGGACCTATTGTATATCGCCTTTGGAGTCTCAATTAATAAAGAGGAGGTGACACTAATGGCAGGAAATCGTGGTTGGTTTTCTGAGTCAGCTGGTCAGGTAGCCTCGGTTGGCGACATCATGTTTGAAGGTCACTGGCGATGGGTCAGCAATCTGCTTGATGCAACATCAACAGCTGTGCTGAATATTAATCGCAATGCCTATCCAGGCGTGGTGCGTGCTGGTAGCGGCGAAGGACGTATGAGTTCATCGTCAGGTGCCAACTTCCGCTACAAAACCGTTCGTTCGCGCTTTAACCGCTAGAGTTAGGGCTGTCCATAGTCATCAGTCATCTGTCATCAGCGGAGCATAGTGCCCTGTTGATGATTGATGCCTGATGGCTACTCTTTTTTTCTCTCAATATCTGGAAGCGTGTTGTTTCAATGATTGATCTGCTCTACCTTAGCCATACGGTTGTTCCCTCACATTTGGCAGAACTTGAAGGCTTGGGCGTACTGGAAACAGACGAACAGGTCCTTGTGGCATTGGATGGGGTCCTGCTCGATACCAATGGGAGACGCATCAGTGGACCTACCCTGCACGATTACTGCCTCTTGACCACGATGCGCGTATTGCTGTGGGCACGTAACTATGGGCGACATCTCTTCTATGCGTTTCCCCTTACCGAGCTGTGCCTCGTTGAAGGGGTTGGCTTAGACCCGCTCCACGCCCACCTCCAACTCGTGTTTGCCGTCCCTGGTGACGAAGAGCAACGCTTTACTTTTACGCTCCTGCCATTGGCAGACCTGCCCGTGGCTGTTACCCTGCTGCGTGTAGCCGCAGATACCGCACAAGCCCTGGCTACCCAGGGGGTTGAGCCTGCTGATGCCGCTTCAGAAGTCTACGGAGCAGTCAGCGAGCAAGTCTATGGCGCATCCGATACTGCAGCATCTTCTGACCGGTCTTCCCGCTGGTCTGGAGCAGATACCCCCTATCAACAGGGCGGACCGTCTTTGCAACAAGACCCATCCGGGTTGCCCCCCGGCAAACTGTATAGCGTCAGTCGGGTGGGACGAGCCGCTTGGGATACGGTCAATCGAGCGTTGCGCGAGGCTGAGATGCCCTTTACCGACATGCCGTCCTTTGTCCTCAATGGCATTAGTGGGGGCGATTTGCGGAATGTGGCAGACACCCTACGCGCAGTCAATGATCTGCTCAATACCGTGGCAAATAACCCTGGCGCACGCGAAGTAGCCCTGGCATTTTTGCAACGCCGAGGGGGAGGAAGCGGTGGTGGCGAAGGAGACCTCTTCTCAGCGGCAATGGGACAGCCAGCCACTTCCCGCAATAAACCTGCTGCAGAACCAGAAGAGGATGATGATCTCTCCTATGAGCAAGAGCCAAAAGAGGCAGAAGGGCAAGCTGAGTATCATGAGATACCGTTGCGGCGCAACAGCAGTGCGGATACCGTTCGTTCGACAAAACCGCAACCGCAACCTGCATCCCCAACAGCTTTTGCTGAACGCCAGGAGCCAAGTCCTCCCCGTCCAAATAGGCAACCGAAACAGCCGTCCTCTCCCCCGTTGGCATCAGATCGGGGAAATACCATCCCGCTGCGACGACGTGGTGGTAAACGTACTAGTTGAATCTCTCTCTTGTGTTTTGGAATAGCATTATTCTTTACAACGACCAAATCACAACAGAGAAGCAAGGTAGAATGTTATGGGTGTCCATCCCTATTTAGGAACCAACGTTAGTCCAATGCAGGTGCAGGAGCTGATGTATCGTGGGCTGCTGCATAAGGATGAGACGCTGTTTGCGTTGTTTGATGGCATCCTGTTTGATGAACAGGGGCAGCATGTTGGTGGGCTTTCGTTGAGCGATTTTTTGGTCTTAACAGACCAACGCTTGATTACTTGGGCGCGTGGGGTCTTTAGCGACATTGTAGACGGATTTCCCTGGAAAGACGTAGATGTCATTGAAGCACGAACTTGGGACCCCCTCCACGGTTCCGTCAGTTTGGCGTTTCGCATTACTCCCACAGTCAACACTCGCCCACCACGGGTAACGGTCAAAGGCAGAGCCAATGCTCTGCGAGCCGCAGAAGAAGCCGAGCGCGTTGTGGTAAATAAGCTAGACTATGTACCCGCCGCCGATGTCCCCGTGATGGAGGAGATGGTTGCCTGGATTGGCGATCAGGTGGTCGCTGGTATGCAAGGTGACAAACTTTTGGCAGCCTTTGCCGAGACGTTTACCTTTACCCCTGCCCAAGCTCTCCCCGCACCACAACAGATGGCTGCATCACAACAAGCTCCCGACTATTATCAGGAGCAATCCCGCGAATCCCGTGAGCCTCGCCGCCGCTGGTGGTCCTTTGGCAAAAAAGATCAAAACGAAGTCCCCTCTGACCTCGCCGATAACCCAGAGCGATTGGTCGCGGCGTATGAGCTACAACGTGGGGGCAATACTCCCCAACCGCAGTCTTCCCCACCGTCCTTTATGTCCTATAAGCCCATTTCTAGCAGCACTAGCAATGGTGTAGGACCGCTTGGACGCAGTGCGTCATCGGTAACATCGGTGGTAGACCGTATGGGAGTCTATGATGTGAGCCGTAGCATACGTATGCTCATTGAAGCCCCCCGCCAAATGAGCGGTCCGCTCAATCAATTGATGCATGGTGCTGCAGAGGTCGTGGGCAGTTTTCAGGATTCTGAGCTAGGCAAACGGGCTTCGGCTGGCTTGCAAATTGCGATGGACAATGCAGACGAAATGGTGGAAAAACGCGAGCAGCAGGGCAAGAAATCAGCTGGACCGCCCAATCTGCTAGGCTTTGTTGGTCCGGTTATGCAGGCAGTGTTTGGTGCCAATGATTCAACCTCAACCGAGAGCAAAGACAAGGGCAAGAGCAAGGGCAAAGGCAAGGGCAAAGGGGGCGAACGGCAGGCAAGCCGCCGGCGCATCCAAATCAACGCTTCTGAACAACAACGCACCCTGCGCCCATCGTCTATGCGAACCTATGAGGAGAATATGGCGGAGAGCGACAGAGAAGCAAGTGGCGATGCAATGGTGCCAGAAGTAACCTCTGGACGCAGTAGGTCAGTGGCGGTAAAACGTCGCCCGGTAGTCGTTCGCAAAGCTGCAACCTCAACGCGAACCGATAGTAATGGGATTACGTCACACGCCGATGATCATGATGATGACCCGGAAACCGTCTAGCCAAATAAGGTAATGGTTTTTGCGCTCACGGGTAAAGCTGACAAACCGTCTCTACAACCGTCTCACAACCGTCTCTACAACCTAACCTACCCCTGAAAGGGGGGGGAAGAGTACGCTAATCGTTCATCCGGTTTCTCTGCTGAAAAATTCAAAGCATTGGACAACATGGCACGAGTTATTATCTACTCCGGTAAGGGTGGCACCGGCAAAACAACCATCTCGGCATCAACCGCGGCATTGCTTGCTCAGCAAGGAAAGCGCGTGTTGGTGCTCTCTAGTGACCCTGCCCATTCGTTGGCAGATGTGCTAGGAGTCCCCCTAAGCCGTGAAGAACCAACCGAAGTAGCCGCACAGTTCTATGGTATGGAAGTGGATACCGTTCACGAGTGGCGGCGCAATCTTGGGGGCTTTCAACAGTTTGTGGCAAGTTCCTATAGCAAACGGGGTATTGAGCGATCTACGGCTACAGAATTGGCAAACCAGCCTGGGCTAGATGAAATCCTCGCCCTTCAGCGGGTGATGACCGAGGCAAAGAGTGACCGTTGGGATGCTATCGTGCTCGATACCGCCCCCACCGGCAACACCCTGCGCTTGCTTGCCTACCCAGAGCTGATCATTGGGGGCAACCTGGGCAAGACCTTCTTTCGTGCCTACCGCAGCATCTCCAATGTCGCTCGCCCCTTTGTCTCCCGCACAAGTGGGCACGATGTACCAGATGACCGCTTTTTTGATGAAGTTCGCACTCTGCTTGACCAGATGGAGCAGCTTTCCGTTTTTCTCCTTGACCCTGGGGTGTCTATCCGTTTGGTGCTCAACCCGGAAAAGCTGCCTATTCTGGAGACCCGACG
>CAZLKK010000018.1:12344-13532 GCA_964559995.1 uncultured Chloroflexaceae bacterium
CCTCAACCTCTATGGATTGCTGCTTGATGCGGTGGTTATTAACAAGATACTCCCCCGTCAAGCCAATCTCGGCAGCTACTTTGATTATTGGGTCAATCTCCAACAAAATTACATAGCAGAGATAGAAGCTAGTTTTGCCCCTACGCCACTTTTCAAAACCACGCTTCAAGCAAGTGAGCCTATCGGGATAAAACGGTTGTTGTCCGTAGGGGCTATGACGTTTGGCGACAACGACCCAGGACTAGTGCTCTATGATGAACGCCCTATCTGGCTTGAACAGTGGAATGATGACCATGAGCCGGGTTACTATGAACTTTGTTTGCGACTTCCCTTTGTTGAGGGATCAGCTATTGCCATTGAGCGTTGCGGGACGGAATTAGCCATTGCTCTTGGCAATGAGACTCTCCAGCGTACGATAGCCCTACCACGTATCCTCTACAATTGTCGGTTCAGCAGTCACCGCTACGAAGAGGGCATTCTCCGGCTGGAATTTCACGAAGATACGACAGAAGATTGTGAAGAGAAACCATCCGATACCGTACAGGTTGAAGCCGCTTGATTGCATTGATTGATTGACTGACTGACGGTATGGGAAACAGGGAGATAGCATGCGTATTGTCATAATGTCTGGACAGAGTAGTATGCTCCAAAATGGAGCCGCACTAGCCACCGGTTGCCATGCCGCAGCGACAGGGCAGCGGGTGTTAGTTGTAGGAACGGGTCCCAAAGGGGGGATGAGTAAGCTCATTGGGGAGACGCTCAAAGAGAACCCCACCGAGATTGAAACGAACCTCGCCGCAATGGAACTCGGCACGCTAGAAGAGATGCGAAAGCGTTGGGAAGCCTTGTGTAACAACCCGCGTATGGGCATTACCGGGCGATTGCGCGAAATCCAAGCTGATGAAATCCCTAGCTTTCCGGGTATGGATGAGATAGCTGCCCTGCTGGTCATCAATCAGGCAGCCCTGTCTGATGCCTTTGATCTGGTGGTCTTTGGTGGCACGACCATAGACAGTCTGATCAATGGTATCACCCTGCGCGATATGATACGCTGGATTGTGCGGTTGGTCAGTGGGCTAGACCGTGGGCCTGGCACATCGCGCTCCTCGCAAGCTTGCCCGGCGGCCGTCAGCAACTCCGCGACGCGCACGGCGGTGACGGAACCGTAGAGGTGTCCGTTGTCGTCCG
>CAZLKK010000018.1:13542-20733 GCA_964559995.1 uncultured Chloroflexaceae bacterium
GATGTGGCGTTGTTGGCGGGGGCAGGCGCATTCATCAATACGGTGAGTTCGGCAGGTTTGCTGCAAGATTTGCGGGTTTCGCTAGACCGCTACTGTACCTGGTTTGATGCTGATGTGGGGACACGGGTGCGGTTGGTGATGCCTGCCGAGGAATTGCATTTCGCTGGTTTGCGCTCTATTTTCCACCGCTTTGGTCTCTATGGGATGCAGATAGACACGCTGATAGCGCGTAGTGGCGATGTGGGAATAGAGGATGATGTCCAAGAAAAGTTTGGGCATTTGCTGCTGTCCGACCCGCTGCCCCTATCCCCAACTGATGTTGCAGGATGGGCAGAGCGGGGGAAGAGCCTCTATAGCAAGCGTGAGTCTGCGCTTGATCTGCCCGTTATGGACACGCCAGAGACGATACCGCCGCCTTTCCCCTACCACTCAGAAGTACGCTTGCACATTCCCCTGCTTGATACCAGCGAACTGGATATAGGGGTAGCTAGTGAAGAGGTAGTCGTTCGGGTTGGTCCCTATCGCCGTCACCTGATGGTCGCGGGGATGGAGCGGGGGGGACAATTGCGTGCCAAGATTGAAGGTGAGACGCTGCGCTTGTGGGTAGAATAGGCGGAGTATCCTTTTCCAGAGGGCAGGACTTGACCGTTCTGCTCAACCAATAAACGGGTATGAGTAGAAGTCAAGTTGCCCCTACAACAAAATATACTACCTACCGACAAGAGGTAGAGCAGGCATTAGCTGGCAAGCTGTGGCGTAGAGAACGTCGCCGTTTGGAAGCCGAATATGTGCTGATAAAACGGGCGCGGTTTCTCAAGCTGAATGGCATAACCCATCACTACCAGGATGAGGGACCACGACACGGTGAGCCTATTGTGCTGGTGCATGGGTGGGATTGCTCGGCGATGTGGTGGCACCACGTTGTCGGTCCGTTGGTCTCGTTGGGCTACCGGGTCATCCTGTATGACCTCAAGGGGCATGGCTTTTCTGACACCGACCCCTCGCGCAACTATACGGTGCAGAGTTTTAGCGATGATCTCTCTGCCCTGACGACAGCCTTAGCTCTGCCGTCCCACCACATTGTCGCCTTCTCGCTAGGCGCGGCGGTTGCGCTGCACTATGCGGCGCATGAGCCAGAGCGGGTGCGAAGTTTGGCATTTTTCAACTTTGGGCTGTTCCCTGCCAATCCCATTTTGATGAAGCTCATCCCAATGATGCTAGATGCTATTTTCAACAAGCTACTACGCCCTATCACCCATCGCGGGCTATGGATCATCCCCTACATCTATGGGCGCATCTTCCTAGCCAAGAATACCCCGTTGGTGAGCGATACCCGCATTGGGACGCTAGGGGTACGGCTCTGCGACCCGGAAGCGGTGCGTATCTCTGCCAAACAGTTGGCAAACCGTGATGTGCTGGAGTCTATCCCTCGCCAGATGGAACGGATTCGGCAGCCGGTGTTGCTGGTGGCAGGCGAGGGCGACCCTGTGGTGCCGCCGGGGAATAGCCGCAAGTTGATGGAAGTTGCCCCCGATGGGATGTTCATTGAGGTGCCGCGATGTGGTCATATTATCCTGTTTGAACTGCCCCAACTTGTCGTACAGATTCTCTATCAGCATTTGCGTGTGGCATCGTGTCATAAGAGACAAGGCTAATTTTACCCGCTCCCCCTCGCAAGGACGGAACGGCAGGGATAGACTATGGATAGACAAACTTTATTAGCACGTATTGCTATCAATCCAGCTATTTGCTTTGGAAAGCCCTGTATACGGGGACACCGGATAGGGGTATCACTTGTGCTTGACCTCCTAGCAAGTGGTATGTCGGTACAAGAGGTTGTAGCCAATTATCCAGGCATAGAATCGGCTGATGGCTTGGCATGTATTGCTTATGGGGCAGAGATGTCTCGTGTTTGAGCAATGGTAGGGAGTGTGGTATTATTTTGATAGACGTAACCATATAGCATCTAGGGTGTTCGTGTATGTATCTCTACATGCGTTTGCATGGGCAAAAAGTCCATCTAAATATGGAGCACGAAAGTCCTCCATCGCTTACGGTTGGACAATATACCTATCAACCGGCACGCCTTGCCCGTCATGTACGCAAGCTGGTAGGCAAAATGTGGGGGCAGACTATCCCCCCCGATTTGCTGCAAGATCGACTCTTCTTTGAGGTCATCGAAGATACACGACCCTGGGGCTATGGGGGAGATGGCGGCAACTACACGCCGGCTGAGGGTGCATCGGTGCTGATTGGCAAGTGGAATGAGCACGATACTGCCTGTATTGCGCTGCATGAGTTTGCCCACGAGGTCCATTTCCACGGTGGCGGCTATGACCATAGCGACTGGGTGGTGCGCGAGGCAGTGGCACTTATGGCGGAGCGCGAGGCGGGGCTAAACCGTACCCACATTTTCACAGAAGAACCCTACCACACCGCGGCAAATTTGGTAGACCAGTTTTACCAATTGCGAGCGTTTACCCGGATGCCGTTTGTCAAGCGTTGGCAAGAGGTCAGTACCTTAGTGGAGAGTACCGAGCTTGCGGATACGCTCAACTTCTACCTTGACCGCAGCGAAGGATTAGGCTTATCGCGCTGGCTCCAGCGATATAGCCCCGATGTAGAACTCCGTGAGCAGATTCTCCTAACGCTTGCCAGTTGTTCATTGCGCTATAGCCTGAAGTATCGCCGCTTGCTCATCCGCAGTCTGGTGCGCTGTCCCCTAAGCACCCCCCCTGATCGGTTGATCAATGTCATCAATGCTGTGGTAACATTAGATTGGCGATACCCAGAAGAGGATATGGCGACCATTATTCATTTTTGTTTTGCTCCGTTGCACGGCACCCGCCGCAAGGTACTTGTGCCAGGACAACAACAAAGCGGGTAAACAGTAACAGATGGAGTCGGTAAAGCCCTGGGGCAATACCCCAAACTGAAAAAAGAAAGGCAGAAGATTACCTGATGTCAGAAGAAACAACCACCAGTAGTACACCATCCGCCGAGAGTAACGAGGTCAACGTCGACTCTGTACAGGATGCCATGCGCGGTTTTGTGAAAGGTGCCTTGCCCCCACAGGGTATTGAGGAGTTTTCCAAGTTGGTAGAGACGACCTTTACCAATGTGGTAGACCTCTACACCAATGTGTTTACCCAAACGTTCAAGGGGTTTCAACCGCTTTTTGATGCGATAGGGGAGCTATTCCCTTCAGAACATCACGAGTCTTGTATTCCCCGTAAGCGCATTATGATCAACCAGCACAAGGAAAAGACGAACGGACACAACGGACACAGCGGACAGACAGAAGCGCAAGAACCTGCTGAGTAGCAGGTAGTTAAGCCACGATTGTAGAGCCGTTGCATGCAACGGCTTTCCCCCCCTATCCCTAATCCGCGTTCCCTGGGGGAGAAAGGGGGACGGGCAGGTGGTTTCCCCACTTTATGGGAGCGGGGGTAGGGGGAGCGGGGAATACAACGGCTCTATATAAAGAAGCATTTAGCTGTGAAAGTACTGGCGTATGACTGAAGTAACCCATGCTCAACGTCCCGTAGTCTTCATTGGCGGGTGGCTCTCTGCCCCAATGGACTACTTAGGCTTGGCACGAATACTTGCCCGTCCCCCCTACAATCGTATCGTCTATATCACCGATATTAACCGCGTGGAATGGGGACGGCTACGTGACCCCGACTTTCGCCCGGTACTGGACACGCTGCGCCGCACCATAGCCCTTGCGCTAGAGGAAACCGGTGCCGATAAGGTTGATATTATTGGGCATAGTGCCGGTGGGCGAGTGGCGCGGGCGTACCTGGGTGATGCCCCCTACTACGGCATCACCTACAATGGACATGAGCAAGTGGCAAGTCTGGTAACGCTTGGCACCCCCCATACCTCATGGGAGGTGTACGTGCGCGAGTTTGGGCAGTTCGTCAACGATGCCTACCCTGGGGCATACTTCCCGCATATCGCCTACCGCTCGGTGGCAGGAAAGAGTGTGCGTGGGCGGCGGTTTGGCACACCGGAGCAGATGTTTGCCTATAGTTCCTACAAGGTCGTGTCTGGCAACGGGGAAGATATAGGCGATGGTGTTTCGCCTACGGAAAGTTGCTTTTTGCCCGAAGCAGATAACCTCATCCTAGAGGGAATACGCCATGCCCCCTACAATGCCCCAGACACATGGTATGGTGCGCCAAAAGTCGTTGCGGTGTGGTACGGCGACCAAATGGAAATGGACTAGACCTCACCCCGGTATTCCCCTCACCCCGGTATTCCCCTCTCCCCTCTGCCTCCTCTCTTTCAAGGGTAGGTCTACCGGGAAATTTTCACCACAAAACCACAGCGACACAAAGTCTGGGCAAAACATTCCCGACAGAACCGCAGAACCGCAGAGATTCGGACAACAACGGGGTATGTGATGGTAATGGAGCGTATTACCCAATGAAACCTGGGGAAACCTTCCAGACCAGCAAGGATGGGATGCCGATTTGAAGAAAAGGATAAGATGATGCAATGTCATATGTGTGGTTCAATAATGGAACCTATTGTTACTGATTTTCCGTTCAAAGTACATCCTAATACGATTATTATTGTGAAAGGTCTCCCCGTTTTGCAATGTAGCGGGTGTCGTGAATACCTTTTTGCTGATGATGTGATGGAAAAGCTAGAGGGTATCCTAGATACTGTGGATGAATGGGCTGAATTAGAGATTCTTAAATATGCTGCCTAGCGGGGAACCGCACATCCCCTTCTCCCCTCGGTGGGGGAAGGGAGACCGGACATATCCCCCTTGCCCTCTGGGAGCGTGGGCAGGGGGAGATGGGAATAACATAGTGGACTTTGCCCGATAGACCTACCCCTGAAAGCTCCCCTAGCGGGACTGCCAACGATAGCGCACCCCCGGCGGCAAACGCAACACATCATCGCCTAGCCGCCCTAGCCCCTGATAGCTTCCATCAAATGCCCGTTCTAGCCGTGCATATGTTGTCCATTGCACAATAAACCCGTTGCGCTCTATCTCACCGCTGATAGGCATACCTAACGTCTCTGCCCCATACTGCTGCCACAACGGGAGAAAGCCGGGGCAAGGTGTCGTTGCCCCCTCTAGCTGCCACGTTTCCCCCCCCTCCATACAACGGGTGCTCCGTTGGGTCTCGGCAAAGTAGAGCTGCTCGCCCAGGTTGCGCTGGCGTATTTGCCCTTCGTGTTCTTCCAAACAGGTATACGCAAAACATTGGAATCTGCCCCCCACAAAGGGGACAGCGGGGGTAAGTGGCAATCCTACCCGACCTAGATCACCCATAGCCTGCCACGGTTGCAAAAAGGGCGCAGGGACATAGTAGCCGGTTTGCTCAAAAGCATGTCCCCCATCGGCGGCTATGGTGATAGGGGTGAGGGTATACGGCGAAGATGCTAATGCTTCCGTCTCTCCTTCGCCTGTCGCTAGGGCTACCGTCAACTGGTAGGGGCGCGGGGGCAGTTCAGCGGGAAGTTGTATCGTTTGCATATGTTGTACCGCCTCACCGGGGTGTAGGTCATTGGGGGATAGGGTCGCATAGAAGAGCGGTTGTTTGCTCACAATAGCCTGCCACCCCTGCCCATCGGTGAGGGAGAGCACTACACGGAGGTTGTCTTGATTATCGTTGGGTTGCCCTGCTATGGGGGCATGGGGGACAGATTCGCCCGGTTGCCAGTGCAGCGTCACGATGAGCGTATCGCCGGGGGCAGCCTGCGGTGCATCTGCCGCCGTTGAATGGACAGCATACCCCCTGAGCATCAAGCCATTGGCAAAGGGAATCGTAGGCGTTAAGGGGACGGTAGTACCTGTCGCTACCGGGCGGTACCTATCAAAGATACCTAGCGAGCCATCGTGGGCATACCGCTGCATCACCATTGCGATAGTTTCCGGCGTGAGCCAATTCCCCAAGTACTCGACAACCACAAGTCCTATATCCCCATTTGCCAACTGTTTGAGCAACTGGCGTTGGTCCCAGAGTCCCTGGTCGTAGAGTTGGCGATGTTCAAACGCTTGGAGACGGGAGAGCCGCCCCGCAGCCGCAACAATCCCCGGTCTGTCTGTTAGGATGCCATATGTGCTATCGCTGTTGGCTATGATAGGCTGTATGGCATCTTGGGCGCGGGTGAGGGCGGCGAGCACTTGCGTTTCCCGTTGGATGTCATGCCACAACGCATAGGCAAGCCGTGGCGGGTTTGGCTCCAGAATACCAGCGCGGTGCAGTTTGGTGGGACTCCAAAAGAGCGTATAGGGAACAAAGCTCGCCAGCAGCAACAGCAACACGACCACACGCCCCACGAGCCGCATGACAGACGGGACAGCCGACACAGCAATCCATCGGCTCATCCCGGCTAGGATAATCCACACTAGCCCCACATACCACTCCAAGAAGTAGTTGGTATATGCCCCCACCTTGCCCACGGCTATCACCGATGCAAGGCTGGCAAGCGTATACAGCGATGCCAGCAGCATAGGGCAATTCTGCGCTTCCGTGCTTCCGTGGTGAACCTTGCCCGGTTGCTCTCCATAGGATCGTGGGACAGACTGTCGTATATGTAGCAGCAAAACCACCGCTGCTGCTAGGACAAGCGGGGCGCGTAGTTGAAATTGCTCTAGCCAAAATTGCTTGGCAAGCGTGCCATCCCAATGGTTCGCATTGGCTGCGACCACATGCAGCATAAACCACCCATTGCTTGCCCAGTGCAGCAGCGCAAATAGCCCCCCCCCACCTAGCCCTAGCACAAGCAGCATGGTGATAGCAGGGCGTAGGGCAGTGCGCCATGCCGGTTGTTGCGGGGACGTGTGGGCGGTGCGCCAAGCCTGGATCAGCACCCATACGGTAGCGGCAGCGGGGGCAGCCAACAGCGAGGGCTTGGTGTAGAGCGAAAGCATGAGTAGCACTCCCGCTAATGCCGGCTTGTTACGGTGCAACGCCACAAGCCCCCACATACCCAAACAAACCCCCAACATATCTACGCGCAGCAACACTGCCCACTCGCGTACAATGGGGATGGAGAAGAGCAAGAACGACAATACAAATGTGATGAGCCATTGCTTGCGGGTGGTTTCGCGTGGGGATGCCAGCATGGGTATGGCGGCAATGGTACCTATTGTTGCCAGCAGCGACAGGAGCCGCCCCGCCAATAGTACATCCCCTGTGAGCAGACTCATTGCAGCAGTGAGCA
>CAZLKK010000018.1:20820-23761 GCA_964559995.1 uncultured Chloroflexaceae bacterium
CCATAGTCAAGCGGGTAGGGGAAGGTCAAGATATTCTTGGTATGGATGATAGTCGCTAGGGTAAAGATGCCAACACCAACGAGAGTCATAGTAATGAGCAAGGCTTGGATGACTATTGCTATGCGGGTTAGGATTGGCGATTTCATAGGCAGTTATGGGGGAGGACTTATCAGAGATGTTTATGTCCCCGTTGGGCTATGACAACCTCACTCAAGGGTAGCCCACCGGCTTTGTCCAGGGCAGATCGTACCTCTTCCAACGTAACATTGCACCTTGCCGCATAGGATTGTTCATCTGGTGTAGGCTCAACAAGCAACCCCGCATTACGCAACACCGCCCGGCTTTTTTCTCGGTCTAGCACCTCTTGCGGAGGTCGGAGACTTTCGGCTAAAAGCTCTTGGGCAACAATATACTCCGGTTTCCCTTTTTGTGTTGCCCGCTTTTTCAACAAGTCATAGAGTTCTGGTGGTAATTCTACCGTCAATGTTGTCATACCCAAGTCTCCTTTCCCTCACCCCTTCACCTGATACCCAAGCCACCCCAATGACGATGGATCATCACGCCAGTGGGGGCGTACCTTCACCCACAAATCCAAATAGACCGCCCGTCCATGCATCTGCTCAATATCAGCACGGGCAGCAGTTCCGATACGCTTCAACATAGCCCCCTTTGCCCCAATGAGTATCCCCTTCTGGCTCTCCTTCTCCACATTGATGCTCATACGAATGTAGGTCTGCTCCTCGCGCTCCTCCCACTCGTCTACCTCAATGGCAACCGCATGCGGCACCTCTTGACGGGTCATATACAGCACCTTCTCGCGGACAATCTCGCTTGCCAGAAATTGCTCGCTCTGGTCTACGAGCCATTCTTCGGGGTAGAGCGGTGGGCTTACCGGCAGTCGCTTGATAAGCTCTGCCAGCAACGCTTCGAGTCCCTGCTGCTTGTAGGCAGAGAGGGCGAGTTCCATATCCCATGTGCCAAGCTCTTGGTAGGCTTGTTGATGCGACCCCCCCTGCGGACGCAAATCTACCTTGTTGAGCAACAACAACCGCGGCACCTGCGTGTTGCTAATCTCCGCGGCAATCATACGGTCAAGTTTTGACGGGGGCTTGCTGATGTCTACCATCATACAGGCTATATCTGCATCGGGTATCGTTCGCCGTGCTTGCCTGACCATCATCTCGCCCAACTCATGGCGTGGTTTGTGGATACCCGGTGTATCAATGAAGATAACCTGGGCTTGGGGCGAGTTGAGGATGCCCCGCAGCGGTACTCGCGTGGTCTGTGGCAGCGGCGAGACAATCGCCACCTTCTCACCGAGCAGCACATTCATTAGCGTACTTTTGCCCACATTGGGCTTGCCCACAAGGGCAACCAACCCTGCACGAAAATCGGCAGGATGGACGGTTTCTCCTATCATGAAAGCATGTGTCCTAGAAGCAACGCATCTTCTCGGGTGTGGTAGAACTGTTCACTCACCCCACTAATCCGAAAACCGCGTTGCTGATAAAAAGTAATCCCTGCGACATTTCGCAGCGGCGCATGTGCCAACAGCGCAAATGCCCCAGAACGTATCGCCCACTCACCGGCTGCCTGCACTAGCGCAGCCCCTACCCCCTTGCCCCGTGCTGGCTCATCCACCAACAAACGGGCGATCATCGCCTGCTGCTGGTCGCCTGGCACATGCAGCATCAGATAGCCACAAAGCACCTCATCCCACAGTGCCACCAACCGCGCATCATAGCGGTGCCAGCGCGTTTCTAGCGGGATGCTGGCAGAGGGCAAACGCAGCATACGGGTTTTGGGGAGCCGCACCTGCTGAAGATGGAAGCTCAACCGGGCATCGCCCTCGGCTTGTCGTTCAATCTGCACCTTGCCCTCACGCGCCATCTGCCAAGCAAACCGAGTGGTATAGGTTGCTGTGATAGCAGCACAGTGGGGTAGATCATCAGGCAGGGCTTGGCGTATGGTGATCACGCCTCTACCTGTGAACCCGATACCGCCCCTGACCCTTCGGAAGCAACCTCCGATGGGGAAACCTGCGGTAATGTTTGTCCATCAGGGACAGCAGGCGGTCCCGGCGGTATCAGCGTATCGGTAATCTTGGGGTACAGGTAGGAGAGAATGATACGGATAACCGCCGCCAACGGTATCGCCAGCAACAACCCAAACGCCCCCGCAATTGCGCCGCCGGCTAGAATGGCAAAGATAACCACCGCCGGGTGCACTTTGACAAAGCTATCTTCAAGCTGGCGCAGGATGAAATAGATCAGACCTATCAACCCTGCCAAACCAAGACTGGACAAACCAAACGGTACCTCTGGTTGGAAGAGTGCCACAACCATAGCAATACCGGCAGCAGACCACGGACCTAGCACGGGGATGAGCTCCAGCACCCCCGAAGCAATGGCAATCACCAGCGCGTAGGGAACTTTGAGGATAGACAACGGGATGTAGGTCAGGACGGACATAATGATAATCAGCAGCAGCTGCCCGCGAATATAGGCACTCAAAACATGGTCTATCTGTCTACCCAAGCTACAAATTTCGGTGCGGTAGGGGGCAGGGATAAGTTGTACCATCCACCGACCAAGCTCTTTGGATTGGAGCAGCAGGTAAAAGGTGACAATCAGGTAGACCAGTACATAGATAGCGGTCTCTAGGGCAGAGAAGACCAGATGGGGTACCCCTTCACTGATAGTCCTCCCCAAATCGCTTACCGCTCCAATGATCTGCTCTTCTACCGGTTTCAGGTTGAGCGTAAAGCCCATCAAGGTCATGGCCGCCTTGCCGTGAAATACCATTTTGGCGGCCTCCGACCAGTCAAATGCGTTGGGGTTTTGAATAAAAAAATACATTCTAATCACCATAGGTACTTTAGGCGTGGGCGGAGTTTACTGGCTTTACAAAATTATAAACAATTATAACGCTCACTTCAAGG
>CAZLKK010000018.1:23771-24203 GCA_964559995.1 uncultured Chloroflexaceae bacterium
CGATGATCTGCTCTTCTACCGGTTTCAGGTTGAGCGTAAAGCCCATCCCTAACTCTATCTCTTCACGATCCAAAAACGTCTCTGAGATACTGCTCACGAAGTCTGGCAATCGGGCTACCAGGTCTTGGTATTGGCGCAGGATACGGGGCCATAGCCATGTCCCAACCCCATAGATCAGCGAGAACGCCAAGATATACAAGACGACAATCCAAAAAGAGCGTCGAATACGAGACCGATTTTCGAGCAGCGTCACCAACGGATTGAAAAGATAGGCAGTAATGATCGCCGCGATAAACGGCATAAGGACATGCCCTATCGACGTAATCAACAGAACTGCCAAGCCAACGATAATGGCGACAGTAATCACCTTAGCATTGGTAGAAAAACGTATCGGTTTTGGCTCACCTTGCATCACCGTACCCGCAATCTCTC
>CAZLKK010000019.1:0-10517 GCA_964559995.1 uncultured Chloroflexaceae bacterium
GCCCGTCGGGTGGCGGCATTGGTGCTGTTGGAGCAGCAGCTTGAGGCAAGCTATGCGGCGGCGACATAATACACGAATTTATTAGACAAAAGTGCTGTTTTGATGTATAATAAGCCATGAAAACCCCTTGCATAAAGGGCGTTTCTATGCAGAGCTATGATCAATGAAAAGGGACGTGTAATGACCATAACTTGCTTCAGAAAAGGAGCCAACAACGGGAAAATCGCCTAACAACCATTTTCCCAATAATCATTATGGAAATAGGAACTATTCATCCAGCAGATATAGTCACAGAGGTACGATCATCCTACCTCGACTATGCGATGAGCGTCATTGTTTCACGGGCGCTCCCAGATGTGCGTGACGGTCTCAAACCAGTACAACGGCGTATCCTCTACGCTATGCTGCGTGAAGGGCTACGCCACAACCAACGGTTTTCTAAGTGTGCTGGTATCGTTGGTGAAGTGCTCAAGCACTATCACCCCCACGGCGATTCCTCGGTCTATGATGCCCTTGTGCGCCTAGCGCAACCCTGGAATATGCGCTACCCATTGATAGATGGGCAAGGCAACTTTGGCTCAATAGACGGCGACCCACCAGCAGCCTACCGTTATACAGAAGCTAAACTGACCAAGATAGCCGAAGAGTTGCTGGTAGACATTGACAAAAATACCGTTGACTATAGGCCCAACTTTGATGGTGAGCACCAAGAACCCAAAGTTTTGCCTGGCTTGTTGCCTAACCTGCTACTTAATGGCGCATCCGGTATCGCTGTCGGTATGGCAACCAATATCCCCCCCCACAACCTCACAGAAATCTGTGATGCAGCTATTACGCTTGTAGATAATCCAGAGGTAACGGTAGACGAATTGCTACGCATTGTCCCCGGTCCAGATTTTCCCACAGGCGGCATTATTTTGGGGACGGACGGTATCACCAATGCCTATAGCACCGGCAAAGGGCGCATCCTGCTACGTGCCAAAGCCCACATTGAAGAGGGCAACCGTAATGCCTTTCTCATTGTCGTGACAGAACTGCCCTACCAAGTCAACAAAGCCCGTCTTCAAGAGCGCATAGCCGAGATGGTCAAAGATAGAGGGTATCCGCGATGTCCAAGACCACTCAGACCGCAGCGGTATGCGGCTTGTTATTTCGCTCAAACAAGATGCCCAACCAAAGAAGGTATTGAACGCGCTCTATAAGCATAGCCAAATGCAAACGACCTTTGGGGTCAATATGCTGGCTCTGACGGAAGAAGGCTCACAACCCCGCGTACTTACCCTCAAGCGCATGTTGCGTGAGTACGTCAACCACCGCCAAGAGGTCATCCGGCGGCGTACCGAATTTGAGCTAGACAAAGCCCGTGCTCGCGCTCATATCCTCGAAGGGTTGAAAATTGCCATTGACAACTTGGATGAGGTTATCCAGACTATTCGTCAGTCAACCACCGCTGAAGTAGCTCGTAACAACCTTATCGAACGGTTTGGGTTATCGGAACTCCAGGCACAGGCAATCTTGGATTTGCAGCTGCGAAGGCTTGCAGCCCTAGAACGCCAAAAAATTGAGGATGAATACCATGAAGTTCTCAAAACCATAGCCGAACTTGAGGATATTCTCGCCAATCCCCAACGAGTATTGGACATTATCAAAGAGGGGTTACTCTACCTCAAGAGTGAATATGGCGATGAGCGGCGAACGCGCATTATCCCCGATGTAGACGGCGAGGTCAGTGACGAAGACCTCATCCCTGACATGCGCGTCCTCATTACGTTGACGAACCGTGGCTATATCAAGCGACAGGCTACGGAAACCTACCGCACCCAACGGCGCGGCGGACGGGGGACACGCGGTATGCAGACCCGTGAGCAAGACCTCGTGCGCCATCTGGTAACGTGTAGCACGTTGGAGAGCATCCTGTTCTTCACAGACCGCGGACGAGTCTTCCAAATCAAGGCGCATGAAATACCAGATGCTAGTCGCACGGCAAAAGGGCTTCCTCTGATAAACTTGGTTTCGCTGGAGCCTGGCGAACAGGTGACATCAGTGCTTTCTGTGCCAAGTTTTGACGATGGCGAATACCTCGTTATGGCAACGGTGCGGGGCAAAATCAAGCGAACCCTGCTCAAAGAGTATAGCCAAGTACGCTCCAATGGCTTAATTGCTATTCGGCTAGAAGAAGGTGACGAGTTGGGTTGGGTCAGCATGAGCCAGGGACATGAGGATATTCTCATCACCACGGCAAATGCCCAAACCATCCGGTTTCAGCAGCAACATGTGCGAGCTACCGGCAGAGCAACCAGCGGCGTTATTGGCATTAACCTTGTTGACCATGATCATGTGGTCAGCATGGAATTAGCCCTGGAAAATTCCGACCTGCTCATTGTTACCAAAAAGGGCATTGGCAAGCGGACTTCTGTTAGTGAGTTTCCTGCCAAAGGTCGCGCTACGCAGGGGGTGCGGGGTATTCGCCTGCGTCCAGATGACCAAGTAGCTGTTGCCAAAGTGATCAGCAATACCTCATTGTTGACCTTCATCACGCATAACGGCGTGGTCAATCGGCAGTGGGCAGATGGTATCTCTCGCATCGGGCGGCTCACCCAGGGGGTACGGGTTGTTGACCTTGACCCTGGAGACCAGATTGCGGCTATGTCCTTTGAAGAACCTGATGAAGATGATGTTCCCCTTGATGATCATGGCAATAGTCTTGGTGATGGGCTTGATAACGGAAATGGGAATGGGAATGGGAGTGGTAAAGGCGGGACGTTCTTTGGTTTGATAGAGCTAGGGACAGAATGACCAACCAACGGATAGCCCCAGGTCCCGGACAGGAATCTGTCTGGGACTACCCCCGTCCACCACGACTAGAGGATGTTGTCCCACAGATACGGGTTATCTTCAATGGCGTGGTTATAGCTGATACACAACAGGCAAAGCGCATCTTGGAGACAAGCCATCCCCCTACCTACTACATCCCCCCATCCGATGTCTGTATGGAATACCTCCACCTTGAGCGTGGTACGACCTTTTGCGAGTGGAAGGGGCAGGCAACCTACTACACAGTCCAAGTGCAAGATCGACAAGCAGAACGGGCAGCTTGGAGCTACCCTGCTCCCCCCGCTGCTTATGCTGCTATCAAGGACTACCTTTGCTTTTACCCTGCGCCAATGGACGCATGCTATGTGGGGGATGAGCAGGTGCAAGCCCAAGCGGGTAGCTACTATGGTGGTTGGATTACCCGTTCTATCGTTGGACCATTCAAGGGTGAGGCGGGGACGTGGGGTTGGTAACGTGAGGTAGCTATGTTGCTCAATATTCAAAGGAGAACTACCATATGCACTATACGATTACTGGTGAGATAGCCCAATACGTGCGGCTTGACTTCCAAGCCGGTGAGTGGTTTTGGTCAAGCAGAGGATCACTCATGGCGTACTCCAGCGGCATAGACTGGCAACTGCGAGTGCCGGGCGGTGTTGGTGGGGCTATCAACCGCTCGCTCTCTGGTGAGGGCGTTTCATTGACCTACGTGCAGGCGACCCAAGCAGCACAGCACGTCTTACTCACCGCTAACCAACCTGGACACATCACGACCTGGGACTTGGAGACCCAGGGACCAGTTATTACCACCCGTGGCGCGTTTCTGGCGGCGTGGGGCGAAAAGCTCGATATTTCTGTCTCCATAGCGCGGCGTGGGTGTGCTGCGTTGTTTGGCGGCGCAGGCTTATTTTTGCAGCGTATCGCTGGCAAGGGGACCGTGCTGGTGCATGGCAGCGGCGACTTCACCGAGCAGCAGCTTGCAGCCAATGAAAGTATTTTCGTGAGCACGGGTAATCTCGCCGCCTTCTCTGACCAAGTAGACTATGACATCCGTACCGTTGGCGGCGTGGTCAAAACACTGTTTGGCGGCGAGGGACTCTTTGTTACCCACCTAACGGGACCGGGGCGGGTGTTGCTCCAAACCCTCAAGCGGCAAAGTGGATCGACCTCATCCGCAGTCAACGCCAGTTCATAGCAATGTAGCAAGGATTACCTACCCCCATGCCAACCTTGCTGCAAGCTCAGGTTGCGCTCAAGCGTCCTATCAAGGGCAACCCTGATGCAACCTTGAGCTATGCCATCCCGATTCACCTCCGCGATCAGGTGCAGTTGGGGCAGCTTGTTTGGGTGCCATTGCAAAACCAGTTTGTGCAAGGGGTAATCCTCTCCCTCGCACACTCCCCATCCCCCAACACAGATTACCGCCTGCGTGATATAGCCGATATAGCTGACCCTGAAGCGATTATCCCCCCTATTGGACTGGAGTTAGCGCGAGCAGTGGCAGACCATATTTTCGTTTCGCTTTACGATGTGCTGACCCTGATGCTGCCACCTGGCACAGCCCAAACTGCCGCATGGACATGGCGTGTTACCCCGGCAGGTTTGGATGCAGACCTTGCCAGTTTGCCTGAACAGGAGCGCGGTATCCTCTACTACCTGCGTAAGCAAGGGGAAACAACCGAGCAGGAGTTACAGCGAGTATTACACGGCAGCAAGCAGAAACTCCGCGCAACATGGGAACACCTCCTAGAGCGCGGCTTCATCGCCCAGGGGATACAACGCAGCAAACCAAAGGTCAAGCCACGTATGCAGCGCACTGCTCGCCTGCTCACCACGCCCGAAGAGACCCCCGCTATCCTTGACAAGATTACCCGCTCAACCAAGCAGCAAACGGTAGTAGACTGGATGGCGGCGCAGCCAACCGGCGAATTGGCAACACCCCCGGCTATTCCCGTAGGCGAAATCTACAAAGCCACCGGGGGCAATTTGTCAGTTCTCCGTTCCCTAGAAACCAAGCAGATTTTGGAGTTGGAGACCCGTGAGGTTTGGCGCAGCCCACTGGTCAACGAGTATGTTCCCCCTGACTCCCCTCCTCCCCTCACTACGGGGCAACGCCAAGTGTGGGAGCAGGTGGCACAAGCCCTTGATACCCTCTTCCCTAGCCCCGCTCCCCCTGCCCCCGTTCCCATACAGAGCAAGGGGGAGCCGCAACATCTCCATCATCCTGTGGTGAAAGAAGGGCAGGGACGTATCTTTCTGCTGCATGGCGTGACGGGCAGCGGCAAGACGGAGATATACATGCGAGCTGTAGCGCGGGTATTGCGGCGTGGCTTGCAAGCCCTCATCCTCGTGCCAGAAATTGCCCTCACTGCCCAACTGGTACGCCGGTTTGCTGCACGCTTCCCAGAACACCTCGCCGTGCTGCATAGTCAGCTTTCTGCTGGCGAACGCTACGATGAGTGGCGGCGTGTGCGGCAGGGCAAAGCCCAGGTTGTTATCGGCAGCCGCTCGGCTATTTTTGCTCCATTGGCAAGACCAGGCGTGATCATTGTGGATGAGGAGCACGAACCAAGCTACAAGCAGGATGACCACCCCCGCTACCATGCGCGTGATGTGGCATTGATGCTTGGGGCTTTGGCAAAGGGGGTCGTCATCTTGGGCAGTGCTACACCATCGGTAGAGAGCTACTATGCTGCCAACCAGGGCTATTATACCTTGTTGTCCATGCCAGAACGGGTGGGGACGATAGACCGTGGGGATGGGTTGATACGCTCACAACCGCTCCCCCTGCCGCATGTCGCCTTGATAGACATGCGGCGTGAACTTGAGCAAGATAACCGCTCTATCTTTAGTCGCCCATTGCAAACAGCACTGGCAGAGGTGCTCGAACGGGGCGAGCAGGCAATGCTCTTTCTCAACCGGCGGGGGGCAGCGGCATTTGTGATGTGCCGTGATTGTGGCTATGTTGCCACCTGCCCCAGTTGTGGCACATCGCTAGTGTTGCACTATGCTGATCACTATGAATCCCCAAACACCACCTCAACGTTGGCATGCCATGCATGTAGCCATCGGGAGATTGTCCCATCTTTCTGCCCCCAATGCCTTAGCCCCAACATCAAGTCGTTTGGGGTGGGGACGCAGCGGGTTGAACAAGAGGTAGTACGTCTCTTCCCGCATGCTCGTCCGCTCCGCTGGGACCGTGATACAGCCACGGGCAAGGGAGCACATAGCCGCTTGCTTGACCAGTTTTTGCGCCACGAGGCAGATGTGCTCGTTGGTACGCAAATGATCGCCAGAGGGCTAGACCTGCCGCGGGTGTCGCTGGTGGGAGTCGTTGCCGCTGATACTGCGCTCTTCTTGCCAGACTTTCGCAGCGGCGAGCGCACCTTCCAACTGCTCACCCAGGTAGCGGGGCGAGCGGGGCGGCGGTCTAGCGGGGCAAAGGTTATCATCCAGACCTACACCCCCGAACACTACGCCTTGCAAGCTGCCCGTGAGCATGATTACCGGCACTTCTACCAGCAGGAAATAGGCTTCCGTAGGCAAGCGCAATATCCCCCCTACGGGCGACTAGTACGCTTCTTGACGATGCACAAGAGCCAAGCTACAGCAGCACATGCTGCCGAGACCCTCGCCGGCACCCTGCATGCGGCTATCAAGCGCAACCATCTAGCCGGTTGGCGGGTGATAGGACCCGCCCCGGCGACGATCCAACAGATACGGGGGCGGTGGCGGTGGCACCTGTTGTTGCGGATTCCTAGTGACATACCCGATACGACAACCACCCTTGCCACATTACTGGATGAATTTTCCCCAATGTCTGGGTGGACAATAGATGTAGACCCGGTGCATGTGCTATAATCTAGGTAAAGGTTTTTTAAAAAGGAACAGCATATATGGCACAACTTCACATCCTACAGATAGAAAATCCCGAAGAAAAGAGGGTCCTCAAAACGCCATGCCGTCCTATCAAGCTGCCAGATAAACGGCTCAAACAGCTGATTGCTGATATGCTTGAGACGATGCATGCCAGTGAGGGGGTTGGATTGGCGGCACCACAGATTGGGTTGACTATACGACTGTTGGTTATTGGGCTGCCTCCCGTGGTTGAGAAGCATGAAGATGGGACAGAGGTAGAGGTAGAACCGGCAAAAGACTTCTACTTTATTAACCCGCGCATTGTGAAAATGAGCAGGGAGACGATCAATCGCACTGAAGCATGCCTCAGTTTGCCCGGTTGGACTGGTGATGTCCCACGGTCTACGTGGATTACCATAGAGTATCAGGAGCCAAACGGCAAGCAAAAGCGACTTCGCAAGGTAGATGGTGCGTTGGGGTGGGTGTTGCAGCACGAAATAGACCACCTAGACGGTATCCTTTACACGGAGCGCATTGTTGACCTGTCTACCCTGAAGCAAACCACGGATGAGAACGGGCAAAAGGAACAGGTAGAAGAGTTGGCAGTGGCGTAATTCTGTTTTGGCTAATGTACAGAGGTGAGCTGTTGTATGCAACGGCTCACCGGGCAGCCCCTATCCCCTGCCCCTTACCCCCGCTACGCGGGAGAAGGGGAACCGGGCGGGGGGTAGTAGTAAGTGAGCATGCTCCCTTGCTACCACAACGGCTCCCCCTCGACCTTTACGGGAGCGGGTATGGAATGTAAAAGAACGTTAGAGAACAACATGCACATGGTAGTTATATCGTAATGATAACGTTTATTCCCAAAGAGACAACCCTATTTCATATGGTGCGTTATGAAGATGTAGTAAGCTATCTCCAAGCGGCTGGGTGGATGCAACATTCAGTCAACAATCAACACTGGTATGCATTTACCCGTAATATACCAGGTACTTCACAACAACTAGAGATAATTTTGCCAAGTAACAAGCATGTACCCGACATGCATAGGTACCTGACAGGAGCCATCAATACGCTTGCTGCTCTACACAATGAAACTATAGAAAAAACCATTGAATACATCATCTTTTATGAAAAAGATGTCTGGATTATTCGTGATAAAGAGACAGAGTATGCCCATTCACGACCCCTGTCTAGGAGCGTGAACCAGATAACGAATATCACTACCATAGTAAAAACGGCTGGCTCATCAGAAGAGCAACCCTTACCCTACTTCACCACATACCTTCCTAGTGGAGAAAGCATGGCAGAGCAGTTTGGTGTGAGGCATACATTAGGCTTGGGACTAACTATTGAATCGTCTGTACAGCATTTGGAGAGGGTATACGAACAAGGTCAAGGGGCTATGTTGCCTAAGCCTACAAAAAGGAATAATGATGGACAACAACTATATGTGTTTGAAAGACGGGTAATGGAACGGATAGCTCGTGGGTTACGCTTAACGCAACAGGCAATAGCAACAGGGGATATAGCCCCATTAGTCAACAACTATGACCGTGGTTTTGCGGCTAATGCTTGTCAAGCACTAGCCGAAATGAGCGATACACCAATGGAGCACACGATACGGTGGTCGCCAACGCTCACACCATCTGAAGATGTACAAGATATACTATCTATACCCGTGGATGAGACAAGTAGGTATATGCTACACACAGCAGCAGAACAACTCCGTTTGATGCACCCTGAAAGCTATACCATACGAGGAAATGGCACCTCGGTTACGTCTTGACGAAATAGAAACACGAAACCTAAGATACAACCTATGATTCGCATATTGATTGCTGAAGATAACGAACTCGTTTCGCTCACGCTAGAAGAACAACTCAAAAGTTTGGGCTACAACGTTGTGGGGATTGCCCGTTCTGGCAAAGAAGCCGTATCGCTTGCCAGCCGCATCCGCCCAGACCTCATCATAATGGACTTTCGTATGCCAGAAATGGACGGGGCAGAGGCGGCTCGCCGTATCCAGCAGGATGTCCCCACGCCGGTGATTATGCTGACTGCCTATGCTGACCAAGATACCGTCCACAAGGCAGAGACCGCTGGTGTCCTCTCCTATATGGTCAAGCCGGTGAGTGAAAACGAACTATCACCAGCGATCAACATTGCGCTGGCACGGTTTCGGGAGATGCAAGCCCTAAACTCACGGGTCACAGAGCTAGAAGAATCGCTGGAAGCACGCAAACTGGTAGAACGGGCTAAGGGTATCCTGATGCAGCGGCTCCACTTGAGCGAGCGCGATGCATACGAACGCCTCCGTCAGCGGGCGCGGGAAAAGCGCACCAAGATGAAAGATATAGCCCAAGCTATCATCGAAGCAGAAGAACTACTCGGTTCATAACAGGACTAGAGATGGGGGGCTATGATACACCTCAATGAGTTGTTGGCACTTGGCGGGCAGGTCTATGGGGATACCTACTGCCAAGCGTTTACCGATTTCTCCTACGACTCGCGCTTGACTACCGCCGGTGAGCTATTCCTAGCCCTGCATACCTCCCGTGCTGATGGGCATGACTATATCCCCGCTGCTCTAGCCGCCGGTGCCGCCGGGGTGCTCTGCTCGTGGCTGCCCCGCCATACGGAGCGCACGACGATTATTCTCGCAGACCAACCCGAAAAGCTCATCCAACGTTGGGCATCCCAACGATTGCACCAGGTGGGGGCGCAGGTTATTGCCGTGTCTGGTAGCGTGGGCAAAACGTCAACCAAGCAGACTATCGCTACCCTGCTCGAACCGCTTGGTTCCCCGTTTGCTAGTCGGCAGAGCTTCAACTCGTTACTTGGACTGCCGGTTGCGCTGGCGCGGCTCCAACCCCACCATCAGTTTGCGGTGCTAGAGTTTGGCACAGATAGCTTTGGCGAGATCGCACAACTCGCCGAGCTCTTCCCCCCGCGCATTGGGGTGATTACGTCTATTGGCAACGTCTATCTGCAAGCCTTTGGCTCCTTAGACGGCATAGCCCAGGAAAAGGGCAAACTGATTGAATCTTTACCCACAGACGGTTGGGCAGTGCTCAATGGCAATGATCCCTATGTGATGAGCATGCGAGCGCGAACCCAAGCCCAGGTTATCACCTTTGGCAAAACCGAAGGCTGTACCCTGCAAGCATCCCATATCCAGCTTACCCCCACTACCACCCACTTTGTGCTCCATTGGCAAGGTCACGAAGCCCTCTCCCTCTCCCCCGCAACTATCCCCATCACCTTGCCGCTCATTGGAGAGCCAGCAGTGAATATTGCGCTGGCAGCAGCAGCAGTAGCGATTATCTGTGGCATGTCGTTGGAGCATATCCAACAGCAGTTTCTCCAGGTTGCGCCAATCCGTGGGCGGCTACGGCCGCTTCGTGCTGCCAGCGGTGCCCTATTGATTGACGATACTGCCAGTGCCGCGTTGCCATCCGTGCTGAGTGCGCTGGACACGCTGGCGCAACTCCCGGCACGGCGGCGGGTTGTCGTGCTCGGTGACCCCGGTGATCAGGGGTATACCTCGGTGGATTACCAGCAAATTGGAATGATGGCAGGGACGGTTGCAGATACGCTCATTTGCAAGGGCGACTGGGGGATGGCGGCTATACAGGCGGCACGGCAGCGTAACCCGTCACTGGAAGCCAGTATGGTGTATACTGCCACCTCAACCCTGCAAGCGTTGCCCACAGACCTGGGCAAGGATGACCTCATCCTTGTGAAAGGTAGCGCAGAATCACGTATGGAGCGCATTACCGCTGGTTTGCTCAGTCCAGACCTTGCCCCCCAAGAGGTGCTCGTTCGCCAAGAACCAGTTTGGC
>CAZLKK010000019.1:10527-24182 GCA_964559995.1 uncultured Chloroflexaceae bacterium
ATCTATACGGGTTGATCTGGATGCTATCGCACACAATATTCGCCGTTTGCGGGCAATTGCGGGGGTGCCGCTCTTGGCAGTGGTCAAAGCTGATGCCTACGGGCATGGCGCGGTGCGGGTGGCACGGGCTGCCCTTGCCAGTGATGCCGATGCGTTAGCGGTGGCAACGCTAGGCGAAGCGCAAACCTTGCGCGAGGCGGATATTACCGCGCCGGTGTTGGTGCTTGGCTATACCCCCCCCTGGCAGGCGCGTGAGGCGGTGCGGCTCGGTGTGACATGCGCTATCTTTGAGGCAGACGTAGCACGGGCATTTTCTGCGGCGGCAGGAGCGTTGCAACGTGAGGCTGTTGTGCATGTCAAGGTAGATACGGGTATGGGGCGGCTCGGCATCCAGCCGGAGCAGGCGGGAGACTTGCTGCATCTGTTGCAAGACTTGCCCCACCTGCGCGTTGAGGGTCTCTATTCCCACTTCGCCACCGCCGATAGTGATGAAGAGACCTTTGCCCGTATGCAACTTGAACGGTTTACCAACGTGGTAGCAGAGATAACCGCCGCAGGGTTGCGTCCGCCGCTGGTGCATATGGCGAATAGTGCGGCGTTGTTGCGTTTCCCTGAAGCGCGGTTTGATATGGTGCGCCCCGGCATTGCCTGCTACGGGCTAAGTCCCTCCAATGAGACCCTGCTCCCCCCAGATTTCTTGTCGGTGCTGTCGTTTCATACGGAAATGGCGCAGGTCAAGCCAATGCCGCAAGGGGCATCGCTCTCCTATGGCTGTACGTTTGTCACGCAGCGTCAATCCTTCATTGGCACTATTCCCGTTGGCTATGCAGATGGCTTTCGCCGCTCTCCCCCGTGGCGTGAGGTGCTAGTACGGGGGCAGCGTGTGCCGGTGGTGGGGCGTGTCTGTATGGACTATGCGCTGCTTGATGTCACCGAGGTTGAGGGGGTCAAGCGGGGTGATCCCGTGGTCATCATTGGCAAGCAGGGGCAGGATGAGATTACCGCGGATGAGGTGGCAGGGTGGCTTGGCACGATCAACTATGAGGTGGTGTCTGCCATCCTGCCACGGGTGCCGCGTGAGGTGGGGGAGTAGGGCAAAGTGCAGCCGGGCATATCCTCACCACGGAGACACAGAGACACAGAGCCGGGCAGGAGATTCCCGACAGCAACGCAGAACCGCAGAGATGGGCAGGATTCAACCATAAGAGTATAGCATTGCTATCTCCTGGATGGTTAGCTGGTATCATCATCTACCGGCAACCCATAGAGTGCTGGTATACGCTGTTCGTCTCCTCGTTCGGTATAGGTCAACGATGGTCCAAAGAACCCTTTGATGCGTGATGAGAAGTGGAGCACTTCTAGTGTCACAATATGATTGGTCTCCAGATCATACCGAACCCAAACTTCATCGCCGATTTCTTCTGCTATCGCAGGTGTCGGGTGGGGAGGAAACAGAAAAATAAGGGTATCTTCCTCTTCTTCATATGTTACCCGTACTATGGGAGCAGAGGATTCTTTGCCTGCCATATTTTAGCCCCTTTCGCATAAACAGAACGACTGAGATACATGGTACTCACGTATCCACGAACACCAATGGCTTCCTGTACATATTTGACAATAACAACTAAATGCTTTCCAGTAACCGGTTCTCTACCCGCATGAAGCCTATAGAAGATATGAGAACGTTCATCTTGCCTACTTTGAAATACCAGATCAGGAGATTGAATAGTTTGTTGAATATCTACAAGATAATCTCGTATTTCTGGATGTAAACCGGGTTCATCATTCCCGGCTTTTTTATACCATGTGGTTGAACTTAGCGAGACAAAAATTCCTTGATAATCACGAATGCTAAATACCCATGCACTCAAAATACTTTTCCTTTTGTAAAACACACCCCCCAAAGTGTTCAATAGATTGGCTATACGAGCCAACTATTCAACACTTACCCTCTACTCATTGTACACGAAAGTACCAAAACGATCACGGGGGTCTGGACAAGAGGTTGTAGAGACGCATGCAACGTCTCACCGGGCAACCCCCCTATCCCTACCCCGTGTCCCCTGGGGGGTAGGGGCGAACGGCGGTGCGCCCACCTTGGAGAGCCGTTACATGCAACGTCTCACCGGGCAACCCCCCCAACCCCTAACCCCTTCCCCCATGTGGGGTAGGGGCGCACGGCGGTGCGCCCAATGTTCGACTCCTCCCCGCCCCAAATGAGCCGCGAGGGTCAACGAGCGGTTGCCTGGACGCGGGGGCATGCGCCCCTCTAGGTTACACCCCTACGACAGCGATACTACCGTCTTCTTCGCCTGCTGGCGGCGTTCGGCACGGTGTATCTTCGTCTTAGGATTAAATACCCATTCTAGTGTCTGGAGCAGCACGTTGGTACACAGTGCCAGCGCAGCCAAGACCAACGCCCCTGTCCATATCTTATCGTTGCGGTTCTGGGCAATACCCTCAAACAGCAATGTGCCTAGCCCACCTGCACCAAACTTTGCCCCAATTGCGGCAATCCCAATGGTGACGATAGCAGCAATACGGATGCCAGCAATGATAACGGGCAACGCCAGGGGTAGCTCAATACGCCACCAACACCGCCAACGGCTCATCCCCATACCAAGTGCGGCTTCAATAATCGCCGGGTCTATACCATTCAGCCCCGCAACCACATTGCGAACGAGGATAACCTGGGCATAGACGGTCAATGCCACAATGACCGATGTTTCATTGAGACCAAAGACTGGCACCAGCAGGATGATCAACGCAAGGCTAGGGATCGTGTAGAAGATACCCAACAAGCCCATAATTGGCGTATTGAGCCAACGATAGCGATTGATGACAATGCCAAGCGGAATAGCCACGAGCGTACTAACAAGGAGCCCAATGCTGGTCATCTTGAGATGCTCAATCAGCACCCCAAGCACGAGATCGTAGTGTTCAATGAGGTAGTTCATAATAGGGGTTTAGGGTTTGCTTGGGCACTTGCCAAATCACGGATATGCTCCATTGAGAGTACCCCAATAGCCGATTGCCCATCGTCTGTAACCGTCAATACGGTTGCCCCCGTTTTGAGCAACTCCGACAACGCAAAGCGCAGGTCTGTATCCACATGCACCGTTGGGTCGCCATTGCGTCTGTAATCCTGCGGGAGCTGAGCCATTGCACACTTCACCCGAAGCTGACTCAGTTGGCGCAGCATATCGTCTGCCCCCACGAGATTATGCACAAACGCATTTGCAGGACTGGTCAGAATGTTGAAGGGGGTATCGTATTGGGCAATTTTGCCCATCTCCATCACGACAATCTTGTCTGCCAAACGCAGGGCTTCCTCAACATCATGGGTTACAAACAAGATGGTCTTTTTGAAATGGCGTTGGAGCAGCAGCATCTCGTCTTGGAGACTCGTTCGGGTGATGGCATCAATGGCACCAAACGGCTCGTCCATGAGGAGTACCTTTGGGTCGCCAGCCAAAGCTCGTGCCAACCCCACTCGCTGCTGCTGCCCACCAGAAAGCTGCGCCGGGTATCGTTCACGATACTGGTCGGGGGGGAGTTCTATCAAGGTAAGCAATTCGTCCACCCGTTGAGCAGTAACATCGCGGGACCAGCCAAGCAGGGTTGGCACAACGGCAATGTTTTGTGCAACAGTCATATGGGGAAACAAGCCAACTTGTTGGATAACGTAGCCTATCTGTTGACGTAAGGTTGTTACCTTGAAATCGCGGATATTGGCTCCGTCAAGCAATATTTTGCCAGCCGTTGGCTCATAGAGCCGATTAACCATCTTGAGCAAGGTTGTTTTGCCACAGCCGGAAGGACCAAGTAGCACGACAAACGCCCCCGACTCAACCTCAAGATCGCAATTGGCGACTGAGGGATGTGGGTTGCCACGAAATTGCTTGGCGACATTGATAAACTGAATGGCACTCATTAGGTCATTCCCTACATGGTATGTATATTGCTGCTCAGGTTCTCACAGCAAAGCTGCGGGAACCCGTTATTCTTCTAGTAACCCCTCTGCTACGAGAAATGTTTTGGCAACTTCTGCTGGTTCTTTCTTATTGCCGCTGACCTCGTAGTTGAGCCGCTGCATGGTTTTATTTGTCAAGTATGGTGCCAACGTATTCAGCACCTCGGCAATGCCTGGGTGGGCATCAAGCGTATCTTGGCGGACTAACGGGGCTACCTGGTAAGGGGGATAGATGGCTTTGTCGTCTTCAAGCACCAATAAATCAAATTCGCTAATCTCGCCATCCGTGCTAAAAGCAACCACCACATCAGCTTCGCCACTTATCAATGTTGGGTACCGTAGGCCAGTTTCAAAACCCTTGTATTCCTTGAGGGTAAAATTCCCATAGACCTTTTTTAGCCCCGGCAAACCATCCTCGCGCTCCTGAAATTCTGGAGGGCCAATCATAACCAGTTCACTGGCATGCGGCACCATATCAGAGATGGTCGTGATGCCATATTGCTCTGCCGTCTCACGAGTCATAGCCAATGCTTGGGTGTTGTTCATCGGGGCAGGGTCAAGCCAGACAATACCAAACTGTTCTCGGTATTTCGTGGAGACGGTATCGTAGACCTGTTGAGGGTCGCTTATAGATGGCTCCTTCAGTACCGTGAGCAGTCCAGTGCCAGTGTATTCTGGGTAGAGGTCTACCTCGCCATTTTGTAGGGCAGCATGCACTAAAGGCGTGTTCCCAAGATTGAACTTGCGCTCTATGGTAAAGCCGGCATCTTCTAGCAACAGGGCATACATTTCACTGATAATAAATTGCTCGTTGAAGTCTTTGGAGCTAATAATGATCGGGGCATCACTGGACACCTCACCGTTGGATACCTCACCATTGCCATTATTCGCTGTGTCTTGTGCTGAAGTACTGGCAGAGTCAGCAGGGACAGAGGGTGTCGCTTGTTGCCCACATGCTGCCAACATAAGCAGCATGCATAGCCCCAACGCCACCAGTAGGAGCAACGTTCGTTGGTTCAATTTCGCCTCCGTTTCGTCTCTATATGTGCCTCTATATGTACCTCTATTTTACCTCTATATTCGCCTCGATAGCGAGCTTACTTTTCTAGTAATCCTGCTTCCACAAGAAACGTTCTAGCTACATCTTCCGGTTCTTGCTGATTACCGCTCACTTCATAATTCAACTGACGCATGGTTTCGTCCGTCAAGAGCGGTGCCAGTTCATTAAGCACATCCGCAATGCCAGGGTTGGCATCGAGTACATCTTGTCGCACAATGGGGGCTACCTGGTAGGGGGGAAACATAGCTTTGTCGTCTTCAAGCACTACCAAGTCAAACGCGCTGATCTCGCCATCTGTGCCAAAGGCAACGACTACATCTGCCTGCCCCGTGGTCAATCCCTGGTAGCGCAATCCGTGCTCTACCCCTTTGTATTCCTTCAAGGAGAAATCACCATAGACTGCTTTTACCCCCGGTAGTCCGTCCTCGCGCTCCTGAAATTCTGGCGGTCCTATCATAACCAGTTCGCTGGCATGCGGCACCATATCAGAGATGGTCGTGATGCCATATTGCTCTGCTGTCTCACGGATCATCGCTAGGGCTTGGGTATTGTTCATGGGGGCGGGATCAAGCCAGACAACGTTAAACTGTTCTTGGTATTCGCGGGAAACGGTATCGTAGACTTCTTGGGGATTGCTGTTGACCGGTTGCTTGAGAATGGTCAATAAGCCAGTACCGGTGTATTCTGGGAAGAGGTCTATTTCGCCATTTTCCAGGGCAGGCTGAATAACGGGCGTGCCCCCCAGGTTGAGCTTGCGTTCCACCGTGAAGCCGGCATCTTCCAACAACAGAGCGTACATTTCGCCAATGATAAACTGCTCGGTAAATTGCTTAGAGCCAATCGTAATGGGGTCATTACTCGTGTTGGCAGGTTGTGCTTCGTCCTCACCTGCATCACTGCCAGGAGTACTCTCACCCGTACTGTCTTGAGATTCTGTCGTATTTCCACTCGTATCAGCAGGAGTGGGGGCTTGTTGTCCACATGCTGCCAATATCCCAACGAACAATCCAACCAACATAACCAACAGGATATTCCATCGTTTCATCATAAGTGTGTGTCTCTTTCTGCATGCATCAAAAATACGGCTATCAGGAAACATGCATGGGCTGGAATAACCGTTGTATCCAGCTCATACCAATTTCGGCGGTTAGGGCCAGCAACGCCACTGGCAATGCGCCAACAAGTAAAATCGCGTTATCGTACATCGCAAAGCCACGGGTAATGAAGATGCCCAAGCCTCCCCCCCCAATGAATGCTGCAAGCGTTGCACTGGCGATAACCTCTACCGTTGCCGTGCGTATGCCAGCGATAATCACCGGTAGGGCTAGGGGCATCTCTATCTGGCGCAATACCTGCCACGGGGTCATACCAATACCCTGGGCAGCCTCACGTATCGCAGGACTGATAGTCCGAAAGGCGGTATCGGTGTTGATCAAAATGGGCGGGAGTGCCAAAATAGTGAGAGCTATGGCGGCTGATTGGAAGGACAACCCAAAGTAGGGAATGGCTAGGAAGAGGATTGCCAAGCTCGGTATAACCCGTAAGCCATTAAACCCGTTGATAAAGATGAGGGCAGCAGTTTTGGAGCGTGAGGTAATCATCCCTAGCGGCACACAAACAATGATGCCAATGCCGAGAGCTATTCCTACCAAGAGAAGATGTCGTTGGAGTGCTTCGCCTAGTTCATCGCTCCGCTTCAGTGCGTACAGATAGGCTTCAATAAAAATGTCCATACTGCTCATTGTGCTGTATCATAATCATCGGGTAGTACATTTTGATGATACCTATTACTTACCATTCTGTCAAACAGGAGATTCAACGCAGAGGAGCTAGGATGAAAACGAAAACCATACCACTAGAATCGCTGGAACAGCAGGTCAATCGGTTGTTGCAAGCGGGGGATGAGGGGCGTGTTCGGGGGCTGTTGGAGCCGATGCATCCGGCGGATATTGCCGATATTGTAGACCGCCTCCCGCATACTGCCCAAATGCAAGTTGTGCGGTTGTTGGAGCCGGTACAGGCAGCTGATGTGTTGAGTGAGACAGATGTGGGCGCGACCCATGCCATTCTTCGCTATCTGCAACCTGACGAAGCCCGCGAATTGTTTAGCCATATGTCGCTTGATGATGTGGTTGAGATTCTTGGTGAAGATGTCCCTGCCTACCAACAAGAGTTGCTCGACGCTATGGAGCCGGCGGAGGCACGAGAAGCCCGTACTCTGCTCACCTATCCGTTGCATAGTGCCGGGCGGTTGATGAGTGAGGCATTTGTGCGTTTGCAAAGCACCTCAACTGTGGGGGAGACCTTGCTGTTTTTGCGGCAGGTACAAGCACAAATGGACTCATTGATAGACCTGTACATTGTAGATAAAGATGGCAAACTCAAGGGGGTTGTCCCCCTACCAAAGCTCATTACCGCTATGCCAGACCAGCCTATGGCAGACCTGATGCAACCACCGGCTATCACTGTAACACCTGAAACAGACCAAGAAGAGGTGGCTTGGATGGTCTCCCAATATGATCTCTTCACCCTGCCCGTGGTAACAGAACATGGCATCATGGTCGGGATAGTGACGGTAGATGATGTGATTGACGTGTTGGTCCAAGAGGGGACAGAGGACGTGTTACGCTTTGGGGCGGTGCAGGAGGGGGCGACAGATGAGTCCTACTTTGCTACCCCCATCTGGCGCACAATCCAGCGGCGGGTGGGGTGGTTGCTCTTGTTGTTTCTCACCGGCACCTTGACGGTCAATGTCTTGGGCTATTTTGAGGAGACGCTTTCTGAGGTGGTAGCCCTCTCCTTTTTCATTCCCCTGTTGATAGGCACGGGGGGCAATACGGGCGCACAGACGGTATCTACGATTGTCCGAAGTTTAGCCCTGGGTGAGGTGCGTATGCGTGATGCATGGCGGGTGCTGGTGCGCGAGCTTTCCGGTGGGCTGCTGCTTGGTTTCATGCTGAGTCTCGTTGCGCTCGTTATGGCGTTGTTGCTTGGCAATGGCTTTGCGCTTGCGCTGGTTGTTGCCCTTTCCATTGTGACGATTTGCACTTGGGCAAACATCATCGGGGCGTTGGTGCCGTTGGTCGCAGAGCGGTTTGGGCTAGACCCGGCGTTGGTCTCTGCCCCGTTGATCACCACGCTGGTTGATGCTACGGGTTTGGCGATCTATTTGGCTATAGCGCGGGTTATCCTCAACGTGTGAAACAAGTGTCGTGTGGTTGCTTACGGGGGGGCAACGACCTTTCAGGGGTAGGTCAAACGGGCAAATTTTTTATTTCCCGCTCCCCTTGCCCCCGCTCCCATCCCAGGGCAAGGGGGTACCCATAAATGGCACATCTGCCAGAATGTGATAAGATGTATATAATGAGCAGAGCAACCAAGCCATTGGCACTGGCATAGAGTTATGAACGGGGAAAAGATATGATTATGCAAAAGCACCAAATACCAACATACGTTTTGCTGCTTGCCTTTGTCGCCGCACTTGTCGTTCTCGCCACACCCACCAACGCCCAACAAGAACGCCCAAAAACTGGCGTACAACCGACAACAGGACCGGCAGGCACCTTGTTTGCCTTCTACGCCACCGGTTTTCAGGGGGAAGAGCCGCTCGTGTATTGGTTCAATACGCCTGATGGCTCTGTGCAAGGCGACCCGGCAAACTACACCCTCTATAGCTATAGGGGGCGAGCCGACTGGATATGGCGTGCGCCTGACCAAGCTACCCCTGGCATATGGCAGGCGGTTATCCAGAGCAACCGCGATGATGGGATCAATACGCAGCGCATCATCACCTTTGAGATCACGGGTTCTGCCAAGACGGTTGTTGGTGAACCTGTACCCGATACGGTTATCGTGCCACCAGATGAGCACCCCGCTGGTGCCGCGGTGACTCCCGCCGAAGGACCACCGGGGACACGCTTCTCCTTCTTCGCCACCGATTTTGCCCCACACGAACAGGTCTCCTACTGGTTCAATGCTCCCAATGGGGTAATCTATGGCGACCCCTATAGCTACGTCACCCATTCCTTTGATGGACGTGCCGATTGGCGTTGGACTTCGCCCGGTGACGCACAACTTGGGGTATGGACAGCGGTAGCTCTGGGCAAAAAAACTGGTATCAGCCGGGTGATAGAGTTTCGCATTATTAGCCCGTCAACTATGCCCCAACTGACAGACAATCCGCCAGATGTAGCCGTTGAGCCGCTCATTGGCGCACCGGGAGATCGGTTTGCCTTCTCTGCTGCTGGCTTTCTCCCCCGCGAGATCGTCTATTTTTGGGCAACATCCCCCGATGGCACCCAGTACAAGAAGAGCAAATACAAGCTGCGCCCCAATGCTGAGGGGGTTGTCTATTGGAATTGGCGGACTCCCGACCTAGCCGCTCGTGGGATTTGGTCTATGTATGTCATGGGGGAGGAAAGCCAGATACAAAAACGTATCATCTTTGAAGTACGCTAGGGTACGGTACGCTCATGTTGGAACAGGAATGGAAACGCAAGGTAGCATGTTTTTGAAACAATGGAGTTAGTTATGAATAGTTTTAACGCTCGGTCTCGTTTACAAGTCAACGACAGAGAGTATGAGATTTTCCGCTTAGATGCGCTGGAAAAGGCAGGGCATACGATAAACCGCCTGCCCTACTCGTTGCGTATCTTGTTAGAAAACCTCCTCCGCACGGAGGACGGACAGACCATCACTGCCGATGATATTACCTATTTGGCAAACTGGAATCCAACGGCTCCGCCAGAACGTGAGATAGCCTTCACCCCCGCCCGTGTGCTACTGCAAGACTTCACCGGTGTACCTGCCGTGGTTGACCTTGCGGCTATGCGGGATGCAATGGCAGCGATGGGCGGCGATCCCTCGCGCATTAACCCGCTCCAACCCGCCGAGTTGGTCATTGATCACTCGGTCCAGATTGACAGCTTTGGCACAGATGATGCCCTGCTCTACAATGCCCAAATTGAGTTTCAGCGCAACCAAGAGCGGTACGCCTTTTTGCGTTGGGGGCAGGATGCCTTTAAGAACTTTAAGGTTGTGCCACCCGACACCGGCATTGTGCATCAGGTCAACCTAGAGTACCTCGCCCGTGTCGTCTTCACGAACGACCATGCCGTCCCGCAAGCCTACCCCGATACGCTGGTGGGCACCGCCTCGCACACTACGATGATCAATGGGCTAGGCATTCTTGGATGGGGTGTTGGTGGCATTGAGGCAGAGGCAGCGATGTTGGGGCAGCCTATTTCCATGCTCATCCCCCACGTTATTGGCTTTCGCCTGACCGGTGAACTACCCGAAGGTGCCACTGCAACAGACTTGGTTTTGACCGTCACGCAAATATTGCGCCAAAAGGGGGTTGTTGGCAAATTTGTTGAGTTCTACGGTCCAGGGCTTATCAATCTGCCCCTGGCAGACCGCGCTACCATTGCCAATATGGCACCAGAATATGGCGCGACCTGTGGTATCTTCCCGATAGATGCCGAGACCATCCGCTTTATGACCTTTAGCGGACGCTCACCAGAACATGTCGCGCTTGTGGAAAGCTACCTCAAGGAGCAGGGACTCTTCCACACTCCCGACTCGCCCGAACCGACCTACACCGATACCCTTAGCCTAGACCTGGGGACAATACAGCCAAGCGTTGCCGGTCCACGCCGCCCGCAGGATAGGCTGACGCTGGCGGATATTTCCCCTACGTTCAAGCAGACGGTAGCAACAGCAACACAGGAGGACAGCAACCCGGTACAGCAGGAGATAGCCGATTTTGCTGCCCACCCCTCCGCCACGCCATGCACGTTGAACAATGAGCAGCATACCCTGCACCACGGCTCCGTGGTGATTGCCTCTATCACCAGTTGTACCAACACGTCAAATCCATCGGTTATGTTGGCGGCAGGGCTTGTGGCAAAGAAAGCCGCCGAGCGGGGGTTGTTTACCAAGCCGTGGGTCAAAACCTCGCTTGCCCCAGGCTCCAAAGTTGTGACAGAATACCTCACCCACGCGGGACTCATCCCCTACCTGAACCAACAGCGGTTTAACATTGTGGGGTATGGTTGTACAACCTGTATTGGCAATAGCGGACCGCTTATCCCGGAAGTGTCGCAGGCAATTAGCGAAGGCAACCTACTAGTCTGTTCGGTGCTTTCTGGCAACCGCAACTTTGAGGGGCGGGTGCATGCCGAAGTTCGCGCCAACTACCTGATGTCGCCACCGCTCGTTGTCGCGTATGCGCTGGCAGGACGCATAGACCTAGACTTCAACAACGATCCCATTGGCACTGATGCCAGCGGTACGCCGGTCTATTTGCGTGATATATGGCCCACGCGGCACGAGATACAGCAGCTGGTAGAGGGTTCGGTGCAGTCGGAGATGTTCAAGCAGACCTATGCTGAGGTCTACAAGGGGGATACCCACTGGAACAGCCTCGATGTGCCAAAGGGCGACCTCTTCGCTTGGGATGAGCAATCGACCTACGTTCGCAAAGCCCCCTACTTTGACAATATGCCAAAGGATGCCCCAGAGCGGGTGGAAGAAATCACCGGCGCACGGGTGCTGTTGATGCTGGCAGATAGTGTGACAACAGACCACATTTCGCCTGCGGGCAGCATCAAACCGACCTCTCCCGCCGGCAAATACCTCATTGCCAATGGGGTAGAGCCACACGATTTCAACTCCTACGGCTCACGCCGTGGTAATCACGAGGTGATGGTGCGGGGGACGTTTGCCAATGTACGCTTACGTAACCAAATAGCCCCCGGTACGGAAGGCGAGTTTACCACCTACCTACCAACGGGTGAGGTAATGCCCATCTACATGGCGGCTATGAAGTACTATGCCGACAAAACCCCGCTTATTGTGTTGGCAGGCAAGGAGTATGGGTCTGGCTCTAGCCGCGACTGGGCAGCGAAGGGACCCGCACTGCTTGGCATCCGGGCGGTCATTGCGGAAAGCTATGAGCGTATCCATCGGTCAAATCTGATTGGTATGGGGATACTGCCGCTGCAGTTCCAGGATGGCGAGCATGTCGCTTCGCTTGGCTTGACGGGGCATGAGACCTTCAACATTCAAGGACTTACTGAGGGTCTCGCCAGTGGCTTTGCCAACGGACGCACGGTCACAGTGGCGGCGCAGAGTACGGACGGTGCGATGCGGACGTTTGATGCTGTCGTGCGGATAGACACGCCAAAGGAGCGCGAGTACTATCGCCACGGGGGTATTTTGCAGTATGTGCTGCGCCAACTGCTAAATAGCTAGACGGACCCCCTCTGCCCCCTCCGTTGTTGGAGAGACGTTGCATGCAACGTCTCTCCCCCCCTACCCCTAACCGTTGTATGCAACGCAACCGCTCTTTTCCCCTCTGGGTAATACAAAGGGAGACTTAGCCCGGCTGACCGACCCCTGAAAACTCCTGAAGGGCAGGTACCCCTTCAACGCTTGTTGCCTCAGTCACAGACCGCTCAATAGCGCGTGCCAGCACATCTGCTGCAATGCTGCCAAGAATAGCCATATGGATCGCAGGTCTCTCACCAGTGGCGAGGGCAAACACCGTATCCCCGTCAAATGGCGTATGGATGGGACGAATGGTGCGGGCGAGCGCATCCTGTGCCATCTGTGCCATCCGTGTAACTTCTGCTTTTGTGAGCTGTGCGTCCGTAGCGACAACGGCAAGGGTGGTGTTGCCAGCATAGCTAGTGCTCGTTCGCCGTTGGTTGAGCAACCGATGAACTTTCTTGTCACGCAACAGTTTGGTTGCGTCAGCAAACCCGCCACGCTCCAGGTCACGCACGCCGGCGAGGATACCGCCATGCTCCTGCCACACATCCCCAAACGCATTACACACAGCCAATGCCCCAATGGTCGTACCATCGGCTAGAGTCTCGCTCCATGTGCCAATACCGCTTTTCATGGCATTTTTGGGACCAAGCACCTTGCCCACAGTAGCCCCCATCCCCACGCCAATACACCCCTCAGCCGTTGTGGTGGTTGCCTGCTGACAAGCAGCATAGCCCATAGCCGCAGAGGGCCACGTATCGCCGCGCCCAATGAAGAGATCGAGGATAACCGCAGCTGGTACAAGCGGTACCCGTGCAACTTGAATGTTGTAGCCTATCTTTTGCTCATACAACCAGTTGACTACGCCGATAGTCGCTTCTTGCCCAAAAGCACTCCCCCCACAAAGCGCAATTGCATGCACTTCGTTGGTGGAAGCGGTAGGGTCAAGCAGGTCAGTTTCACGGGTGCTTGGACCACCGCCGCGCACATCTACCCCACAAACAGTATTGGGGGGCGGCAGCACAACAGTACAACCGGTAATAGCCGCTTCATCTTGTGCATTACCAATGCGGATACCAGGAACATCAGTTATGGAGTTCATAGATGCTTGCCTTCAGGTACAGACTCCTCCCCCACTTGAGCGGTGGGAGGAAGTGCCACGCTTTAGCGGCTTTAGCCCACTGCCAAAGCCCTACTTGTCCCTATCTGCTCGATTAGGCAAAGGTATTCTCATCGTTCCTTTGATATGTGGTATTTTGTTGCATTTTCTGTCCTTTTCTTCCAAACAATAGTCTGCTGTTTTTCGAGGAGCCGACAATCGCGGGGGCGAGCAGACGATGGTTCTCCCGC
>CAZLKK010000020.1:0-11718 GCA_964559995.1 uncultured Chloroflexaceae bacterium
TATTGAGCGTGGCGATGTAGTAGGGCAGCAGCATCACCTCGTTACAGAAGAGTTCATGGGCATACTTGTGCTGGAGCGAGCGGGGACTCAACCGATTGAGGATATTGACCATGAAGTTGCCCGTCCCCACGCATGGGTCAAGAATACTCACCCCCGCACTCGAAAGCGTTTTGCCAAACTCGCGCTCCAACACCGCATCCACACTGGCACACATGAAGTCTACAATCTCTTGCGGCGTATAGACAATGCCATGCGTATCTGCCTGTTTTTGCGAAAATCCCTGAAAGAACCGCTCATACACGGTGTTTAAGAAGGTCTGCTTCTCGGAAAAATCCTCGATTGTCCTTGCCGCTTGCTCAATCGCCACATAGAAGTGATCCAGGCTTTTGAGAAAAATACTGCGACTGAAAGCCCGACTGGTCAAGGAGAGAATAACCTTTTCAATCTCTATGGCTATCACATTTCGGCTGGTAAAGTCGGGGGTATCAAAGATGGTACGGAAGAGCCGCTCGGTGAGCAGATGTTGCACCAGCATCTCTTTGATGGCATCCATACTGATGTTGGGGTTGATCACCTCCCGACACAGCGCAGTGAAGTTGTCAAACGCTGCGACAAAAGCCGGGTTTTTGTGGTACTCCTCGGCAATGCGTTGGATGAGTCCTGCTGCCAGTTCGGGGATGCGATCTTGAAAGGTCGTGACGGCAGTGTGAAACTCCTGGATTTGTGGCTCGGTGTAGTTCAAGAACGCATTGAGCAGATCGGCGAGGTGCTGCGGTTGGGTGATGTCCGCGACCATCACCCGCTGCCCATGTTGGTAGAGTATCCCCTGGCGGGTGTCCTCAAAGAGGGTGTTGGAAAGGGGATACCCTAGCGCAATCTTCTTGGCAATTTCCGCTTCTAGGTCATCGTGGCTATCTTTGGCTTCCCAATAGCCCCGCGGGATACGAAACTCATCCAACAACCCACCATCTATGCGCTTGCGATTGGGGAGCGGGTATTCCATAATGAGGAACCACCCCACGGTGTGGGCAGTGGTTTCCAACAATGACTGAAAAGCGGTTCTCACTGCCATTTCGTGGGATGTTCCCAGGTGGTGGTAGGTTGCTAGGGTGTCGTAGTAGGCGATAATCGCCCGGTCTTTGGGTTGTATGGGCATGGGGGGATTTCCTCTCTCATGTTTGTGCTGGTTTCGCCTGTTGGGGGTATTATAGCATATTCGCCTTTGTGCTAGGGCTGTGTCACAATCTCGTTTGCCCCTACCCAAACACCCCGTCCCTTGCTCCGTGTCCCACCAAACGAGCCGCGAGGGTCAACGAGTGAACGAGTGGATGTATGCATTGGGCAACTTTGCCATGACCTTGTGCTATCCCCCCATTGTACGAAACCATGAGCAACTTGTGGTATCATAACGGAAATACTTAATGAGTTGAGACAAGAGGGACAATATATGAAAAACAACCACCAAATACGAGTAGGTTTCTCGTTGCTCCTAGCCCTTGTCCTATTGCTGGCAGCATGTGGGCAAACAGGAGAACAGACTACAGAAGAAACCCCTACAACAACCGTAGCAGAGGATAACGTATCCCCCACTGCTACAGCAGAAACAACAGAAGCTACCAAGACCCCTACTGAGACCCCAGAGCCAGCATCCCCAACCCCCGCTCCCACATCAGCACCGTTGCCGGGTGAGGGGCGTACCGTCAGGATGGCGCGTGCCACATGGGACACCGGCTGGTTTCAAAACGAAATTTTCGCCGTGCTGCTTGAACAGTTGGGGTATGAGATAGATGGTCCGTCTACCATGAGCAATGAGGATTTTTACCGCGCTGTTGCCGAAGGCGAGGTAGATATGTGGGCAAATGGCTGGTTTCCCCTGCACAAATCCTTTATAGAAGAAGGAGATCGCGCTGATACCGTAGCCCTAGTAGGCTATGAAGTGAAGGTGGGCGCACTCCAGGGCTACCTCATAGACAAGGCAACAGCTGAAGAGTATGCCATTACCAGTTTGGAAGACCTACAAGACCCCGATATTGCCGCACTCTTTGACAGTGACCAAAACGGCAAGGCGGACTTGATTGGCTGCGACCCCAGTTGGGGGTGTGAGGCGGTAATCAATCACCACATTGAAGCCTATGAGCTAGGCGAGACGGTTGAGCATGTACAAGGGTCATACTCTGCCCTTATGAGCGACACTATTGGGCGGTATCAGCGTGGCGAGCCTATCCTCTTCTACACATGGACTCCCAACTGGACTGTACATAAGCTACAACCTGGCGAGGATGTAGTCTGGATTGAAGTACCTTTCTCTAGCCTGCCAGAAGAGCAGAGCGATATGGAAGAGTTTACCGTTGGGGAAGGGATAGAAGGTTGTGTGGCTGACCCGTGTGATATGGGCTACCCTCCAAACGACATCCGCGTGGTGCTCAATGCGGCTTTTCTTGCCAACAACCCGGTGGTAGGGGTGTTGGCAGAAAACGTAACTATTCCTTTGTTAGATATTGCCGAGCAGAATGCCCGTATGATTGAAGGGGAATCTACTGATGCAGATATTCGTGCCTATGCAGAAGCCTGGATTGCCGATCACCAGGATGAGGTAGACGAGTGGATGGCGGCTGCCCTGGCAACGGAGAATCCCCCGCTGGATAGCACAACGGCTATTACGGACACGGGAGCACTCACGGGCACGGGTGAATTGACCAGCACAGAAATACTCACCGACACCGACACCGACACCGACACCGACACCGACACCGTAACGGACACCGACACCGACACGGTGACGGATACTGACACCATAACGGACACCGACACCGACATCATAACCGACACCGACACCATAACGGACACCGACACCATAACGACAACGACCGCAATTACGGACACGGAAGCGAGTATCGATCCACAGCCTATGATAGACCCTATCATCAACCCCACCCAACCCGGTGCGGGAAAGACCATCCGTATGGGGCGTTCTACTTGGGACACCGGCTGGTTTCAGACTGCCATCTATACCATCCTGCTTGAGGAGCTAGGCTATACCGTTGAGCCACCTGTCACGACAGAGGCAGCAGTCTTTTATCCAATGGCGGCGCAAGGTGAGCTAGATATGTGGGTCAATGGCTGGTTTCCCCTGCACGACTCCATCCTTGAGCAGCCGGGTATTGCCGGCAAACTAGAGCCTGTCGGCTATGAGGTCAAAAAGGGCGCACTCCAGGGGTATCTCATAGACAAGAAAACGGCTGATGCCTACGGTATTACCAACTTGGAGGACTTTCACAAGCCAGAAATAGCTGCCCTCTTTGATACCAACGGCAATGGCACCGCCGATCTTGTGGGGTGCCAGCCGGGGTGGGATTGCCACTCCATCATTGAGCATCAGCTTACTGCCTATGATCTACGCCAAACTGTCACCCATTTACAATCACTCTACCCTACCCTGATGTCCGATACCATCGCTCGCTATCAGCAGGGTGAGCCGGTGTTCTTTTTCACCTGGACCCCCAACTGGACATTGGGCAAACTGGTACCGGGTAAAGATGTTGTCTGGCTAGAGACCCCTTTTGCCAGTTTGCCACAAGAGCAAAAACACCTGGAGAACTTCTCGCTGGTCAAGCAAGTAGAGGGGTGTGTAACAGAGCCATGCCAAATGGGGTGGCCCTCGCACGACATTCGTGTGGTAGCAAATATCGCCTTTTTGCAAGACAACCTCGCTGTGCGTGTGTTGGCAGAGATGGTCAAGATACCGCGTGAGGATATTACCGCGCAGAATGTTCGTATGATTGAAGGCGAAAATACCGACGAAGACATACGCCGCCACGCTGAGGAGTGGGTAACTAATCATCGCCCAATGGTAGATCGTTGGATAGCGGCGGCTATAGCCGGCAAAGTACCGGCTGAGGATGAAGACCTACAGGCGACAAGCGAAGAGGACGCTGGTAAGGGAGTATCTCCAGATGATTTGCCGGGCGAGGAGGAGCAGGTCAAGATAGCGCGTGCTCCCTGGAATACCGGCTGGTTTCAGACCGAAGTACTGATGCTGCTGCTTGAAGAGTTGGGGTATGCGGTAGATCAACCCCAAACGATGCAGCCATCCGACTTTTATGCGGCGGCGGCTCGTGGCGATGTGGACATATGGGCAAATGGTTGGTTTCCCATCCACAGCACCTACCTTGAAGACATGAACGTACAAAACCGCGTTGACCCCGTTGGGCATATGGTCAAGACGGGCGCACTCCAGGGCTACCTTGTGGACAAGGCGACAGCAGATGCCCACGACATCACAAGCCTAGAGGACTTCCACCGTCCAGAGGTGCGAGCGTTGTTTGATACTGATGGCAATGGCACAGCAGACCTGATGGGATGTGACGCGGGGTGGGGGTGTGAGATCGTGATAGACCATCACCTGGATACCTACGGGTTGCGCTATGCGATTGACCAAGTGCAGGCATCTTACACCGACCTGATGACGACAACGATTGAACGATACGAACAGGGGCAGCCGGTCTTTTTCTTTACCTGGACTCCCAACTGGACTGTTGGCAAACTGGTACCGGGGCGGGATGTCGTCTGGCTAGAAACGCCTTTCCCCACGCTGCCAGAAGAGCAACGCCAACTGGAGCAGTTATCGCTGGTTGATAATGTTGAGGGGTGCAATGCCAATCCCTGTCAGATGGGCTTTCCCCCTAATGACATACGGATTGTTGGCAGGGTAGATTTTCTCAATGAGCACACGTCAGTACAAACGCTGGCAGAAGCTATGACTATTCCACTGGCAGATATTGCGGCACAGAATGCCCGTATGATGGACGGCGAAAATACTGAGGGGGATATACGCCGCCACGCGCAAGAGTGGATAGACCAGCACCGCGAGCAGGTAGACGAATGGCTGCAACAGGCGGTGGATGCTGGCAAGGGCGAGGGCGACAGTGACGGCGAGGGCGACAGTGACGGCGAGGGCGACGAGGGATAAACAAGCTACCTTTATGGGAGCGGGGGCAGGGGGGAGCGGGTCGTTCCGGGCAGCCCCCATTCCCCCGCCTCTACACCCGCAACCACCATATGGGGCGCACGGATGCAGAGGCAGAAGCCAGTGAGTTGAAAGGATATGATATGATCATATAATAGGGATTATTTCCCTAACAGAAACTCGCCAGAAGAGAAAGGTAGACACATCATATATGGTAGAAGAGTTCGAGATTTTGCGGGCAATGACCACCAGTCCGGTGGGGCTTTTTCTTGTTGGGATATTGGTGGTAGGTGTGCTCCTAGAGATTGTCGTGCGATGGTTATACAAGAGCGTAAAAACCCACAATAAACCTATTGGTACGGTCTTTTTCCATGCCATCAAAGGTCAGGCACTTTTCTTTACAGCTATGGCAATAGGAGCAATTGTCACCATGCTGTACATTGAACCTGACTATCCCTCTGTTGGGCAAATGACACTCAAAATCTTGGGGGCATGTGTCACGCTTGATGTGACAATTATCATCTTCACCCGCCTTGTCCGTGGATGGGTGAGTATCTATATGCAGCAAAAGAATTACCCCGCTGTTTCTATTGTTAGCAACACAATTTCTACTCTCGTGGCAACAATGGCAATAGCCCTCTCGTTGTATAGTTTTGGTGTACCAATTACCCCCTGGTTGACTTTGATAGCAGGCAGTAGTTTGGGTATTTCCTTTGCGCTTAAAGACCCACTAGCAAACCTCTTTTCTGGTATCATGCTGGTCATCTCCAATCGGATACAACCCAACGACTACATCAAACTAGCAAGTGGGGAAGAAGGCTACGTCACAGACATCAAATGGCATACGGCGACGATTAGGCAACTTGATAACAACCTCGTTATTATCCCCAATTCTGCCCTAGCTACCGCAGTCGTTATCAACTACGACCAGCCAGAGCGGGAGATGTCTATTTTGGTCAACTTGGGGGTCGCCTATACCAGCGATCTCGAGCATGTGGAGCGGGTAACAATAGAAGTAGCCGACGAGATTATGCAAGAGGTAGCAGGGGGAGTAGAGACCTCTAGTTCCTTCATTCGCTACAATACCTTTGCCGATTTTAGCATCAACTTTACCGTGATTATGCGGGGGCAGTCTTTTGTAGACCAGTATCTCATCAAGCATGAGTTTGTCAAGCGACTGCATGCCCGCTACAATAAAGAAGGTATTGTTATCCCCTTCCCCATACGCACGTTGGAAACTAACCCAGGAAACCCGCTTGCTTTTACCAATGGTGAGGCAATGCCACAACAACCAGCGCAACAACCAGCGCAACAACCGCAAGAACCCACCTCTCCCCGTGATTGAGCGCAAAACCTGCCAGAAAGGAGCATCGTTTCGTTTATGAAATTCTACCCTATCGTGTTGGGCATCTTTGTTGTGAGTCTGCTCATGGCAGCATGTAGCCTACCAACAGAGTCTACGACAACAGAAGAGTCCCCTAACCTAGAAGATACCGCCTTATTGCCAATGGGGTCGCCTACCAATCCCGTCCCTGTCTCCGTTACCGATACCCCAACCCAACCGGCACCAGGTGCCACCGAGCAGCTTATCTTTGCCTCAACCCGTGATGGCAATAGCGATATTTACCGGGTAAATGGCGATGGGTCTGGGTTAGCAAATCTTACTGGCTCCCCATCGGAGGATACGCAGCCGGTTTGGTCGCCAAACGGCAAGGAGATAGCCTTCGTATCGGATCGGGCAATAACCAGCACGGTATACCTGTTCAATATTGCCACTTTAGAAACCCAACCGCTCTCTTCCACACTCTTTGCTCTCTCCTCCCCCACATGGTCGCCAGATGGTAAGCAGATTGCCTGTATCCAAGAGCACAATGGCAATACTGACCTACTCATAGTCAAAAGAGAAACAGGGGAAATAACTACCCTTCGCCAGACGCTTGAGGGAGAAGAAGGGTTAGCATGGTCGCCAAATGGCAAACAACTTGCCTTTGCTGCATTAGATTCTACCGCCGATATTCCAAATACGGACATCTTTGTTATCAATACCGATGGTTCGGGGACTATTGTCAATCTGACCAACCACCCGTCAGATGATACCCACCCGGCTTGGTCGCCGGATGGCAGCCGTATTGCCTACCAGTCGGAGCGCAATGGCAACACTGATGTGTATGTGATGCAAGCTAACGGTGCATCCCAAACGCGCTTGACAGACAACCCGGCTTTTGATGGGATGCCAGCATGGACAAGTGATGGTAAATATTTAGCCTTTACCTCTCGGCGTGATGGACAGGCAGATATTTACACGATGACGGACAGCGGCAAAGAACAACAGCCGTTGACTTCCCACGCTGGTATGGATACTTCTCCAAATTGGCTCCCTGCTGCCCCCACGCCTATCTCTGACCAGGTGCTCTTTGCGGTAGGGAATGATTCTAATCGTGATATTGCCCTTATCAATACCACCGGCACCGGCTTGTCAATTCTGACCACAAACCTAGTTGGAGATCATATCACCCCGGCGTGGTCGCCGGATGGCACTCGCATAGCTTTTGCCTCAAAACGACCCGACCAAGAGTTTGCTATTGTGGTGATGGCTGCTGATGGCTCAAATCCCGTGTACTTGACCGATGGCACCGCTAAAGCTATGCACCCGGTTTGGTCGCCGGACGGCAGCAAGATTGGGTTTGAGATGAAACAAGAGGGTAACTGGGACTTGTATACTATGGAACCTGACGGCAAAAACCTCACGCGAATTACGGCAAATCCTTCACGGGAAGGGAATATTACGTGGTCGCCAGATGGTATGCAAATTGCTTTTGTGTCAGACCGGGATGAGGCAGATAATCTCGATATTTACACAATGGACCTTGCTGCTGGCTCCAAAGCCCAACGGCGCACCACCCATCCTGAGCCAGATGTCTACCCGGCTTGGTCGCCGGATGGAACCCATATTGTATTTCGTTCTAGCCGCAATGACAACAAAGACATCTACCTCATGAGTACCACCGATTGGGTACCGCAGCGAATGACGTTTAGTACCGCGGTGGATGACCAACCGTCGTGGTCTTCCGATGGTGAAACCATCATCTTTGCATCAGACCGAGTGCCGGTACCGGTAGACGAAGGCGAAGGCGCAACACCAAAGGCAAAAGCGGGGGTATTTCACATTATGATGATGGATCGTGATGGGTTTAACAAGACGAGTATGAGTTCCTCACTCGAGAATACGACCTACCCGGTGTGGAAACCTCGTATCCAGACAACCGATTAGGTTAGGAAAGTCCCCTTGCCCAGACATTCGCTCGTTGCCCCTCGCGGCTCGCTTCGGGTGAGTCAGCTTGTAGAGACGTTGCATACAACGGCTTTTCCCCCCTACCCCTTTCCCCCTGGGGGAGAAAGGGAACCGGGCAGGGGGTTCCCCCTCGCCCATTCCAGGGAGCGGGGGCAGGGGGAACGGGGAATTAAGGGGACTTTGCCTACTGACCTCCCCATGAAAAGTGGGTGTGCTAAAAGCCATTCCCAGGCAGGAGCTCAAATGAGGCAACTGCTCGCCGACCACTCGTGCTCCCATAGGCAGAGAAGTTATGCACCCCTACGGGTAGCCCACCTTCGGGGATAACCGCCGGCAGGTAAACGCGCTCTTGGAATGCCCCGGTCATCGTTACCCCTTCGTATAGCGTTACGACTGCCCCATCTGGCAGCGTCAACCAGAGACTTACCACTTCACCCGCATCAAACCCACGACCCGTTATCGTTACAACGTCAAGCTGACGCACTTGGGCAGGAAACACCTCAAGCGTTGCAGGTGCAGATTCAATCAAATAGTCTGCCGCTTCTACCTCAAACGAGGTAATCGCCGTGCGTTCGCTGCTCCTGCCAAAAGCCGTAATCTGATACGTCCCGGTGGGGTCTTCTACACTTGGCGTAAAGCTATAGGTGAATGTGCCATCACCAGCCTTGACAATCTGTAAATCACGAACGGCACCGTCCGGTAGGGTCAGCCAAAGCGACACCGGCTCCGATGGGGCATAGCCGCTGCCCGCAAAGGTAAAGGGGGTTCCCTGACGGAACCCCGACTCTACCAGTTCAATTTCTACGCTGTTTTTGAGGACTACTTCCGGCGCATGAACTGGGAAGGAGACCATAGCCAGCGCATCGCTGCTATTCCCACGAGCACTCAACGCATGGGTACCAACGGGAATTGACGGGTCTATAAAGAGGTTGGTTGTAGCTTCCCCATCCCTATTTGCCGTGACGTTGTGGAGAGGGAGTACCTTGTAGTTGGGGAAAGTCTGCCACAAGGTAATGCTCTCACCCGGCACAAACCCTGCCAGGTGTACTTCAATCGTTTCATTTTGGATACCGCCGCCATCAGGGAGCGCAAGCACCGGGGCAACCTGGGTCGCACTGGCTTGCAGTGAGGTCATAACGTATAGCCCAATGAGCAGCAAGCAACTGCTGGTAAGGGCAAAGAGGGTCGTTCGTCGTGTCATCTTCATACGATTTCCTTTCTGTTTCCATTTGTTCACACGGTAAAGACTGATTACGTGGAGACGTATTCGTTACCTATGTAGACGTAAGGTTACAGTGGTCTTTTCCTCCCTATGGTTACAGACAGATTAAGGGACTGATATGGGTATTGCCTATGACTTGCAATCTCAGCAAAATTCGCGTATGCTGACAAGTATACTGTTAAGATACTATTAAATTCACGCAGAGCTTTCGGGCATGCGGAGCACACATAGAGGAGCCACACTTTATGCTACAACGTATTTTCGGAACACTCCATATGCGACTCGTCCTCTTTGTCATTGCGGTTATGGCTCCAGCAATAGGCTTGATTGTCTACAATGGATTTGAACAGCGGAGACTCGCCGCTGAAGAGGTCAAAGCCGAAGCCCTTAGAACAACTCACATCGTCACTTCGTATCAAGAGCAAATGATCCTCTGGACCCATCAAGTTTTGCGAAACCTCGCGCAAATCCCCGCGGTACAGGAAAATGGCAAGGGGACGACATGCAACGAGGAGATGCAAGAACTTTTGCTCCAATACCCCTCCTACACCCAATTTGCTGCTGCTACTCCAGATGGCAAGGTCTTTTGTTCCTCATCGCCGGGAGTGCTTGGCGACATAGGCGAGGATGTTTCCGAGTATGATTGGTTCCTTCGCAGTATCCAGATACGCAAGTTTGTCGTCTCTGACGTGGCGGTCAACCCAAGCAATGACAAGACGGTACAACTTTTTGGGTATCCCTACTATGACAAGACCGGCAAACTCATCGCCGTGGTCGGAGCAGGGCTAGACGTAGATCAACTCAACGAATTTGCCACCCGCGCCCAACTGCGCCCTGGTTCGGTGATTACGATGTTTGATAGGCATGGGACTATCCTTGCTCGCTACCCAAAGGCAGACGAGTGGGTTGGACAGACTATCCCCGATGCCCCACTGGTCAAAACCATCTTAGCCGCCAAAGGCGAAGGGACGGCAGAATTGCCGGGGCTAGATGGGCAGCAACGCCTTTGTGCCTATACCTATTTACGATTCAATCAACAAGGGTTATACTTGAATGTAGGAGTCCCTGCTCGTGTAGCTTTTGAAGCGGTAGATAAAGGGCGAAACCGCAATATTATGCTGCTTGCTGTGATTATTGTTGTTGAGATCGTCATCGCTGGTATTGGGGGACGCATCTTCGTGTTACGTCCCATACGGGTATTAGCCCAGGGAACACAGCGCGTTTCTGAGGGCGACCTCAATGTACAACTCGATACCTCTAGCGGTATGGGAGAGCTTCAACCATTGGCAAAGTCGTTTAATGCGATGGTCTCCCAACTCCAACAACACGAGAGCTACCTGCGCGATGCGGAGTCCCGCTACCGGAAATTGGTCGAGCAGATACCATCGGTTATCTATACCCTGGATATGGAAAAGCAGACGATGCGCTACATTAGCCCACGCATTGAAGCTATGCTTGGTATCAGTGCAGAATCATTGCTAGGTGATGCCAAAGCATGGCAGGCTTGTATAGCAAACCAAGACCAAGAAATTGTCCTTTCTGCCATTGCCCACAGCCGCAAAACCGGCGAATCGCTAGAGCTAGAGTATCGCTTGGTGCAACAGGATGGCAGCATCGTTTGGGTACGCGATGAAGGGGTGGTGTTGCCAGATGAACACGGGACAGGACAACGGATGCAAGGCACGTTGTCAGATATTACGGAGCATAAACGGGCAGAAGAGGTTATACAGGAGCAGGAAGAGGTGATGCAGGAGCTTTCTACCCCGCTGTTGCATATTGGCGACAAAATCCTGCTTATGCCAGTCGTTGGCGCACTCGACTCCCGACGGGCACTGCAAATGATGGAAACGCTGCTCAAAGGGGTTGAGGAAACCGGCACAAAGGTCGTTATCCTCGACATTACCGGCGTAGCCGTGGTAGACTCGCAGGTTGCCAATGCTATCATCCAGACCGAGCATGCCGTGCGGTTGCTAGGGGCACGGGTTGTCCTAACTGGCATACGTCCAGAGGTGGCGCAGGCAATGGTGGGGCTAGGGGTAGACCTGGGCGATATGATAACGGAAGCTACCTTAGAGAGTGGCATAGCGTATGCAATACGAAGAACATAAGGCAAAGGCGAAAGGTTGAGGTGGTTTTTATGGTTCGAGGGTTGCTTTCTGGATTACATGCACGGCTAGTCTTGCTTATTTGTATTGTGGTTATTCCACTCCTCTTGCTTATCGTTTACAGTGGTATAGA
>CAZLKK010000020.1:11743-23562 GCA_964559995.1 uncultured Chloroflexaceae bacterium
CAAATCAGAAGCGTTGCGAATGACCAATATGGTCAACGCTTACCATGAGCAATGGATTTCTCGTTCGGAGCAGATTGTCCAAGCATTGGCTAGTGTTCCAACCGTCAAGACGTATGACTCGGATGGGTGTACCGCAACCTTTCGTAGACTCATTGAACGCTACCCCTCATACACCGATTTTTTGGCAGCAAAGCCAAACGGTGAGGTCTTCTGTACCTCGGCATCAGCAGATGAACATATTGACACCTTCTCTGTAGCCGAACGCGGTTGGTTTCAACACAGCAAGGAAACCGAATCGTTTGTTGTTGCCGATGTGTTGATTGGTGAAGCCAGCGGCAAGTCTGCCCTCTTCTTTGGTGCGCCAGTCTATGATGATGAAGGTACTCTCGTGGCTATTGTCGGGGCGGGGCTAGATATGAGCATCCTCACGCACTTTGCGGCACAGGCAGAGCTCCCCACAGGCTCCATTATCACCATACTTGACGAAACCGGCGTGATTATGGCGCGGTACCCCGAAACCGATGGCGTTATTGGGATGCAGCTATCTGATGACCCCCTCGTCCAGCGGATACGGCAGGAACACGGACAAGGCACCATTGAACTAACTGGCGTAGATTCTACCAAGCGGCTCTATGCGTTTGCCCCGATAGAAACCGAGGCTATTTATGGGCAACTGTACATTACCATTGGCATACCGCATAATGTCGCCTTTGCGAAAGTCCGTGGGCTTATGGTGCAGATGATAGGCTTGGCTACGCTGGTTGGGTTGTTGGCGATTGGTATTGCGCTGCTCTTTGGGCATATGGCAATTCTCACGCCGGTCAGGCGGGTGGCAAAAGGCACTGAGCAACTTTCAGCCGGTAATCTTGCTACCCAGGTGATTGTAGATAAAGGGGCAAAGGAGTTTCGCCAACTAGCCGACTCGTTCAATACCATGTCCAAAACGTTGCAACAGCATGAGCAAACGTTGCGCGAGGCTGAGACTCGCTACCGCAACCTTGTTGAGCAAATACCCTCGATTATCTACATGATTCGCCTAAACGATGGGGCTTTGACCTACATTAGCCCACGGATTGAAGCATTGGTTGGGCTACCTGCCGATGCGGTTATAGGCAATATGGAGACCTGGATACCAGCGATTTATGCGGAAGATCGCCAGAAAGTTCAGGAGTCCATCACGCATAGCCGAGAAACGAGTGAGCCGGTCTTGATAGAATACCGATTACAGCGACAAGATGGCGGTATTGTCTGGGTACGTAGTGAAGGGGTAGTGATGTATGATGCCAAGACTGACGAACAGTTGCTCTTGGGTACGCTGTCAAATATCACCGAACAGAAGGATGCAGAAGAGGTTATCCGTGAGCAGGAAGAGGTGATGCAGGAGCTATCTACCCCGCTGCTACATATTGGCGATATGATTATGCTGATGCCAGTCGTTGGTACACTGGACTCCCGTCGGGCGCAGCAGATGATGGAAATACTCCTCAAGGGGGTTGAGCAAAATCGGACAAAGGTCGTCATCCTCGATATTACCGGTGTGGCTATTGTAGACTCGCAGGTTGCCAATGCCATCATCCAAACAGAGCATGCAGTGCGATTGCTTGGGGCGCGGGTTATCTTGACAGGCATACGCCCGGAGGTGGCACAGGCAATGGTGGGGCTAGGGGTAGACCTGGGCGACGTGATGACCCATAGTACGCTCCAAAGTGGCATAACGGCGGTGATGGAACAGCGCAAAGCCCGCAAACAGTATTTCTAATCTGGGTTATAGGTATAGTATGCTCAAATTTGTTTATCTGTTCATTGGTAAAGATTATTTATTCTTCTTTTAGGTGAAATATAATCTCTGAATAGGCGTTTGATCTATCCTTTTCAACTCTGTTGAGTACGGGACGCTTAAATCGATTCACAATCTTCATGTTAGCCAATTGAGCAATTTCAGGATAAAGATTAAATTTATCATTGGCTACTAAAAAGATGTCATAATCTTTGTGCAGATAATTTTTGAAATTCTGTAGAGACTCGGCTATGCCTTTAACATAGGAATCTCTTGCTGCTTTTCCCTGACCATGAGAAAGAGGGCCTATTTCTAATTCGTCCCTTCTTTCGAATCCAAATATTTCGTATGAATAGGCATGCTGTTCGTGATAATCAATAAGACCAACGTAAGGAGGACTGGAGAAAATCCCTTTAATCTTTTGTCTTACCAAAAGTTCTGCAAACTGTGGCATTTTCTTTTTGGTTTCGTTATACATATCTATGGTTCTGCTATCTCCAGTTAAACAGATTTGAAATGTCTCCGTCCGTAACCGGTCAAATTGTCTAAAGCGATTCAATGTGTCTATCGAGTACCTTTCCCACCAACCCTTGATGGAAAATATCGGTTTACACATTTTTCCGTGTTTTTTGCAATAATATGTCGTGGTAACAGGTTCCTTAAGAGTAGCTAGGTCAGCATGAGTAGTTGCCCTGCAAGAACGAACGGTTCTACTCAAGATTATCGCTAATATCTTCTTTATATCTTCATTTTCTCTTTTTTTCAGTTCATTAAAAACAAAATCAATTTCTTCTCTCACTGGAAACAAGAACCACTTATCCAAAAAAGAATTATCTTTGTCTTGCTTTATTTGAATGTTGTATTTTTCAACTAATCCATAATAAATACCTAGAAACTCTAGTTCTTTGTCTTTTGAATACTCCTTTTCATTGATCTCACGGTTACTTACTTTTCGTTTGTATTCGGGTGATGGAAAATACTTGTGGTTAAATGTTGCTAGTTCTGTGAGTAGATGTTCTTCAAAAGCAATAATACTTTTTGTTTTCTGAAAATCCTCTAGTTTTAGGGTAATTTCACGAATAGCCTCCCTGATTTCCGTGATATTGTGTTGTTCAAATTTAACAGTACTAATCATTGCATTGAAAGCGGAAATATCAATCCCAATGGCATGCATTCCAAGTTCATTTGCTTGCACTAATGTTGTCCCACTTCCACAAAAAGGATCCAATACAATATCACCCGCATGAAAATATGGTTGCTGCTTGAATTCATCGGTATGCGAATCAAGGAAATATTCTACTAATTGAGGGATAAATTTACCTTTGTATGGATGTAACCTGTGAACGTGTTTGGTTCTTTCCGATTCTTTGTACTCCACAAATGATAAATGCCAGTTCAAATCTTCGCCCAATTTCCTCTTCCATTGTAGCTCTTTATCGTAAGAGTCATAGTATTCTTTTAACTCTTCGATGTTAATCAGCGGTCTACCGTTACTCCCATATTTCTTAATTCTTCCATATTGGAGCAGATATGAAATATTAGAAGGGGTAATAGTACGATTCAAATATTGCGATACCCAATGAGCCGCTTCCTTTATATTAATAAACTTTTTGCTGGTTTCTTCGAACAAGGTAAGTTGATTCATACGTCTTTGAACTCCGTTTTCAGATTATTGATGACTTTACCCTATTTCACATATAGCTATAGCAGTCCTATCTGGATTACACATAGGGGTGATTTTTTACGTCTTTTGCAAGCCAAGTAGGGCGATTTTGGGTTACATTTGAGGTAGGGTTGCGATACAATGAGATGGACAACCATTGTTTTGCACTTCCCCATAGTGATATAGATGGACAAACAGCCATCTAAAAAGGGATTTAGTAAAACAAAGGTGCTATCATAGAACAGAGAACAATTCTAGGATCATAGCCATGCTATTTTAGCACACAGCAGAGACGCTCGCAAAAACTAGAGAAACCAATTGCATGACGCAAAACTCCCAGGACTTAGGGCAACCGTACCTTCTGTGAAATAGATCACAGATGCTCGTAACAGACAGCAAAAAACCAGCATATACGGTTGATTTTTTGGTGCCATCACCAGTGCTGGTGATACATTCACAGGTACTGCAATTGCCCTGCATCCCAGGGCGAGGGGGTATGCCACAATACCCATTCTGTGGTACCATAGAGAGGGGTTCGAAGAACAGCTCAAAGGGAAGATAGGGCAAGTTGGCAAAACTCCGCTAAAATGCATCGCTTTGTAGGGTACTCTTATGCTATAATCAAAGTATCAGACTTGGCAGGAGAGGCAAGTCAACAACAACTATGGTGTATTGTGAACCAACGAGCTTTCCAAAATTGTCCCGCATGTGCTCAAGTAGCACCTGCTAAATCACGGTTTTGTCCCTACTGTGGCGCATCATTGCCTTCCTCCAAAGGGGAAAAAGGGAATGAGGATGATACCTTCATCCCTGCAAGCAAAAATCTGCGGGTCTCACCAGATACCCTTGATATTCAAGAACTGCTGACCATCGTGGAAAGTGGCTTTGCTCAGTGGAAACACTCCCTGAATGAAACCGAGGGGGCAGCCCGTGAACAGGCTGCTGCTGCGGTAAAGCACCTCTCGCAGGTGATGGATAGCCTATCGCAGCAACTTGCCCAGGGCAGAAAGACCGTTCGTATTACCACGCGTCTGCCTACCCTCCGCTCCTATAGTGTAGGGTGTCCTGCTTGTGGACACGGCAACCGTGCAGGAGCGCAATTTTGCCAAAATTGTGGGACACTCCTGCTAAAAACGGGTAGCCAGAAGGAAAAGACCCAAGCATCTTACCACTTGCGCGTGGCTTCCCGCAGCGACATGGGGCAGGTCCGTACCAACAATGAAGATGCCATCTTGACCCAAACGATACCCTCTGCTGATGGTCGCACTGCTACGCTCTTGATGGTCGCAGATGGTATGGGAGGCGCACAAGCGGGAGAAGAAGCCAGCCGAATCGCCATAGAGACGGTCCAGCAAAGCATGCAGCAGTTCTTGCAAAAGGGGCATCCACAGAGTGCCGATGACTGGCAAGCGTGGCTCCAGAAAACGATACAAACGGCAAACACCCGTATCTATACCCAAGCCCAAGAGCACCCCGAACAGCGGGGCATGGGCACAACCGGTACTATTGTCATTGTGGCGGAGCAAATCGGGTATCTCTGTCATGTTGGAGATAGTCGGGCGTACATTATCAATCCAGACGGTGTGACTGACGATGGTGCAAAGCTCATGCAGCTTACTACCGATCATACCCTCGTTGCCCGACTCGTAGATATAGGGCAAATTAGCTTAGAAGAAGCCAAGAAACTTCCCCAACGCAATATGCTTTACCGCGCTCTTGGGGTGGAAGCTACTGTTGAGGGTGATACGAGCCATCATCCCCTAGAATTTGGGGACATCTTGCTGCTTTGCTCAGATGGCTTAACAAATTACGTTCATGAACATGAATTAGCCCAACTTGTCTTACAGGCTGCCAACTTGGAGTCTGCCTGTACAGAATTGGTAACACTCGCTAATGACCGTGGTGGACGCGATAATATTAGCGTGGTGATTGCCAGAGTTGAAAGTAGGTAATGTTGATAGAGAAAGGTAGCACGAAGTCCATGGATCAGTCCCAACCGGCACCTCTCTTTGGAGGACGCTACGAACTTATCTCCGAAGGTAAGGATGGGAGCGTCGAAGTACTCGATCATGAACCGTGGCGACGTTGTTGGTCCTGTGACGCAACGAACACTGAAAAAGGAGAAGCGTTTTGTACCGTGTGCGGTGCTGATTTGCGTGATCGCCGTTATCGGGGAATGATCACCGCCTCTCCTGAAGACATGGTTTTGCTCTCGTCTATTCAAGATGAAACGGTCCAAGCCCTCATACCCCCTATCCTTGATCAAGTTGAAGATGATGGACGACTGCTGGTCCTCTTGAAACAGAATGATGCCCTGCCAGCGCGGGTTCCCCTCGGCGAAATTGTTGCGCTGCGGGTGGGGTTAGCCCTCGCTCGGTTGCTCATTGTTCTGCACCACCACAACTTAGAATTGGGAGCCATCGCCCCCAATGATCTTGGCTTGACCTCCGCCGACCAACCTCAGTTTCTCAATCTGATTCGGCTTGAACGGATGAAAGAAGGCGAACAGGATGATGTCATTTGCTCAGACTTGCAAGCTCTCGCCGGGTTGCTTGAAGCCCTGACGAGTACCCCCCGGATGACGCAGCGACTCGATGATGGGATGAATACCAGCACTGCCCCGCTGTATGATGAGCAAGCCCCCCCGCTGGCAATGATCCTGCGGGAAATACGCACGGGTGAAATAACCAATGCAACCGACCTTGTACAACGGTTTGATACCGTATTGATGGAGCATACCAGCGTTTTGTCGCTACGACAGGGTATCGGAGCATGCACAGACATTGGGTTGCTGCGAGATCACAACGAAGATAGCTTGCTCTACCTCAAGCTCTGTATGAATAATACTTCAGTGGATCGGACATGGGGGTTATACATTGTCGCTGATGGTATGGGAGGACACGCCGGGGGTGAGGTGGCAAGTGGGTTAGCGATACGCCGTGCTGCTGAGGTGGTTATGGATGAATACCTCGCCTTTTCGCTGAATCCCGATTCCCGCTATGACCAAGCCCAAGTGCGCGATGTTGTACGACAAGCCGTCTTACAGGCTAATGAGACCGTCCGCCAAGAAGCCCTTGCCCGCAGTAATGATATGGGTACCACAATGACGATGGCTCTTGTGGTGGGAGACCGTGCCACCATAGCCAATATTGGTGATAGCCGTGGTTATCTCTATCGTGATGGAAAGCTGCGTCGCATTACCAAAGATCATTCCCTCGTGATGCGCCTCGTTGAGCTTGGACAAATACAGGAAAAAGACATCTACACCCATCCACAACGCAATGCTGTCCTTCGCTCACTGGGTGATCGGAGCAATATTGAAGTGGACATCTATACCGAACGATTACAGCCCGGTGATGTTCTGCTCCTCTGTTCAGATGGTCAATGGGAAATGACCCACGACCCAGAAATGGAGCGTATCCTAGCAACTATTGAAGAGGAAGATGGGGAACCTGAAGCCGTCTGTCAGGAACTCATCAAAGCGGCAAATCGTGCCGGGGGAGAGGATAATATTTGTTCTATCCTCGTCCACTTTATTGAAGATGAACCAATTGCCTAATGACTCCCAGGGACAGGTAGGGTCCTGTCCTCTGGGGGTTGTGTGTCGTCTGTTGTTGAGAAGGAGCAAACGCTTATGACAGATACTGTTACCGTAACCTGGGCATGGGGGCGTACCCCTATGCCAGTGCATGCTTCCCCCCAGCTAAACTACCTGCTTGTTGAAGCCCAACCAGTCGGGACACCCGCTGTCCCGGTCCCGCTCAACTTCTGCTTGGTGCTGGATCGTTCTGGCTCTATGAAGGGGGAGAAGCTCGCCAATATGAAGAATGCGACCCGACGGGTCATTGAGCAGTTTACCCCCCAGGATATTGTTTCTATCATCATCTTTGATGATACGGTACAAACCCTGCTGCCTGCCGTCTATGCAACAAACAAAGAAGACCTCTTGGCAAAGGTAGATACCATAGAAGAGTGTGGCGGAACGGCTATGTCGCTAGGGATAGAAGCTGGCAAAGATGAACTGTTGCGCCATATGACTGATGAACGGCTTTCCCATATGCTGCTCCTTACTGATGGGCAAACTTGGGGAGATGAAGATACATGCCGCTCCCTAGCAGAGAGCATGGGACACAAAGGGGTGCGGATTACTGCACTAGGGCTTGGGGCAGAGTGGAACGAAAAGCTCCTCGATGATCTCGCAACGATGACCAATGGGGCTTCCGATTACATCGCAGACCCCACCCAAATAGACACGTTCTTTCAGCGGACTATGCAGCAGGTCCAGGGGACGGCTATTCGTGATGCCCGTCTGTTGTTGCGTATCGTGCGGGATGTTACCCCACGAGCGGTCTACCGGGCTACCCCATCTATTGCCCATCTTGGACTTCAGCAGGAAAACGAAACCCAACTGTTGGTCAAAATGGGCGACCTCTCCTATGGCAGCGGGGCAAGCGTCATTTTTGAATTGATGATACCCTCGCGTGCTGTTGGGTCCTTTCGGGTTGCCCAAGCTGAATTGCATGGAACCCCGGTAGGCAAGCAACAGCAGGTGTTGAACAAGGAAGATTTGCTGCTCGATTTTGTCGCAAATGAAGCAGACGCAGCCTATACCCCCCAAGTGATGAATTTGGTGGAGCGTGTTACCGCGTTCAAGTTGCAAACACGCGCATTGGAAGAAGCAGATGTAGGAAATGTCGGGGCAGCAACCCAGAAATTGCGTGCTGCAGCGACCCGATTGCTCGATCTTGGCGAAATGGAACTGGCAGAAGCAGCCCAGAACCATGCCGATCAACTGGAAGAGGGAACGGGAGTAAGCGCGGAAGATCAAAAACATTTGCGCTATGCAACCCGACGATTGACCCAGAAACTTGAGGAATAAGACCCAGGGTATGTTGGCACAAGACGTTAGGAACCATTTCCCGCTCGCTAGGTGGGCTTGTGCCGCGATCTTTGGCTAGAAATGTTTAAGGAGGGTAGAATTTATGATTGTTTGCCATATTTGCGGAGCGCAGAATGATCCTTCCAATCGGTTTTGTGATCAGTGTGGCGCACGCCTGGACCACGCGAGTTCCCATGCTGCCGCAGGCGCAGCAGAAACAGGAGAACAGCCAGCAGCCGTGCAACCTGTGACCTGCTCCGGTTGTGGAGCACCAGCCCTGCCTGGTCAGGCTTTTTGTGATAATTGTGGGCAGGACCTACGGACAGAATCGCAAGCGATAGCCGATTCTAATGCCCCTACCGAGATGGCTCCACACGGGGTACAGCCAGATGAAGAAACGGTGTTGGCTGACCAAACTCCACTACCACCACAACCTGGGGCAGCTGCTGGTGCTGATGAAAAGACCGTGTTGTATGGGGGAGGGGATCAAATACCAGCACCAGATGGAGCACCAGCCGAACAAGCGGAAAAAACTGTGTTGGCTCCTGAACCCCCACCAATAGCACCAGGAGCTTCCCCACCAGCGGAGGAGAAGACGGTCCTAGCCAGTCCGCCACCAGCTGGAGCCAGTCCGCCACCAGCGGAGGACAAGACGGTCCTAGCTTCCCAACCTGAAGAAGGGGTAGCCAGTCCCCCGCCTGCGACAGAAGAGACGATCTTGGCACCCCAACCACAACCGGAACAGCCTCCCGTGTCGCCGCCCTCACCCGCAACGATTACTGACGACACAACGGATGTACCGAAACCCGGTATGACGGTAGATATACCGGTTGATCCTGAGCCAGAACCACAACGCAAAGAAAGCATTGAAGAGGAAATAGAGCGGCACAAGGCGACTATCCAGCAGATGGAGCAGATGATCCAAGCCTACCCCGCTGGCAGCGTCCCAACGTACCTCAACCAGGGGCTTGCAGAAGCTCGCCAAGCCCTAGAGGAAGCCGAGCAACGATTGGAAACTATGTCGAGCCCAGCACCGGCAGAATTGGCTCGCCTAGAGCAATTGGTAGATGTCCACCGTGGGACGATTGCCCAGTTTGAGCAGATGCGTACCAACTATCCCACTGGCTCTATCCCATCATTTTTGGAGGAGGGGCTAAAAGAAGCCCGCCAAGCCCTTGCGCTGGTAGAGGCTGAGATTACCGCGCTGCGCGAAGGCAAACCGGTTGAATTTGATTCTGGCAAGCCCAAACACAATGCGGGTCCTCGGTTGGAGTTATTCGATGGCAAACATGCATTTCCCCTGCCGACAGATCGAACGGAGTTTATCGTTGGGCGAGAAGACCCGGTGAGTCAGATTTTCCCAGAGGTAGACCTGACTTCCTATGGGGGCGAGGCAGGCGGGGTAAGCCGTCAACATGCCCGTATCAACAGAAGCGGCAATACCTGGAGTGTGACAGACCTAGACAGCACGAACCACACTCGAGTTGATGGTGAGCGCATTGAGCCAAACACGCCAACCCCTATCGTTGATGGGACAAAACTGCAATTTGGGCGTATCGCTGCGGTCTTTCGCCTGGACTAGAGACCGGGATAGTTGCCCAATCATACCAGTTCTTACCCGCTCCCCCTGCCCCTTCTTCCCCAGGGCGAGGGGGGGAGCACCTGCCCGGTTCCCCTTCTCCCGCGTCGTGGGACGCGGGTTAGGGGATGGGGGTTGCCCGGTGTGCGTTCCCCTTCTCCCTTCGGTGGGACGCGGGGCAGGGAATGGGGGGCAGCGGGGGACAACCGGGCAATGGAGGGGTAATCTTACGAAATATTAACAATAAACACTGTCTAAACTTTGGATTTTCCGTTATAATGAGAGGAACAAAGGTGAAACCAGATACCTGCTGCTATCGTCCTATGCAGCACATCCCCCCCACGTATACTTGAGCCAGATACGGGTGGGTCGCCATACACGATAGCACATAACGTATAGATTTAGAAGGGATAAGCAATGTTCCAAAACAACAAGAACCAAGAACCAGAACAAGAACAAAACAAAAAGTCCTCTCGGTGGGTCATGAGTGGACACTTTTTTATTATCTTTTTACTCACCATTTTTGTCGTACAACTCTTCACCCTTCAACTTGGCAGCTCTTCCATGACTATTCCTTACAGCGACTTCCTAACCTATGTACGGGAAGGCAATGTGGCTCGTCTCACGATGGAAGGGCAAAAGATAACCGGGGAATTTACCGAGCCGGTAGAAAACCCCGATGCCAAAGAAGCACCGGATTGGTTTCCGCTCAAAGCAAAAGAAGCCACCACCACCGCAGATGCATTTACCACAACGCTTCCATTGGCGATGATCGTCTCCTGCCGCTGCTTGAAGAGCATGGCGTACAAGTGACTCCGGTAGAGCAGCAACAATCCCTGTTGCTCAACCTCCTTTTCTCCTTTGGTCCCGTGCTGTTGATCATTGCGGCAGTCATCTACTTTATGCGCCAACAGGCTGGCAAACAAAGTGGTATTTTTTCGTTTGGGCAGTCTCGTGCCAAGCAACATTCCATAGACAAGCCTACCGTCAAATTTAGCGATGTTGCGGGGGCAGAAGAAGCCAAGCGTGAGCTCGTTGAAGTGGTAGACTTTCTCAAGCACCCAGAACGCTACAAGCAACTCGGCGCGAAAATCCCGCGTGGAGTGTTGCTCGTTGGCTCGCCAGGTACGGGGAAGACGCTCCTTGCCCGTGCTATTGCAGGCGAGGCAGGAGTGCAGTTCTTCAGCACCAGTGCCAGTGAGTTTGTCGAGATGTTTGTTGGGGTAGGGGCAAGTCGGGTGCGCGATCTCTTTGACCAAGCGCAGCGTAATGCCCCGGCGATCATCTTCATTGATGAACTTGATGCCGTTGGGCGACAACGTGGGGCTGGCTTTGGTGGGGGACATGACGAACGGGAACAGACCCTCAACCAGATACTTGTGCAACTTGATGGGTTTGAAGAGAGCACAAACGTGATTGTCATAGCCGCCACCAACCGCCCCGATGTGCTTGATCCCGCATTGCTGCGCCCCGGACGGTTTGATCGCCAAGTGACAGTGGGGTTGCCAGATGTGCGTGGGCGTGAGGCTATTCTCAACACCCACCTGCGGGGCAAGCCCGTATTATCCGAAGTTGACCCGTCCGTGTTAGCCCGGCAAACGCCCGGTTTTGCCGGGGCAAATCTTGCCAATCTCGTGAATGAAGCTGCCCTACACGCTGCCCGTTCCAACGACAAGCTCATTGCTATGAAACATTTTCGTGAAGCCCTAGAGAAGATTTTGCTAGGGACAGAACGCCCCCTGTTGATGACCGAGCAAGACCGCAAGGTGATAGCCTATCACGAAGCGGGGCATGCGTTGGTCTCCATTATGATGCCAGAAAGCGATCCGGTAAATCGTGTGACGATTATTCCGCGTGGACGCTCGCTAGGTGTGACTGAGTATCTCCCAGATGGAGATCGCTACAACTATTCACGAAAATA
>CAZLKK010000021.1:0-7630 GCA_964559995.1 uncultured Chloroflexaceae bacterium
GGTTGTATGCGGGTGCAGGGGCGCACGGCGGTGCGCCCAATGTTCGGCTCCCCCCTCGCCCTGGGATGGGAGCGGGAGCAGGGGGGAGCGGGGGAAAACTCCCCCACCCTACAGCAACCCGCGAAACGTCCCCCCATCCACGAGCAGCGTCTGCCCCGTGATGTAGGATGCACGGGTAGAAGCCAAAAATGCCACCGCCGCCGCCAACTCGTCTGGCTCCCCCATACGACCCATCGGCATAGCCGCGGTGAGCTTGCCCAATACCCCCTCTTCCGTCTCGCCGCTGCGCTCCGCACGGTCACGCACCAAACTCTGTACCCGCTCCGTCATCGTGTAGCCAGGGGCAACATTGTTCACCGTGATACCCTCGTTTGCCAGCTCTGTTGCCAGCGAGCGCAGCACCCCCACCACGCCAGGACGTATCGCATTGGAAAGCAACAGGTCATCTATGGGCTGCCGAACGGTGGTACTCGTAATGGCAATAATTCTGCCCCATCCAGCCGCTCGCATCGGGTGCAACGCTTCGCGGATGAGATGTATGGCACTCATAAAGGTGAGATCAAAGGCATTGTACCAACTTTCATCGTCAAGGTCATCAAACCGCCCCGCAGGTGCGCCGCCAGCATTGACGATAAGGATATGTAGCCCTTGCCAACGAGCGAGGGTCGCAGCTATCGCCTGTTCAATCGCATCAGGACGGGTCACATCTGCCACAAGCGGCAACACCTCGGCTCCCGTCTCCTGCGTAATCATCTCGGCTGTGGTATGCAGATCGTGCTCATGGCGAGCACAGAGGGCAACATATGCGCCTTCCCGTGCCAGTTCATACGCAACCGCTTTGCCTAGTCCTCGACTGGCACCAGCGACAAAGGCAACTTTGCCAGAAAGTCCTAGCTCCATACTCAGTCTCCCTTTCGTTATGTCCTAAATCCACACCTCACCCATCATAGCATGCCCATCATGCCCCGTCAACGTGGCGGTCAGAACGTACCCGCATCACCCCGCCCATCAGCGTACCGTGGTCTGTCTGGATGGGAAATACCAGCGATTCTACCACCTTATATACCCCATCACCAGTGCATATCTCCTGCACCACCCATTCTTGCCGTACCGTGTAATCAGCCTGCATTTGCTGCTCAAAGTGAGCTTTCATCTGCTCATATGCATGCCCTTGCTTTTGCTGGTCTGGTATCGCCTCAAATAGCACATCCCACAACGTCAACCCCATCACATCATACTGCTTTTGCCCCCATATCACCTCAGCCCGATGATTACATTCCACAATATAGCCGAGATTATTCATCAGCACCATACCATCTTGGGATTGCTCAAAGAAGCAATGGAACTTTTGTTCACTCTCCTGCATCGCCTCCATTGCCTGCTTCCACTCCGTCACATCCCGCATACCGCCGTAGATACGCGCTACCCGACCTAGCGACTTGTCCCACACCGGGCGATGGTGATTGCGGAGCCAGCGAATATCCCCCTGTCCCGTCACAATGCGAAATTCATACTCATCGGAATGTTGCCCAGAGAGCAACCAATCATAGCTCTGCCGCACCAACATCACATCATCAGGATAGACCAAACTATACCACCCTCCCTGTTTTTCTACCTCCTGCATAGTAAAGCCCGTGATGCGCGAAAAGGCATCTGTTACCCACTCCAACACTAAGGTATTATCTTGCTCCACCCGCAAGGCATAGGCAAAATCAGACACCAATTCTGAGATCGTCCGATAGCGGGCTTCCCGCTCACGCAAGGTTTCCTCAACCCGCTTGCGTTCGGTGAAATCACGCCCTATACCATTGACCGTCAGCAACGTCCCATCGGGGGTATAGCGCATATTCATTGACCAATGCATCGTATGGGAAGCCCCCGAACGGTGGATGAGACGACCTTCAAAGGTGACGCTCGATGCATTATTCTTCAGCCAGCTGGTAAAGGCAATTTGTATCCGCTTGCGATCATCATTCGGCATAAAGTCAAAGAGTTTTTTGCCAATACATTCTTCCTCTGATAGCCCCAAAATACGTTTCACCACATGATTAACGTAGGTAATCACGGATGTGCTATCAAGCTGGACGACCAAATCATCGGTGCGCTCTACAAAAGTACGAAACTGCTCTTCACTCTGGCGCAGTGCCGCTTCAACCTGCTTGCGGTCGGTAATATCGAGGATATACCCATCGTAATGGGTGATATCGCCGGTGTTTGCCCGAATGATACGGTTGAAGGCATAGACCCAGCGAATCTGTCCATCTGCTTGGATAATGCGGTAATCCTGTTCAAACCACGTATCCTCAACCTCGGCGTAGGTCCGCATTTCCAACGCAATGCGATCTTGGTCATCAGGGTGTATGAACGTAGTGTAGGAAATTGCGCCGCTGGTGAAGGCTTCTGGTTGGTAGCCAAACTGGATAACATTTGGGGAAACATACTCCACATCCCACGAGTCGCCTGCCCGCCACTTGAAGACGACAACGGGTCCCCCAATAAACAACCGTTGTTCGCGCTTCAGGGCTTCTTCCGCCCCCACCTGCTCGGTGATGTCGCGGTTGCTGCCACGCCGCCCTAGCCATGTCCCATCGGCAGAATAAATGGGCTGCGATACATGCCCTATCCAGCGAAGCTCTCCTTCTTTGGTGACAATGCGAAATCGTATCTCGGTATGTTCTCCCTCTCCCTCTCCCTGCCTATCCCCCCCCTCGCTTGCCTCTTGGTTGAGGTGAAAGGCGACAAACGCCCGGTCTTCAGGATGAACTATCTGGGTAAACAATGCTGGCTCCTGCTGAAATGCCGTTGGTTCATAGCCGGTGATACGCTCACACGAGGGTGAGACGTAGAGGTAGGAGCCGGAAGGACTGACCCAATATTCCCATCCATAGGTAAAGTCGGCTATCGTTCGAAACCGCTCCTCGCTCTGGCGCAAGGCTTCAACCACACGCCCATGTTGGATAGCAGAGCCTATCATACTAGCGGCTGCTCGCAAGGCTTCTAGCTCTGCCAGCATCCACAACCGCCCCGACTGCGCCTCGTCAAACTCTATAAACCCCCACCACTGCTGGTCGGCAAAGATAGGCACCACAACCAGCGAGGAGACGAGTTCGTGTTCGAGTACCTCACGCTCATCTGGGGGGAAGGTGCGGGTATCACCGTGCAGCGACAACCCGCGGCGAAGTTGCTCTTTCCAACGCGAGAAGTTGCGTGGTCCCGGCGCACTTAGCCCCGTTGTGTAGAGCGAGTTTTGGCTGGTATCTTGTAGGTGTCCAGACTGGCGAGAACGGGTAAAGGAATGGCTGAAGATTTGCAAAAAAGACTCGTTGTGGACTTGAAACAGGGCAATGCGGCTCACCAGGGTAGCCCGCCCAACGTACTCCAGGACCAGCGGTATTTCTTGCGAGACACTTTGCCGCTTGAGAAACCGATGGGAGGCAAACTCTATCGCTTCGAGGATGGCATCACGGCGCAGGATGGCTTTTTCGGTCTTCTCCCGTTCTGCTAGTTCGGTAGAAAGCTGGTGGAGAGTGTGTTGGAGCATGGCGGTGCGTTCTTCTACGCGCAACTCCAGTTCATTTGCCAACAATTTGCGCTCGGTGACATCGCGGAAAGTGGCAAGCTGTGCGGGGGTACTTTCCCAAAAGATGTCTGCCACGCGCATCTCTGCGACTACCTGCTTGCCTTCGCGGTCAAAAATATCTACCTCGGCTTTGTCGCTGGCGACTATGGGGAACCCTAGTTCTCTGCCGAGGAGTTCATCCTCGGTCCGATGAAACAATTGGCAGGCAGCGGGGTTGACAAACGCGACTATCCCCTCGTGTAGCACGACTATTGCGTCAGTGTTTTGCTCAATGAGCATCCGAAAGCGTTCTTCGCTGGCTTGCAAGGCGATTTTGGTCTGGGCAGCTTGCTGGATTTCCCCCTGGGCATGCTGCAATTGGTTGGTTAGTTCTGCTATGGTCTGTTCTAGCTCTTGTCTATGTTGGGGTAATTGTTCGCTTTCCGTAATACGTTTTTCCTGTTCCTCACTATACATAAAACTACTTCATTCCTTCAATCAATGTTGCCTTCAATCAATCTTGCCTTCTTGCTCTTGTTTGTCCAACTCTGCTAACAATGGTAGGTCTATAACGATACAGGTTCCCTGCCCTGGGGAGGATTCTATCTCTAGTGTTCCCCCGAGCAACCCCACCCGTTCATGCATGCCGGCGAGTCCGCTCGAGGCGTTGGTGGCTAGGGCTGCTTCGGGGTCAAACCCGATACCCGTGTCTTCTATATGCATGCCAAGCGTTTGGGGGTCTTTCCAAATACGGACGGTCACTTCTTCCACTTGGGCATAGCGGGCTACGTTGGTAAGGGCTTCTTGTATCAGCCGGTAGACAACAGTCTCTATCTCTGGGGCAAACCGCTGCTCCATAGCGGTATGTTTGAAAATGACGGGTATGCCGGTTTGGGTGGTGTAGCGGTTGAAATACCAGCGCAAGGTGGGGAGCAGCCCCAGGTCATCCAACATAGCGGGGCGTAGGTCTAGCGACATTTCGCGCACCTGCGTCATCAGATCATAGACGAGTTGCCGGGCATCTCCTAGCTTACTCTGTACCTGCGCTAGGGTAGTAGCCCGGTTCATCATTTCTAGCAGCAGATGCAGCCCCGTCAATGCCTGCCCAATTTCATCGTGCAATTCGCGGGCGATGTGCCGGCGTTCGCCTTCTTGTATCTCTACTAACCGACGGGAGAGCATTTGTAGCCGTTCATTGGCTATGCTCAGTTGGTTGACTAGCTGTTTGTGTTCGGAGATGTCGCGGTAAAACCAAACGCGCCCGTAGTGGGTGCCATCTTTGTCGTTCACCGGTGCGGTATATCGTTCAAATGTCCGCCCATCTTTGAGGGCTACCTGCTGCCAGCTTGTTTGCAGCGGGTGTTCGTAAATGGTGTTAATCTCGCTCACGAAGGTTTCGGGGTTTACCAGCTGATCTGTCACAAGGTCAAGGAGTAGTGTTCCCTGTCGTGAGGCTATATCTGCTTCTAGTAGGAGCCACATTTCCAGAAACCGCTGGTTGTAGAAGAGTATCTCCCGTTCGCGGGATGTGACAAGGATGCCGTCAAAAGCCGCTTCGCTCTGACATTCTAGCAAGGTTTTCTGGTAACGCACGAGTTCTTCTGCCTCGCGGTGTTGTTGGCGTATGCGGAGGGCGGCTATGCCATAGGCTAGGTCGTCTGCCATTTCGTGTAACAAGGCTATCTCGGCTTCGTCAAAAACATCTGGCTCATCTGCGTAGATATTGAGCGTCCCCAAGAGGGTTTCATCTGTTAAGAGCGGCAAGGCGATGGAGGACTCATAGCCCCGTTTGAGGGCTTCATCACGCCAGAGGGTATAGCTAGGGTCGGTGCGGATGTGGCGTATGACGTGGGGGAGTCCTGTATGGATAGCTTTACCTGTGGGCCCCTGCCCATACTGGTCATCCTGCAACATAATCGTCAGGTTTTGCAGGTAGCCGTCTTCATGTCCGGCGTGGGTTATGGGAATGACGCGCTGCTCGCCCTCTTTCTCCGTAAAGCCCACCCACACCATACGATAGCCGCCATATTGGACAATGTTCTCGCAGACGTTTTGCAACAGCTGTTGCTCGGATGTTGCCCGGACTACCGTCTTGTTGCCCTCGCTCAAAGTCTTGAGCGCACGGTTGACCCGGTGGAGCTCTTGCTCTGCCCGTACCCGCTCGGTTATATCCCGGAAGTAGACCGACAATCCATCACTGGAGGGGTAGGCATGCGCTTCAAACCAGACTCCCCAGGGGGGATAGAAGGTCTCAAAAGTAGTTGACTGCTGTTCTGTGACGACTTGGTGATACTTCTGGTAAAAATCTGTCTCTCTTGCTTCTGGGAAGGTTTCCCAGACCTCTTGATCCCAAAGTTCCTCACGGCTATGCCGCAACAACCGCTCTGCCTCGTGATTGACGTAGATAAACCGCCATTGGGTATCGAGCGCAAAGAACCCATCGGTAATGCTCTCTAGGATATTGGCAATCCGATTACGGGAATCTATCAGGTCTTCCTCGGCTTGCTTTTGGGCAGTACTATCACGTAGGATGATGATATAGGTGGTCAGTCCATCGTGATCGGCAGAAGCTACAGAGATTTCCGCGGGAAAGATGCTGCCATACCTGCGGCGGGCGGTGACTTCTATGTAGGAACCGCTGATTTGCTCGCGGGTCATTGTCGCAAGGTCTTGGATATAGTCGTAGTAGACCTGAACATGGGAGGGGGCTAACAGCGATTCAAACGGTTTGTTATAGACTTCCTGTTTGGTATAGCCAAAGATGAGCTCGGCAGCCGGGTTAAACAGGGTTATCCCATGTTGGGAGTCTACGGCTATGATGGCATTGGCTGCAATGTTGAGAATGTTGTGGAGACGGGCTGCTGTGCGCCGATATTCATCACGAGTTCGCAGGGCGGTAATGCCATACACCAGGTCGTTTGCCAGTTCATCAAGCAGGGCTACCTCGGCGGCATCAAAGGGGGATACGCTCTGGGTGTAGATGGTGATGACCCCTAGCAAGAAGGAGTCAGTAGAGAGGATTCCCTTCGCAATGAGGGGAAGCACGATGAGCGATTGGTAGCCCCACTGTTGGGCATCCTGTCGCCAGACCTCGTGGACGGCAGGGTCTCGTTCATCTCCCAGTATCCCCTCATAGATGTAGAGATTGGCAGTCTGTAGGGCGGTATTCCAGGGGATTTCTCCCCCCGGTGCTTGCTTCATCTGCTGCTCAACCTGCTGGAGATAGTCTTCAGGACAACCAGACTGGGCTACCTGGACTATCTGGGGATTGGTCGTAGCAGCATGGTCATCATCATGATGCGTAAAGCCAACCCAGACCATATGGTAGCCACCTATCTCAATCAAGATACGACAAATATCGTACAACAATTCTTGCTCATCGGTTGCCCGTACCAAGACCTGGTTACAGTCGCTTAGGGTCTTGAGCGAACGATTGACCCGGCGTAGCTCCGCCTCCGCCTGCTTGAGTTGGGTTATATCTCGACCTACGCCAACCAACCCGATGATCTCTCCGGTAGGGTTGTGGAGTGGCGATAGGGATGTTTGGATGGTGATTGGCGGGTCGCCGCTTGACCATTCATAGACGACATATTCGCCAGCAAGAGCACAAGCATTTGCTGCGGTATGTACCGCAGCGGTGTCTTCCTGGAGTTCAGCCGAAGTCTTGCCCAAAAAATGCTCTGGCGAGAGTCCGTAGCGTTCTAGCCAACGCCCAAATACGCCAGTATGCCGTTGTTCTGTATCCAGCATGAAGACTATATCATCCATAGACTCGACCAATCCGCGAAACAAGGCTTCCCGCTCTGTTAGCGTTGCCTGTGATACCTGTAAGAGGTGGTTGGTCTCTTCCAATTCGGCGGTGCGTTGGGCAACGCGCATCTCCAAATTGTCGTGTGATCGGCGCAGGGCTTCTTGGATTTCGCGTTGCTCGGTAATATCGCGTGCTGCCCCGTAGATACGTATGACCCGACCCAGGTCCGTATCCCACACCGGCTGCCCGTGCTCACGAAGCCAGCGCACTTGTTGCCCCTTCGTCACGATGCGAAATTCACTCACGCTGGTTTGCCCTTG
>CAZLKK010000021.1:7665-13836 GCA_964559995.1 uncultured Chloroflexaceae bacterium
CGACTACCTCGCCATCATGGGGCAAAACCAGCGCATGCCACCATCCCTCCTGTATGGCTACCTCCTCTGGCAAAAAGCCTGTTGTGCGGACGAAAGCATCGGTTGCCCATGCTAGGTGGTGGGAACCATCAGCGGCAACAGTGAGCGCATAGGCATAATCAGAAACGAGTTCAGAGATAGCCCGGTATCGCTCCTCGCTTTCGCGTAGGGCTTGCTCCGCAATGACCCGCTCGGTGATGTCGCGGTTGCTGGCACGCTGCCCTAACCAGCGACCATCTGGTGTGTAGACTGGCTGGCTGACATGCCCAATCCAGCGTACTTCACCCTGGCGGGTGATGATGCGAAACTCTGCTCTTGAGACCCCTACCTCTTCCATTTCTATTACCAATGGGGTCTGGGGGGTGATTCCTTCGGGGGGGGTATCCTCTGGATGAATGATAGACCGCAAAAAGAGTGGGTCTGCTTGGAAGGTTTCTGGGGGGTAGCCGGTGATACGTTCACAGGCGGGGGAAACATAGGTAAAGGTGCCGTGGGGGTTTATCCAATATTCCCAATCGTAGGTAAAGTCTATGATAGTGCGAAAGCGTTCTTCGTTTTCCTTGAGGATACGCTGTATGCGTTCACGCTCTATAGCTGCGCTCATCAGGCTCGTCGCCGCTTCTAGGGCTTTGACCTCTGCCACCGTCCATATGCGCTCTTGTTGGCATACGTCAAATTCTATGAACCCCCACCATTCGCGCTCAACAAAAATGGGGATGATGACGAGGGAAACAATATGCTGCTGCCCCAAGACCCGTTGTTCTTCGTTGGGGAAGTTGGCGACATTTCCGTAGAGGGGAAGCCCCTGGCAAAGCTGCATGTGCCAACGGGGGAATTGTCGGTTGTTGTTGCTGCCTAGTTGCCGCAGGTATCCAGATGGGCGGCGCGTGGTGGTGAAGAGGTGTTTTTGCCCCGCCGATACCCACGTTTCCTGCTGCTGTGCGATTAGTTCGTTGTGGCTGCTGTTTTGTATGGTAAAGAAGGCTACCCGGCTGACTCCTGTTGCTATGCCGACAAGTTCTAGGAATATGGGGATTTCCTGTTTATAGCTGCTCGTTTTGAGGAAGTGTTGCGCGGCGGTAGATACGGCTTCTAGGATGGCATCATGTCGTTGTAGGTCACGCTCAGCCTGCACCCGCTCGGTTACATCGTGGATAATGGAAAAGAGGAGCGTTCGCCCACGTATCTCAATAGGTCCTGAGTGAACTTCTACATCGCGCTCTTCGCCAGAGGCGAGCTGGTGGCGAAAGAGAAAATAGCCCCGTTGTTGGCTTTTCGCTTGTTCCATCTCCTCTTTCACTTTGTTGGCGGGCAGGGTGTTGATTTCAGAAATCTTCTTGTTGCGTAGCTCTGCTAGGGTATAGCCGTAAAAGTCACACGCTGCCGGGTTCGCATCTATGATTGTCCCAGTTGCGGGGTTTATCAACAGCTTGACGGCGTGGTTGCGCTCAAACATTGCCCGGTAGATGGCTTCGCTTTCGCGTAGGGCTTGCTCTATCCATGTGCGTTCGGCTACCTCTGCTTGCAATGCGCTGTTCATTGTGGTGAGTTCGGCGGTGCGTTCTTCGACAAGCGTCTCCATATGGCTATAGAGGTAGGCGTTTTCAATAGAGGTTGCAGCTTGACTGGTAAGGATATGCAACACTTCTAGGCGTGAGGGGGTAAAGGTGCCGATAACGTGGTGGTGCTCTAGGTAGACGATGCCGATGAATTTGCCCTGGTGCATAAGCGGCATACCTAGCACCGAGCAGGGTTGGTTGGCGAGGATGTAGGGATCGTGGGCAAACTGCCCAACGCGAGCATTGTCCAATACGACCATCTCGCGGGTATGGGCAATGGAGTTGATGATGGTAAGGGGGACAGGTTGGCTCTCTTGCCTAGCTTGCCCATCGGGATGTGACGGTTCTAGTTGGTACGCCGGCGTGGTTATCTGGAGGGATTCGGCTTGCCTGTGCCCCTCTATTTCTATTATCCACTGCCCTTTGCGATCCAATATCAACACGCCCCGATCTGCCCCGTCATTTTCCATGACAATGTGCATCATCTTGGAGAGCAGCTTGGAGAGGACGATCTCGCCAGATATAGCTTGGGCTGCGTTCATGACGCTCGTAAGGCTCTCTATTTCGCCCTGGGCAAGCTGCAATTGGTTGGTCAGTTCTGTTATTGTCTGTTCTAGCTCTTGGATGTGTTGATTCAATGGTTCGCTCCCAACTAGGCGGTTTTCCTGTTGCTCACTACTCATACAACCACTGCATTCTTTCAATGACATTGCCTACCCCCCCATCCCCCCCTTCAGGGGTAGGTCAGTGGGCAAAGCCCCCTATGGTATTCCCCGCTCCCCCTGCTCCCGCTCCCATTCCAGGGCGAGGGGAACGTTTTGTCTCCCCCTATTCCAATTATACCCTTGATATGCTCCCTCTGACGAGTATACTACGTAGCAATTTTCCCAAAAACTACGTAAGTATGCGAATTACCAAGCGAAACCGCTGGGTGGTATACTAAGAGTTAGGTGATAGAAAAGCCCCCTATCTCAGCCGGCATCTCCTCATGGCTTTTCAGTAAACCACCGGAGGTTAGAGAGAAATTGGGAGTCCCCTATCGTTATTTCCTAGTAGAGAGCATAAGCTATGACAACCGTTGTTCTTGCAGATGATCACCAAATAGTACGTCTTGGGATACGCACTATCCTTGAAGAAGAGCCAGATGTTACGGTAGTTGGTGAAGCTGCCGATGGATTTGCGGCTATCAGCCTGGTAGAGCATATGCAACCAGATGTTTTGATAACCGACCTGAGTATGCCGGGCTTGAATGGATTGGAACTCACGCAAATACTACAAAGGAAAAGCCCAACTACCCGCATTATTCTTCTTTCGATCCATGCGGATGAATCCTATACCCAGTCTGCCCGTGAGAATGGGGCGTATGGGTATATCGTCAAGCAGGCGAGTGCTGACGATATTATTCATGCTGTGCGGGAGGTTGCCGCGGGGCGTTATTACTTTCCCCCAACGACTGCTACGACACTACCTAGTTTTCATACAAAAGAACCCCAAAATTTTTTGTAAGAATACGTAACCTTACGCATGGACTTTTGCCCAAAAGATAGGCTATACTAGTAAGGAAGTACATGACCAAAATTGAAAACGTTGGGCACATGTTCCACTGAGCAGAAATCTGGGGAGGAGACCAAGCAAAAGTTGCTATGCGTATTCCATACTATCCATCGGTGGAAGGCAACATCATGGATGTTCTTTTGCTTGGTCTCGTTAGCGGTGCCTCGTTTTTGATGGGATATTGTATCGAGTTACCAAGAAATGCATGCTGTTGCGTAGGAGGACTGTATAATGTTTCGTTCACTATCACCCACCCGCTCCCTGAGTAGTAAGATTATCCTGTTCTTTCTACTCGGCTCTGTTGGCCCTATGATTATTTTAACCTACATCAACAATAGTTTTTCCAGCCAAAGTATGTTGGACATTGCCCAAGGCCGAGTTGAAGCCCGCGTGGAAGCATCTATTGAACGTATCGAAGCCTATCTTGACGAACGCCGCTCCGATGCCCAGGTAGTCGCCGCTCTCCCCGGTATCCGTGATGGGCTCATCGACTCTGCCGATGCAGAAACGGTTAGCGAAGCCGCGAGTATTTTACACCAAATACGCGATGCCTATGGCTACTCGTCTGTTTCTGTGTTGGATACCGAGGGGAAGGTCTTTTTAAGTTCCCTTGCTTCAATTGTTGGCAAAGACTTTGGCAATCGCCCAGAGATTATCGCTGCTTTGCGGGGAGATACGGCTATTTCGGAGATAGGAGCTAAGCCAGGCGAAGAAGAGGTCTTTTTTCACATTACCGCACCGGTGTATGATGATAATGGGGCGATCATTGGATTGATAGACCTTCGCAATTCCCTTGATGAATTGCAGGCTATTATGAACTTTGATACAGACCGTACTGGTACGGGCAGCTATGGGATGCTACTTGACGAGCACCTTATCCGTATTGTCCACCCCGCCCACGAAGAGTTGCTCTTTCACCCGGTTGTCCCCCTAGCTGAATCTGTCAAACAGGAGATGATAGACAAGGGAAGATTTGGAAGCCAAACTGCATCTTACTTGAACGATGCGACCAATGTGCAAGATGTGCAAGAAGCGGTTATTACCCTCAAGAGCTCCACACAAGACCACCTCTTTTTTTCGGGAAAAGCCGCCAGTATTGAGGAAACTACCGAGTCTCTGATCAAAAAACTTGATACCGTCAATTGGTACTACATCCATCGTGTCCCTGAAGCCAGCTTCTATGCCCCCGTCAATGCCCAAACCCGCTATGCCTTGATTGTCATGTCTATCACAGCGGTCATCGCCGTTACCCTCTTGGTTGTCTTCACCCGGCAAACCCTCAGCCGTCCCCTCAAGCACTTGGTTGACGTTGCCAAAGCTATCACCGAGGGCAACCTCAATCGTCGCTTGACGATTAAGCGGCAGGATGAGATAGGCGAGCTGGCAACCAGTTTTAACACGATGGCAGAATCATTGCAAACACGGATACAAAAGGAGCAGGAAGCCCAAGAAGAGGCTAGGAAACTCCAGGAGATTGAACGCAACACCCGCGAGGAACTAGAACATGCCGTGACAGACTACCTCGCCTTTACAGACCGTATCGCCCAGGGCGACCTAAGCCAACGCCTTACTGTCCAGCACAATGGCTCGCTTGGTTCGCTTGGGAGTGGGCTAAACGCTATGGTAGATAGCCTGCACACGATGACCCGTCAGGTGCATGAAGCCAGCACGGATATAGCCGCCGCAGCCGCCGAGATTCTTGCCTCTACCTCGCAACAGGCATCAAGTGCTGCCGAGCAGTCTTCGTCTGTTACCCAGATTTCTACCACGTTGGAAGAGATCAAAGCTATCACCTACAAGACGGCGCAGCAAGCGGAGCAGATAGCGCACGATAGCCAAGAGGCGATTAAGATAGCCGGGCGTGGCACCCAGTCGGTTGAAGATACGATCAATGGGATGATGCAGATACGCGAACGGGTAGAGAGTATTGCCCAGACGATTCTGTCGCTCTCTGAGCAGACGCAGGCGATAGGAGCGATTACTACCACCGTAAGCGAACTAGCAGACCAGAGCAATATGTTGGCATTGAATGCTGCCATTGAGGCGGCACGGGCAGGCGAACAAGGCAAGAGCTTTGCCATTGTTGCCCAACACGTCCGTGAACTTGCCGAACGCTCCAAAGGGGCAACGGGGCAGGTGCGTGAGATACTGGAGGAGATCCAACGCGCAACCAATGCGGCAGTGATGGTGACGGAAGAAGGCTCCAAAGGCGTGGAGTTGGGGGTGAAGCAGGCGAGTGCTGCGGGACAGGTTATCCACGAGATAGCGTCTGAGGTAGAGAATGAATCGCAGGCAAGCGTCCAGATGGCAGCAGCAGCACAGCAGCAGACTGCTGGTATTGAGCAAATTGGGCAGGCAATGTCGGCTATTCAGCAGGGAGCAACGCAAACGCTCTCTAGTACGCGACAGGCAGAACGGGCTGCCCAAGACCTGAATAAGCTGGCAAAATCCTTGCAACAGGTCATTGATGCGTACCATCTTTGAAGCACGTACCCGTAGAGGAAGAACAGGAGTTGGACTATGAACTACTTTAACAACATCGGTATTCGGAACAAAATATTGGCGGTGGTGATTATCGTCTTAGCCCTCAACCTGACCGTAGCTATTATTGTCTACAGTAGCGTTGTTGCCAGTCAAGACCGTGAGTACTGGGTCGCTTTTACCCATGATGTCATCCAAGACACGGACGAACTTTTGCTCCAACTGGTCAATATGGAAACTGGCGAGCGGGGTTTTGCCCTTACGGGGGATGAGTCTTTCCTTGAGCCATACAATGAGGGCAAGGCTACCTACAGAAGCCTCATCGATTCCATGAAAGAAGCGGTTGATCACAACCCAGAGATGATCACCGTGCTAGAAACTATTGAACAACAAGTAGAAGAATGGGATAGGGAAGCCCTTGTTTCTGTTATTGAACTACGGCGTGATGTCAATAATGGTGATGCAACCCTGCAAGATATTGATGATCTTGTGTCGCAAAATATCGGCAGAGATCGTGCAGATACTATCCGTAGCTTGA
>CAZLKK010000021.1:13846-20458 GCA_964559995.1 uncultured Chloroflexaceae bacterium
AGAATTTCGCCAGGAAGAGATGCTGTTGCTTGAAGAGCGGAGCCAAGAATCAGAAGCTGCGGCAAGTATGCTCAAAATGACGCTTATTGGTGGAACAACGATTGCCTTTATGATTGGGTTGTTTGCAACGATTTTCATTGCCAGCAGCATCTCGCGCCGCATCAATCTGGTGGCTACCGCAGCGGGCGGTATGGCAAAAGGCAACATGAACAACTCCTATGATATGCCAGAAGGGAGTGATGAGATTGGCAAAATGGCGGAAGCCTTTAGCCGTATGGCGCATACCATACAGCAGCAGATAACCGAGCAAAAACGGTATACCAAAGAGCTCGAGGCTGCCAATGCAACCCAAGTAGCCAAAGAATACCTTGACGAAGTGGTTAGCCAGTATAGTAGCTTTGCCCGCACGGTTGCTATGGGTAATCTTAGTGCGCGACTTACGGTGAATGGCAATGAAGATGAACTAGCACAGCTTGGACACGACCTCAACACGATGGTAGACAGTCTGCACAGTATGACCCGTCAGGTGCAGCAGGCTAGTGCAGATATAGCCGCCGCCGCTGCGGAGATTCTCGCCTCTACCTCACAACAGGCATCGAGTGCTGCCGAGCAGTCTTCTGCCGTCACGCAAATCTCTGCCACGCTGGAGGAGATCAAATCTATCACCTACAAGACGGCGCAGCAGGCAGAGAAGATCGCCCACGATAGCCAAGAGGCTATGAAAGTTGCCAACCGGGGTACGCAATCGGTGGAAGAGACTATCAATGGTATGATGGAAATACGCGGACAGGTGGAGAGCATCGCCCAGACGATTCTGTCGCTATCGGAGCAGACGCAGGCGATTGGGGCTATCACGACGACGGTAAGTGAACTCGCCGACCAGAGCAATATGTTGGCATTGAACGCGGCAATAGAGGCGGCACGGGCAGGCGAGCAGGGCAAGAGCTTTGCCATTGTTGCCCAGCACGTTCGTGAGCTTGCGGAACGCTCCAAAGGGGCAACGGGGCAGGTCAGCGAGATACTGGAAGAAATCCAGCGTGTAACCAACTCGGCGGTGATGGTGACAGAAGAAGGTACCAAACGGGTTGAGATGGGGGTCAAGCAGGCGAGTGCTGCGGGGCAGGTTATCCACGAGATAGCGTCTGAAGGAGTCGCAGGCAAGCGTGCAGATGTCTGCTGCCGCACAACAGCAGACCGCTGGTATTGAGCAGATTGGGCAGGCAATGTCGGCTATTCAGCAGGGAGCAACGCAAACGCTTTCCAGCACCCGTCAGGCAGAGCGTGCTGCTCAAGACCTGAACACGTTAGCCAAATCGCTGCAACAGGCGATCTCTGCCTATAACTTGTAGTGTGGGGGGGGTATTTCGGGCTGCCCCCCCTATCCCTACCCCGCGTCCCCTGGGGGAGCAAGGGAACTGGGCAGGGGGGGGCAGACGCAAGGTAAGGGCAACAGACAGAAAGGATACCTAATGAAATTTCAAGAACTCCGAGATGATGAACAGGTATGGCGTATTCTTGAAGAACGCGCCCGTGACCTAGCCACCCAGGTCAAAGAAGATTCCGTAGTAGACCAGGGAGAAGAGGTGCTCATCTTTCGGCTTGGTGAGGGAACATACAGCATCTCTGCACAGCATATCCGCGAAGTGCATACCACCGCACAGATAACCAGTCTTCCCTCAACTCCCCCGTTTGTTGTGGGATTGGTCAATGTTCGGGGCAAGATACTCACCGCGCTGGATATACGCCCCCTGCTGGAGATACCCCAAGAGACCATCACAGAAGAGCCATTTTTGGTCATTGTCAGTATCAATGGGGTAGATGTGGCATTGTTGGCGGATACGGTGCTGGAAGTGCAGCAAGCATCCAATGACATCACCCCCGCTATCTCTGCGGTAGCCGGGCGAGGCATCTCCTGGGTGCGGGGGCTAGACCAACATCTCAACCTGTTGATAGACCTTCCAGAAATGATTGCCGACCCACGGGTTATCGTCAATGATGAGGCAACATAGGAGCTACCATGATGATTATGGAACGAACACAGACGGAAATAAGGAGGGGGGGGCTTGGACAACGTACTCCCCAACGGCAGCAGACTATACAGGTAGTGACCTGTCTCATTGGTCCCCAGGAATATGGTATTCCCGTGGCACATGTGCGCGAGATCGTCCGTCTGCCGGCACTGCTTGCGCTGGCAGGCGCACCAGAGAGCTGCTGTGGCATGCTCCAGTTGCGGGGGGGATATATACCCGTGTTAGATGGGCGCGTGATCATCAATCTCCCGCCAACCTATTCTTTACATAACCAAGTGATTATTATTGGACAAGATAATGCAGAAATGGGCTTACTGGTAGATCATGTGAATCATGTACAGGTATTACCTATCAACCAATGGACACCGTTTACCAAAGAGAGCGCAACGCCCATTTTGCAAGGCATTATCACCAGCGAGGATCGTGCGGTGCTTTTGTTTAACCTTGATTATATGAAACAGCTTATGCCAGTAGCCAAAACTGCATGCTAAGGAGTGCAATGTCATGAGCAATCGGCAAACGCAAATGTACATGCTCTTGTGGATTACCCCCGTAACGATGGCGATTACCCTTTTCTTGCTCAACACCTTCTTGACTGATTGGCGTTGGGCAAATGACCCAGTTCATGCAGCAGTCGAGTCGGTGGGGGGGATTGCCGCAGTGATGTTGGGGTTATTCCTGTATCAGCGCGAAAAAGACGAATATAGCGGCGAGATGGCCCTGATTGCCATTGGGCTTATCTGTATGGGGTTAATAGATACTATCCACGGGTTACTGTTGCCGGGGGTAGCGTTTGTATTTTTGCACAGTATGGCAAGTTTTGTGGGGGGGGCATGGTTTGCGCTTATCTGGCTGCCACGACAGCTGCTCCTAGATAAGTTTTCCGAACGGTATTGGATACCCTGGGTTGCTGCCATTGGCAGCATTATCTTTGGGGCAATATCCGTTTGGCGTTCAGACCTCTTGCCGTCTATGACCTACGAAGGGGGATTTACCGCTTCGGCTGTGGGTATCAATATCGCAGCGGGGGTGTTGTTCTTGGTCGCCGTCCCCCGCTTTATCAGCAACCACAAGCATTCGCAAAAGTCGGAGTTTTTCCTCTTCTTTTGTTTAGCGTTGCTCTTTGGGTTATCTGAGCTTACCTTCAAGTTTTCCGTGCTCTGGGATGCAGGGTGGTGGCTCTGGCATGCTGCCCGTCTGTTTGCCTACCTTATCGCCTTGTGGTTTTTGGGGCAGGGCTATGTGCAGATGGCACGCGAGCAAAAGCGTATTCAACACGAGATTCTCCAACACCGGGATAATCTTGAACAGGTGGTTGAAGAACGCACCGCCGTGCTAGAAGAGCGGTCACTTGCCTTGAAAACAAGCCAAGAAGCCTTGCAAACAGCAGTGGAAGAGTACTCACAGTTTGCAGAAAAGGTAGCACAGGGCGACCTTAGCGCACGGGTGCAACTCAATGGGCATAGCGAACTTAACACGCTAAGTACCAACCTCAACCGTATGGTTGAGAAGCTCAGTCTGATGACGCAACAGGTGCGGGAAGCCAGCACCAATATTGCCTCTGCTGCCGCGGAAATCCTCTCGGCAGCATCACAACAGGCATCAAGTGCGGCACAGCAGTCTGCTGCTATCACTGAAGCCACCACGACAGTAGACCAGATAAAGAGCATTTCCAAGCAGACTGCCCAACAAGCGGGGCAGTTGGCACAGGAAAGCCAGTCGGTGTTGGTTGTTGCCAAGAAGGGGACGCAAACGGTAGAGGATACTATCAATGGGATGACGCAGATACGCCATCGGGTGGAGAGCATCGCGCAAACCATCCTCGCGCTTTCTGAACAGACGCAGGCGATTGGGGCAATTACTACTACCGTGAGTGAAATTGCTGACCAAAGCAATATGTTGGCATTGAACGCAGCAATAGAGGCGGCGCGAGCAGGTGAGCAGGGCAAGAGCTTTGCAGTGGTGGCGCAGAATGTACGTGACCTAGCCGAGCGCAGTAAGGCTGCCACGGCGCAGGTGCAGGATATTCTTGGCGAAATCCAGCGGGCGACCAATGCGGCAGTGATGGTGACGGAAGAAGGCTCAAAAGGGGTTGAGGCGGGGGCTAAGCAGGCAGGTGAGGCGGGACAGGTCATTCACCAGATTACCAAAGAGGTTGAGCAAGGGGCGCAGGCAAATACGCAAATGGCAGCAGCAGCCCACCAGCAGACAGCGGGGATGGATCAGATAGGGCAGGCGATGCAGTCTATCCAGCAGGCGACAAAGGAGTCGTTGTCGAGTACGCGGCAGGCGGAGACTGCCGCCCGCGATTTGCACGAATTGGCAAAGCAGTTGCAAGATATAGTCGCTATGTATCGGATGTGAAGCGCAATCGTTCACCCGCTCCCCCCTCTCAGGGGGAGGTCACAGGGATTCCGGGCAGAATGGAACCATAGATGCCCATAGATAGACCTAGATACCGGGCAAGAGATTCCCGACAGAAACGCAGAAATGCAGAGACGCAGAGGTTCGGAAGGGCTATGCTGTAGCATCTTGCCCGGAAATCCTGTCCGGTATCTGTGTGCATCTCTGTGCATCTATGGTTAAACCTTGCCTGGAATTGGCATGACCTACCCTTGTAAGGGGCGAGGGGATGGGGGGTTGCATGGTACGGGAACGGAGGGCTACATTGCCCTTTGACATCCCCCCCGTTTCCCACACGGGTTCCCCTTTACGTTTTCCTCAATAGGGTGTACCATGTTGGTTGCATACACATTCACTTGTAAGAAGAAAGGAATACTAGCGTGCGAAAGAAACGCCAACAACAAAAGCAAGAACAAAAAGAGCAACAAAAACAGGTAGAGGCAAAACAACGACAGGAACTCAAAGCCTTTAAAAAAAGGGTTGCCTCCCTTATAGAAGCACTTGGGGAAACTGACGGCAGAGCCTTGTTACAGATAGATCGCATCATCGAGCGTGTTGGGCTTGAGTTTGCGCTCCAGAAACTCGAAGAAACCGAGCAGATAGAATCCCAGGGAGGCATGATGATTCCCGACGAAAGTCGACGACGGACCAAAGGGGGGGTATTCTTCTTTTTGGTAAAGAAGTATCTTAAAGAAGAAGGTCGCAAGACTGACATCAAAGAGATATTCTACAAGAACCAAGTGGTCGAAGCTGATGATAACAAGGAGGATGAAGGGAAAAGCCAAGCGGTAAACGAACCACAGCCAGCTTGATACCCTCAACGTATGCCGTGACTGCTTTTGTTGTCACAGGGCTTTATTTCGTAAAAAAACCAAGCAACCTACGGTAAGGTGATTTGGAATATCTCATAATATTTAAGGAAAGGTCTTTACCTATGAAGAAATATCTCGTTGTGCTTTTTTCCTTTGCCATAATTACTTTGATTGGTGGGGCAGTTTCATTTGTTTCTGCTGACAACCATTCTGGGCAAAAGAACGTTACTGGTACCCCTACTGCTGTTGGTGAGCAGACGGTATCTTGTGATCAAACCGACAGTATGGGGTGTGTGGGAAGACCACCAGTGCCGCCAGCCCTTGCGGACATCCAGACGGACAAACAGACTCTCCCAACAGATGATCCTGTTCTTACCGCCGGCTGGTTAGACCACCTCAATAGCTACCGGGCAAATGCTGGTCTGCCCGCCGTGACAGAACAGCCAAGTTGGACAGAAGGGTGTGAACTACATAGCCGCTATATGGTCAAAAATGACTATCTTGGGCATAGCGAAGACCCCAATAAGGAGTGGTATACCGATGAGGGATTGGCAGCAGCCAAAAGTGGGAATGTTGCCGTTCACGGAAGCGTCAGCGCGTCAGATAATTCCTTCATTGATATGTGGATGGAGGGACCGTTCCACGCGCTTGGTATTATTGACCCGCGGCTTGAACAGGCAGCCTTTGGGGCATATCATGAGGCTATAGGTCGGTGGCAATCTGCCGCTACGTTGGATGTACTTCGTGGTCTAGGGAGTGTACCAGATAGTGTGTCGTATCCCGTGATGTTTCCTGGCAATGGCAAGGAGATGCCCTTCAAAGCCTTTACCGGCAACGAGTGGCCCGACCCACTGACATCATGCCCCGGCTATGCTGCCCCATCAGGTCCCGCTATTATGCTGATGCTGGAGGAAACCCCTAGCGTCAGTGGGTATAGCATTAGCAAAACTGGTGGTTCAGCCCTTACGGCTTGCCTCTTTGATGAGACATCCTATGTAAATAGCGCAAGTAATGACCAGCGTTTGGGGAGAGGTGTCCTCGCAAGTCGGCATGCTATTGTGCTGATGCCAAAAGACCCCCTAACCGATGGCACATACAACGTGGCTATCACGTCAAATGGGACGCAGCATGCGTGGTCATTCTGTATTGGGGATGGGTGTAGTGGCAATGTTGAGCCTACGGCAACCCCCCTACCTTTAGCCACGGCGACTGCTACTGCTTCGCCAACAGCTATGCCATCCCCCACGCCATCCCCCGCTGCTTTGTCGAGCGCGGCATATCCTCCGCGTCCACATAGATCACCGGGCTCTGAGGCCTCTCCAGCGCCGACCCAACCGGCAGCGCGTCCCCCTCGATGATCCGCCGCG
>CAZLKK010000021.1:20468-23228 GCA_964559995.1 uncultured Chloroflexaceae bacterium
TGCCATCCCCCACGCCATCCCCCACGCCATCTCCTACGCCATCTCCTACGCCATCTCCTACGCCATCCCCTACGCCAGAGCCATCACCAGATGCGTATGAAGTTGACGATACCTGCCAACAAGCCAACGCCTTAACCATTGGTGATGCGCCCCAAGATCGCACTATCCACCAGGAAGGTGATACCGACTGGGTGAGACTTGACGTGACCGAGGGGAGCCAATACATTGTTGATGTGCGTGTACCGCAATCGTCACGAGCAGCCATGCAGGTGCAACTCTACCAGGATTGCAACACGGTATACGACTCTCCCTATGGTTCGCCTACCAAGAATGCCCCCACTCCCGGTATGCGGGTGCGCTTTAGCTCACCGGTAAGCGGCACAATGTATGTAAAGCTGACCAACAAGGAAAGCCCGGTATATGGATGGGATGTTACCTATAAATTAGGGGTGCATGCGCTGCCCGCAAACCGCGCTAATGATGCGGTGATTATCGTTGGCGAAAACCACCCAACCAATACCGCCATTGGGCATGTCGCCACAAAGGTTGATACCCTGTTTACGCAGCGGGGTGGCTTTGGGGAGGAGCAGATACGGCGTATCTATCCACCACACACCGGCGTGTACAGTGCGCCGCTCAATTTGGTGCTGCAAGAAGCCGTGACGACATGGGCAGCAGACCAGCAACATCTTGGACAAGATGGGACGTTGACGCTGTATATGGTAGGTCGTGGGACTTCTGAAGTCTTCTATCTTGACAAGGCGAATGGCTATCAGGTAACTGCTCCAGAACTAGCAACATGGCTTGAGACGCTGGAAACGGCACGACCTGACATTCGGGTCAATGTGGTCATTGATGCTCCAAGTGGCGGCAGCTTCTTGAGCAAACTTGGCAAAGATGGTCGGGTCATCATTGCCGCAACCGGTACAGATGGACTTTCCTGGGTATTAGGCAACCATACCCTCTTCTCTGCCTACTTTATCCAAGCCCTCTCGCATGGAGCCACGTTCACAGGCGCACTGGTTGATGCACAAGCGGCTATTGTCGCTGCACGTCCCTGGCAACGGCAGACAAGCAGTACGATGCTCCAACAAGCACTCTCCCAAGAGCCAATGCTAGATGATACCGGCGATGGGCAATCTACCGATACTGACGGGGCAACAGCGCGTGGTCGGGGGGTACTCTCGGCGGTCTCGCCTGCTGATGTGACTGGCATACCCTATATTTCACAGGTGGGGTATGAGGCGATAACCGATGGTGAGGGGCAGATACAGGCGCAGGTGCAGGGAGAAAGTGCTCTGATTGTTTGGGCAAAGCTGTATACCCCTGCCTACAATCCAACGGTAGATGATACGGAGTTTGGCAACAATACGGAGGTACAAACGTTGTCACTAACCAAAGCGCAAACTGTGACGTTTACCTCTGCCTTTACCGTAACTTCTGCGGGTAATCACCGGGTGGTGGTCTATGCTGAAGATGCCGATGGGCAACAGGCAAATCCGGTGGAGCAGGAGTTTGTCGTGTTGCAGAGCGACCTCGCCAACCCAACAGTCTATTTGCCGTTGGTGCAGCGAAACTAGGGTGTTTTTCCGTAGGCTACCGGGCGACTTACCCTTGCCCCCGCTCCCAGAGGGTGAGGGGGAGCCGTCCGGTCTCCCGTCTCTACAACAAACGTAGGCAGTGATTTGGAGGAGAATATATGCAACAAGTGACTGGGCGCGTGATCTATGACGGACAGGCAACAGGAGAAGCCCTCGTTTCCCCTGAGCCACTCGGCTTCTTTGGTATGGTAGACCCGGAGACGGCGACGGTGGTAGAAAAGGGACACCCGCTTGAGGGGGCGTGTATTAAGGGGCGGGTGTTGGTTTTCCCCACTGGCAAGGGCAGCACCGTAGGGAGCTACATCCTGTACCGGTTGGCGAAAGGGGGCATAGCTCCTGCGGCTATCGTCAACGCGGAGAGTGAGCCTATTGTCGCGGTAGGGGCTATCATAAGCAACATCCCCATGATAGACCAAGTGGATATTGCCCAGATACATACCGGCGATATGCTCTCCCTAGACGGCGAACGGTTGCGTATTGAGCGCAACGAGGCAACAAGTAAGCCTACCGCTCGGCATTAGCAAGCTGGCGCACGTAGCTGTCATACCGGGCTGCATCAATGGTGCCTTCTTCAACCGCCTGTCGCACAGCACACCCCGGCTCGTGGATGTGGGTACAGTTGTTGAAATCACACTTGCCGAGGTAGGGGCGGATGTCCCGAAAACACCATGCCAGTTCTGTGTCCGGGATGCTCCATGCGGCTAGTTCACGGATACCCGGCGTATCTGCCACATACCCACCCTTCTCTATGTCTTCAAGCGGGTGCAATTCGGCTACTACCGTGGTATGCCGTCCCTTGTTGAGCGTTTGGCTTACCTCGCTGGTTTGCAACTGCAAGCCAGGTTGCACCTGATTGAGCAGGCTACTTTTGCCCACACCAGAGGGACCAGTAAAGACGCTGATACGACCAGCGAGCCGTTCGCGGAGCACAGCTATGCCTGCTCCATCCTGAGCACTGACATACAGCACCTCATACCCGATACGTTCATACACCCCAAAAAGCTGGCGAGCAGTATCATCCCCCACGAGGTCTACCTTGTTGGCAATGATTACTGCGTCTATCTCGTTGTCCTCTGCCACCACAAGAAAGCGGTCTAGGAGGCGGGGGTTCATCGGCGGCGTATCACAGGCAAAGACAATCATCACCTGATCAAGATTG